>CAIOUR010000030.1 GCA_903861575.1 uncultured beta proteobacterium | reverse complement strand
TTCAATCAGAATGGGCTGGCCCAGTATGTCCGACATGACTCTTGCGACTTGCCGCGACCGCGTATCGGCATTACCTCCGGCTCCATATGGGCAAATCCAAGTGATGGGTTTGCTGGGGTATTTGTCCTCGGCACGCGCCAGAAGGGGAAGAGCGGCAAGTAGGCCGGCCGTCTGAAGAAGATCTCTGCGTTGCACGGGGAACCTCGGCAAAGTAAGGGTTACGGGATGCTCTCGGTTGAGTGACTCGGGGAAGAGTTTACGCGGCAAAGCGATGGGCTTGTCATCAAGTTGGCCGCTTTCCCAATGACTGGGCCAGATGCTCCATCAAGACTCCCACCCTGTGCGGTATGTAGCGGTTGCTCGGCAACAGTGCGTAAATGCCCAGAGCAGGTGGCGCAAATTCCTGCAGGATTTCAACCACCTCCTGCCGCGCCAAAAAGGGCTGCGCCAGAAAATCGGGTTGCAGGCAAATACCCATGCCCCGTGCGCTGGCTTGCAGCAAGACCAGCCCGTTGTCGGCCGTGATCCGGCCGCGCACCGGAAAAGTCTGGGTTTTACCTTGTACCCGGTAGGTCCAATTGCTGGCGCTGGAGGTCATGGAATACACCAGACACTCGTGGTGCTGCAAGTCGCCAGGGTGGCGCGGCTCGCCGTGCAGGGCCAGGTAGGCCGGCGATGCAGTGGTGAGCAGGCGGCATGCGCCTAGTTTTCGCACAATATCGCCGGGCTGCAGGTCGGCGGTGATGCGCAGGGCCAGATCAATGCCCTGTTCAATCAGGTTGGAGCGACTTTCTGAAAAATTCAACAGCAGCTCCACGTGGGGCTGGGCCTGGGCAAAGTCCAGCAAAGCGGGTGCCAGCTGTTGCAAGCCAAAGCTCAGCGGCAGCGCCAGTCGGATGCGGCCCCGTGGAACCGATTGGTCTTCCCTGAGGCTGGATTCGGCCGCGTCCACCAGGTTCAGGATGACCCTGCACTTCTCCAGATACGCGGCACCGGCCGTGGTCAGGGTCAGGCGGCGGGTGCTGCGGGTGATCAGTTTGACCGCCAGATGCTTTTCCAGCGCGACGATTTGCCGGGTGATAGCAGAGCGGGCGACCTGCAACTGGTCTGCCACAGCGGTGAAGCTGCCTGATTCGGCGACCCGCACAAAGGTCTGCATCGCGTGGTAGGTGTCCATTGTTGCGAATTTTGCAACAAATAAGTCTCAATTAGCATCTATTTTTATTATTTGATGCCGCCTACATTCGAACCCAGCGAAAGCCACACACCATGCAAACCCAGCGCAACGTCCTTTTTGTTCCCCACGGTGCCCCTACCTTTGCCTTGCAGCCCGGAGCCGCAGGCGCGGCGATGGAGCAGGTGGCGCGAGCCCTTGCGGCGCCGCGCGCCATCGTCGTCATCAGCCCCCATTGGGAGACCGCCGCGCCGACCGTCGGCTTTGCCACGCAGCTCGAAACCATTTACGACTTTGGCGGTTTCGACCCCCGCCTCTACGAGATCCGCTACCCGGCCACGGGCTGCCCCGAGGCCGCCAAGCTGGTCGTGGAAGCGTTGCAGGCGCACGGTTTTGCGGTGCAGCAAGATGCGCGGCGTGGCTTGGACCACGGTGCGTGGATTCCGCTGCGACAGATGTTCCCCAGTGCCGACATTCCCGTCGTCCCGCTGTCTGTACAGACCCATTTGGGACCCGAACACGCTTACCGGGTGGGGCAGGCGCTGGCGGCTTTAGCGCAAGAAGGCCTCCTGGTTATCGGTTCCGGCAATGTCACCCACAACCTGCGCGATTACCAGTCGGCGCGGATGGCTGGCGGGCAGACCCCGGACTATGTGCAAGGCTTTGCGGACTGGGTATGCCAGCACGTGGTGGACCGAGATGTTGCCGCCTTGTTGAACTACCGCCAGGCCAGCCCCGGTGGAGCCCGCGCGCACCCCAGCGAAGACCATTTGCTGCCCCTGTTCACCGCGCTGGGAGCCGCCGGACCTGGTGCGCAACCCGCAGCCTTTTACCGTGGCATCAGCGATTACGTGATCGCCATGGACGGCTACACCTTCCATTGAAAAGACCCCCATGAACCCGCACTACACCGCGACCGCCAAGGGCCTGCATTGGCTGATGGCCTTGATGATTTTTGGCTTGCTCGCATTGGGCTTCTTTATGGCCGATCTGCCGCTGTCGCCCGAGAAGCTGCAGTATTTTTCCTGGCACAAATGGGCCGGCGTGTCCGTTTTTCTGCTGGTCTGGCTGCGCCTGGCCTGGCGCGTCACCCACCGGCCACCAGCCTATCCACTCAGCATGAATGGCCTGCAGCAATTACTGGCCCACGCAGGGCATCTGGCGCTGTACGTCTTGATGCTGGTTATTCCCGTGAGCGGTTGGCTCATGAGCTCGGCCAAGGGCGTGCAAACGGTCTGGTTCGGCGTACTGCCCTTGCCGGATCTTCTGGGACGGGATAAGGAATTGGGTAAGCAGCTCGCTGAACTGCACTCGGCGCTCAACATCGGGTTGCTGGTGCTGATCGGTATCCACGCCGCGGCTGCGCTGTTGCACCACCTGGTTCTCAAGGACGACATCCTGCGCCGCATGCTGCCCGTCCGCTTTCTATCCAAACCCTGAGGTATTCACTGTGAACTTGTTCGTGACTTCCCTGCGCAAGCCCGCGCTCGTGTTGGGCACCGTCCTGGTAACTGCGGTAACTGCGGTAACTGCGGTAACCGTGCAAGCGGCAACATTAGATGCCGTCCAAATCGACAAAAGCAAAATTGGCTTCAGCTTCAAGCAAATGGGCGTGGCCATGGACGGCCACTTTGCCAAGTTCAGCTCCACGCTGAGTTTTGACCCCGCCAAGCCGGAGCAGGCCAAGGTCGGGATCGAGGTCGACCTGGCCAGCATTGACACCGGCTCTGGCGAGGCCGACCAGGAAGTGGTGGGTAAAGCCTGGTTCAACACCGCCGCATTCCCCAAAGCGGTATTCGCGGCGAAGCAGATCAAACAGATTGCGCCTAATCAGTACGAGGTGCTGGGTTCACTCAGCATCAAAGGCCACAGCCGGGATGTCAAATCAACCATCAAGCTCAGCCCGCAAGGCAAGTCCAGTGTGGTCAGCGGCAGCTTCACCATGCAGCGGGCCGACTTCGCGATTGGCGAGGGCACATGGTCCAAATTCGATGTCGTGGCCAACGACATCCAGGTCAATTTTCAGTTCACCGCTTTCAACGCCGCCACCGGCAAATAACGTTTTTTTAACAGGAGTACCTTTATGAAATCCATGAAACACATCAGCGCCACCTTGGCTATGCTTAGCTTGGCTGCCGGAGCGGCCCTGGCCGCACCGGTCACTTACACGGTGGACAGTTCGCACACCTTTCCGCGTTTCTCGTATTCGCACCTGGGCTTTTCCACCCAACTCAGCAGCTTTGGCAAGACAACCGGCACCGTCGTCTATGACGCCCAGGCCAAGACCGGTGCAGTCGACATCGTGATCGATACCACCACGGTCAACACCGGCTCCTCGGAGTTCAACGGCCATATCCAGGGCGAAGACTTTTTGGACACGGCCAAGTTCCCCACGGCGACCTTCAAGTCCTCCAAAGTGGTTTTTGCCGGCGATAAGCCAGCGACTATTGAAGGTCAACTCACGATCAAAGGCGTGACCAAACCGGCAACGTTGACCGTCACGTCTTTCCAAGCCATTCCCCACCCCATGATGAAAGTGCCGGCTCTGGGTGCCAACGCCTTTGTCACCATCAAGCGCACCGACTTCAACGCCGGCAAGTACGCGCCGTATGTGGGTGACGAGGTGCGTGTCGATATCGCTATCGAAGCGCTGGGGAAGTAAGGCGCATGCCGGTGCAAAAAGAGGGGCCGTGAGGTCCTTTTTTTTGCATGATCTGGCATCCGGGCGAGGCAGGCTGTGTGCGCAGCCGTAAACTTGCCAAATGATTTTGCACCGCACAAGCGCTCCTGATGCTGTCGCTGGACCAGCGCCGAATTCTCTCGCGCTCGCCTTCGAGAAGGCCCTGGCCTTCCACCACAGTGGGCAGTTGGACGCCGCACAAGACGGCTACAACCAAATACTTGCCCAGCAACCCCGCCATGGCGACGCATTGCATTTGATGGGTGTTTTGGCGTTGCAGCGCGATGCGCACGCGCAGGCCGCAGAGTGGATCACCCAGGCGATTGCGGTCGATCCGCATAAGGCCGACTACCACTACAACCTGGGCATCGCTTTGCAGGGTGTGGGCCAACTGCCCGCAGCCATTGCCAGCTATGAACGGGCTATTCATGTGCAGCCCGGCTACACCAACGCCCACACCAACTGTGGCAACGCCTGGTACCTGCTCGGAAACTTCCAAGCGGCCCTGGCAAGTTACGAGGCAGCCTTGGCGCTGGACCCGGCAGACCCCGCTATTCATTCCAACTGCGGTAATGCCTTGCGCAGCCTGGGGCAATTGGAGCTGGCGCTGACCTGCTATGCGCAGGCTTTGACATTGGCCCCCGACTTTGTTGATGCCCTGATGAACCAGGGTAATGTGCTGAAGATGCTCAAGCGGCATGCCGCTGCCGCTGAGAGCTACCGCAAAGTGATTGAGCGGGTGCCGGGCCACGTGGAGGCACACTTTCAATACGGAAATGCCTGCGAGGCGACCCAGCGGTGGGACCACGCCCTGGCCAGCTATGACCGGGCGCTGGCCTTACAGCCGCGCCTGGCGCAGGCCCACTACAACCGGGGTGTGGTGCTACAGGCCTTGCAACTGACCGAGGCCGCCATCGTGGCCTATGAGCAAGCGATTGATTGCGAGCCGTTGCACGCTACAGCGCATAGCAATCGCGGCGTTTTATTGCAGGCACAGCAGCGGTTTGACGCGGCGTTGCACAGTTACACACAGGCGATTGCGGCCGATCCCAAATTGAGCGGTGCCTATTTCAACCGGGGCAATACCTGGCGTGATTTGCGACGCTGGGACAACGCTGTGGCTGACTACCAGGCCGCGCTGGCCCTTGATCCATCGGGGGCGGATATTCACAATAACTGTGGCCGCTTGTATTGGCAAATGGGTAACTTCGAAGGTGCGTTGCGCAGCTTCGATCTGGCGCTTGCAGCCGATCCTCAGTACGACGGGGCGAAAGCGAACAAGTCACTCGTTTTGCTGTTGCTAGGGGATTTCGCCAATGCTTGGCCGCTGTACGAGTGGCGCTGGAAGGGCTCTATACCGAAGCTCGAACGCCGGCATCAGGGTTTCCCGGCGTTGCAGGTCAACGCATCGCTAGCCGGTAGGACGGTGCTCTTGCACAACGAACAAGGCCTTGGTGACACGATTCAATTTTGTCGTTATGTGGGCGCCGTGGCGGCGCTCGGTGCCCGTGTCGTTTTGGAGGTGCCCCAACCCTTGCTCGGCGTGATGCAAAGCCTGCAAGGCGTTTCGCACCTGATTGCTGAAGGGGTAGACCCGGTGAGCGCGGGTGAGTCCATTGATTTTCAGTGCCCCTTGCTCAGCCTGCCGCTTGCCTTTCGCACTGACCTTCAGACGATCCCGGCCAGCCCTCGCTACCTGCATAGCCAGCCTGCCAAGTTGCTGGCGTGGCGCAAGCGCTTGGGCCCGGCGCAGCGACCGCGCGTGGGTTTGGTTTGGAGTGGTAACACGAAACACCAGTTCGACCGGGAGCGCAGCATTCCTTTGCAGCAACTCCTGCGCTATTTGCCCAGCGGCATCGATTACGTATGCCTGCAAAAGGAAGTGCGTGCCAGCGACCAGGCCGCGCTGGACGCCAGCGCACATATTCAGAGCTTTGCCAGTGAGCTGAACGACTTTGATGACACTGCGGCCTTGGTGGAATGCATGGACTGGGTTATCAGCGTGGATACCAGCGTGGCGCATTTGGCAGGTGCGTTAGGTAAGCCGCTGTGCTTGCTCTTGCCCTTCGTGCCGGACTGGCGCTGGCTGCTGGAGCGCGAGACCAGCCCCTGGTACCCCAGCGCCACGCTGTACCGCCAAAAGGCCTTGGACGCTTGGGACAGCGTGTTGACCCGGCTGCGCCGCGATATCGAGACCCGTGTCTTTGAGGGTGCTCTCAACAAAGCCTGAGCCTGGCGCGGTGTAGTCGTACAGCGGGATGCGGATGTTTCACAGTGTGTTTATTGGACGAGGTTTGCATCGACAACGCCATCGAAGCACTGGCGAGATAGTTCGGAGGATTACGGCGCTGGGGCGCCGGAATTCACACGACTGCGCGGTAAGCCTTCAAGCCACCCGCGATATAGCGGGCATTGGCGTAGCCCATTTGCCGCAAGGTGTTGGCCG
>CAIOUR010000029.1 GCA_903861575.1 uncultured beta proteobacterium | reverse complement strand
GTGGGGCGGGTTGCGCCCAAGCAGCGGCGCATCACCGGCGCGGTGCAAGACGGTGATGCCATCGTGTTCCTGGCGTCGTCTGGCGTGCAGACCAATGGTTTGTCGCTGTGCCGCTTGATCGCTGACCGATTGCCTGCGGGCTACCAGACGCCAATTGGCCATGGCGATGCGCGCACCTACGGGCAGGCGCTGTTGGCCCCGTCGGTGATTTACGTGAATTTTGTGCGTGCCTGCCAGCAGGCGGGCATTGGGCTGCATTACGTCTCGCACGTCACCGGCCACGGCTGGCGCAAGCTGATGCGTTTGGAAGCGCCCTTTGTGTATGAGATTCACAGCCCGCGCCCCGCGCCTGCGCTGTTCCAGTTTTTGATGCAGGCCGGCCCGATTGACCTGCGCGAGGCCTACGCCACCTTCAACATGGGCGTGGGCTTTGCGGCGTATGTGGCTCCCGCTGATCTAGACGCCACTTTGGCGGCCGCCCAAGCGGGCGGTTACGACGCCTGGCACGCCGGTACGGTGCGCAAAGAGGGCGCGCGCAAAGCGGTGACCGTGCCTTCGATGGGCTTGGAATTTGACGGCAGCACCTTGCAGGTGCGCTGAAGCCGGGCGGCGCTGATCAGGCGCCGGCTGCGAAGGCTTGCACCTCGCTCCAGCGCGGCGGCTGGCAGCCAGCCCGGGTGCAGTTGATGGCAGCGGCCTGCATGGCGCTGCGCAAGGCGGCCTCGGTGGACCCGCTGTGTCCCAGCACCCAATCGGCTACGCAGTTTCCCCAAAACGTATCGCCCGCGCCAACGGTGTCGACCACCGCTACGCGGGGTGCGGGCAGGGCGGCGCTGCTGCCGTCCACTTGCAGGTAGGCGCCGTCGCCGCCGAAGGTCAGCGCAATCCGGCTGGCCGCGCCCGCACAAGCGGCTTGCAGCGCCTGCGCCAATGCAGGGGCCGCATCCAGACGCGCCGCGCCAAAACCCAGAGTTTGCAGGTCTTCGTCGCTGGCCTTGATCCAGTCCGCGAAGGGGAGCAGGGCGCGGATCGCGCTGGCGTAGGCCTGCACATCACCGGCTACTTGGGGGCGCAGGTTCACGTCCATGCTGATGGTCCAACCTGCGGCGCGCGCCTGCTGCACGACGGCCTGCACTTTGTCGATTTCGGGCGGGATCAGCAGCAGCGAGCCGGTGTTGAGCACGCCGGGGCCTTGGGCTTGCGCGTGCGTTGCCAAGCGCTGCAGCACGGCGTCGGCCGTGTAGTCGCGGTCGGCGATCCCTTCGCGGTAAAAGCCGTAGCTGGGCTGGCCATTCTGGATTTGCACCACGGCCAGGGACGTGGGACGGGGGCTATGCTGCGGGCTGATCTGCACGCCGTCGGCCTCCAGCTGCGCGCCAAGCTCCTGGCCAAAGCTATCGGTGGACAGGGGGTTGAGGTAATGCACCGTGGCACCGCGCAAGCTGGCCGCACGCGCCATGTTGTAGGGGCTGCCGCCGCGCAAGGGTCGCAACTGACCGTCGGGCTGGGCGATGCAGTCCATCAGGGACTCGCCGAGGACAAAAATGTGTTTTTTCATTGCGGTAGCCAAAAGATGGGACTAATTCAACCACAGGTTTTTGGATAAAGACCCCAACGCGCGATACTCGGGGCCTCTGCAAACTTGTTTTTCACCATGATGTCGTCGAATTTTCTGTCACTTAACCGTTTGCCCGTCTATTTCGCCATTGTGGAGGCGTTCCCATGCTGATTGGTATTGACCCGTTGCTGACACCCGAGCTTCTGATGCACCTGTGCGCCATGGGCCACGGCGAGTGGGTAGCGGTGGTGGATGCGAATTTCACGGCGGATTTTCTGGCTAAAGGCCGCCCGGTGGTGCGCCTGCCCGGCAACAGCCTGGAGCGGGTGAGCCGCGCGGTGTTGTCGGTCTTCCCGCTGGCAGTGGATGTGCCGCACCCGGTGGCGTTTATGCATGTGTGCAACGCCGCCCCCGCGCACCGCACGCCCGCGCAGGATGCCGTGGTGGCTCTGGCATCGCAGGCAGGCTGTGTGGCCGAGCGGGTGGAGCCTGTGGAGCGTTTTGCGTTTTATGAGCGCATCAAGGCCGCCAGCCTGATTGTCCAAAGCGGTGAGGGCACGGCCTATGGCAACGCGCTGTTTTGCAAGGGCGTGATCCTGGTCTGAACATGGCGGATTCCAGGCCCGCATCTTCCGCATCGGCAACCGGCCCGGCTGATGCCGGTGTGGGCGACTCCCGCCGGATGCGGGGCTCCAACCATACCGGGATGCGGCAGTTCAACGAGCGCATCGTGCTGCAAGCCATACGCCACCACGGCGCCCTGCCCAAAGCCGACCTGGCACGCCTGACGCACTTGTCCACGCAGGCGGTATCCATCATCGTGGGACGTTTGATGGATGACGGTTTGGTCATCAAGCAAGACCGGTTGCGCGGTCGCATTGGCCAGCCCTCGGTACCGCTGGCGCTCAACCCCGATGGCGCCTACAGCATCGGCATCCAGGTCGGGCGGCGTAGCCTGCAATTGGTGGTGGTGGATTTTTGCGGCCGACTGGTGGAACGATTTGACTTGCGCTACGCCTACCCCGACCCCGATACCGTTTTGCCCGGCATCGCCCAGGGTTTGGCGGAACTGCGCCAGCGGCGGGGTGAATCCTGGGGTCGCGTGGTGGGGATTGGCCTGAGTGCACCGCTGTTTTTGCACCAGTGGGCCGACGTCATGGGTGGCCAGACAGGCACGGCGTTGGCGCGCTGGGAGTCGGTGGATTTACGCACCCGGGTACAGGCCTTGACTGATTTACCGGTGGAATTTGCCAAAGACACCACGGCGGCCTGCGTCGCCGAATTGTTGCAAGGCCACGGCCAAGGCGTCAGCAGCTATTTGTATGTTTTTGTGGGCACTTTCATCGGTGGCGCGTTGGTGTTGGCGGGCCACATCATGGGCGGCGAGCGCGGCAACGCAGGGGCTATTGGTTCCTTGCCGATTCGGCTGGAAGACGGCAGTAACGCCCCCGGCCAAAGCCCGCCACAGCTCTTGCAACTGGCCTCGGGCTGGCAACTCGAGCAGGCGTTGATTGCCGATGGACACGATCCTTTTTTGTTGCAACAAGATGCCATCATGGACCCGGCTTACACCCGCTACGTGCAACCCTGGCTGGCACAAAGCAGCCGCGCCCTGGCCATGACCGTAACCAGCGCTGCCGCGCTGCTGGACCTGGACGCGGTGGTAATAGACGGCGCGATGGCCGCGCCTTTGATGGCGGTCTTGCTGAAAGATACGCAAGCGGCCATGGCGCACTATGCTTTTGACGGGATGCACCAGCCGCGGTTGCTGATGGGTAAAGTCGGTTCACACGCCCGCGCCCTGGGCGCTGCCTGGCTGCCCTTGCACAGCCAGTTTTTCCCGGACAAAGATATTTTTCTCAAGCGTGACCTGGCATGAAGCTTTACATTGATTCCGCCTTACACACCGACTGGAAGCTGCCGCCCGGCTGCCCCGCGCCGCAGGGCGTGACGACCAATCCCACGCTGGTGCTGCGCGCGGGTCTGCCCGTCAGCCTGCCCAGCTACGCGCGCTTGCTAGAGCAGGCCGGTGACTGCGGCCTGCCGGAGCTGATGCTGCAATTGCCTGATGCGGACGTGGGCCGGGGTTTGGTCTGGCTGGATGCGCTGCAAGCCGGTGCCCAGCGCGCCGGGGTGCATTTGACGATCAAATTGCCTTGCCACGCGGATTGGGAGCCGCTGATGCGTGCGGTGCGGGAACGCCGCGTACCCGTTTTGCTGACCGGCGTAGCCAACCCGGTGCAATTACTGTGGGCCACCCACATGGGTGCGGCGTATGTGGCCCCTTATTTGGGACGTTTGGAAGCGGCAGGGCGCGATGTCTGGGCGCTGGTAGCCGCATGCGTCGCGGTGCAGCCGCAGGGCCCGGGATTGCTGGCCGCCAGCGTCAAAACCGCTGATGTCTTGACCAAGCTGATCGCCGCGGGTGCGGCGGCGGCCACGCTGCAGCCGTCGCTGATTGCCAGCCTGGCCACCGACGGCATCACGGCGGATGCGATGCGCCAGTTCGACGCCGATACCCTGGCAAGCCAGTCGCTCTCTGGCTGAGCCGCCCCATAATCTTCGAATGACCACCCGCCAGGAACTGCTCTTCGCGTTTGACGACCTGCTGCAACCGGCGCGGTTCAAAGACTACGGACCCAACGGCTTGCAGGTGGAGGGGCGCAGCGCGGTGCGCCGCATCGTTTCCGGCGTCACCGCGAGTTTGGCCCTGATTGACGCAGCGATTACCGAAGGTGCGGACGCGATTTTTGTGCACCACGGCCTGTTCTGGCGCGGGCAGGACGGGTGTATCACCGGCTGGATGCGCCAACGCGTCGCCCGTCTGCTGCAGCACGACATCAACCTGTTTGCCTACCACCTTCCGCTGGACGCGCACCCGCAGCTGGGCAACAACGCGCAACTCGGCGCACGGCTGGGTTTGAAAATTCAAGGCAACTTTGGCGAGCAGATGCTGGGCTGCTGGGGCGATTTGGATGCGCCCCTGAGCAGTGTGGACGCTTTGGCGCAGCAACTGCAATCGGTGTGCGGCCGGTCGGTGGTCGTGGTGGATACGAAGCCCGGACCGCTGCGCCGCGTGGGCTGGTGCAGCGGCGGGGCGCAGGGGTATTTCGAGGCGGCGATTGCGGCAGGGGTGGACGTCTTCATCACCGGCGAAATATCGGAGCCGCAGGCGCATTACGCCCGTGAATGCGGTGTCTCCTTTATCGCCTGCGGCCACCATGCCAGCGAGCGGTATGGCGCACCCGCTGTGGCCGAACATGTGGCGCAGCGTCTGGGTTTGCGCCACAGTTTTATTGACATCGACAACCCCGCATGAGCCATTCGACCGACATGCCGATCGCCATCACGATGGGTGACGCTGCGGGCATCGGCCCGGAAATCATCGCCAAGGCCTTTCTGCACAGTCCGCATGCCACACGCGACTGCTTTGTTGCGGGTGATGTGCAGACCATGCGTCGCGCGCTGGCGCTGGTGCAGCGGGGTGGCGTGTCCTTGCCGGTGGCACAGATCGATTCGGTTGGCGCGCTCGCGGACCTCCCGCCCGGCTGCCTGCCCGTGCTGCAGATCGGTGAGCCCTTGGGGCCGGTTGCGGTGGGGCAGATCAGTGCGGCGGCGGGTGCGTTTGCGGGACGCTGCATTGTTTTGGCGGCGCAAGCGGCATTGCGCGGCGAAGTCAGCGCCGTGGTCACCGCGCCCATTCACAAAGAAGCTTTGAGCGCTGCGGGGTCGCCTTACGACCGTTTCCCTGGGCATACCGAAATGCTGCAGTGGCAAGCCGCCTCGCACGCAGGAAAGAGCCCGGATTCCGTGCCCGTGCGGATGATGCTTTCCAACCCGGAGTTGCGGGTGGTGCTGGTGAGTATTCACCTGTCGCTGGCGCGGGCGGTGCAAGCGGTTACCTTTGGCAACGTGCTGCAGACCATCGAGATTACCCACCGCGCGTTGCAAGGCATGCTGAGGCGTATGCCGCGGATCGCGGTTGCCGGGTTGAATCCGCATGCCGGAGAGGGTGGTTTGTTCGGCTCGGAAGAGGTCGAGGTCATTGCGCCGGCGGTTGTTGCAGCGCGGGCAGCGGGCATTGATGTGGTCGGACCGTTTGCGCCCGACACGGTTTTCATGCGCGCACGGGCCGGGCAGGCCGAGGGTTTCGATGTGGTGGTGGCGATGTACCACGACCAGGGCCTGATTCCGGTGAAGTACCTTGGCGTGGAGCAGGGCGTTAACAGCACCTTGGGTTTGCCCTTTGTTCGTACCAGTCCGGACCACGGCACGGCTTTTGATATTGCTGGAACCGGTCTTGCCGACCCGGCCAGTTTGCTGGCGGCGCTGTCTGCGGCGCGTTTGGCAAGGGCTTGAAGTGCCACCCCTCAGCTACAATCCCTTTTTCCCTACGTAGCGAAGACTGAGGATTCCCATGAGTGCAACCCACGTCGATACCCACGCGGTCGACTCAAGCAAGCGAACCTGGATCATTGCATCCACCTGTGCCGGCGCAGTCGGAGCCGCAGCCGTCGCAGTCCCCTTTGTCAGTACCTTCCAGCCTTCTGAGCGTGCCAAGGCCGCAGGTGCCGCAGTGGAAGTGGACCTGGCAGACATCAAGCCGGGCGAGAAAAAAACCGTCGAATGGCGCGGTAAACCCGTCTGGATTGTCCGTCGCACACCCGAACAATTGGCGGCTTTGACCACTTTGAGCGGCGCGCTGGCCGACCCCGAATCCAAGCGCAAACCCTCCGAATTGACGCCAGAGTACGCGCGCAACGAGGGTCGCTCCATCAAGCCTGAATTTTTTGTGGCTGTCGGAATCTGCACCCATTTAGGTTGCTCGCCGTCGGACAAATTCCAGACCGGTGCCCAGGCGTCCCTGCCAGACGATTGGAAAGGCGGATTTTTGTGCCCATGCCATGGTTCTACTTTCGACATGGCAGGCCGTGTGTTCAAAAACAAGCCCGCGCCGGACAATCTTGAAGTCCCGCCCCACATGTACCTCTCCGACAGCAAGTTGCTGATTGGCGAAGACAAAAAAGCTTAAGCCTTCGGAGCAGATCATGGCTGTAATGAAAGAAATATCCCCTAACGCCCCTGCGGGCGCGCGTTTGCTGAACTGGGTGGACAACCGTTTCCCCCTGAGTCAGCTGTACAACGACCACCTGGGCCAGTACTACGCGCCCAAAAACTTCAACTTTTTCTACATATTCGGATCATTGGCCATTGTGGTCCTGGCGATCCAGATCATCACCGGAATTTTTCTGGTCATGCATTACAAGCCCGATGCCGCACTGGCATTTGGTTCAGTCGAGTACATCATGCGGGACGTACCCTGGGGTTGGCTGATCCGCTACATGCACTCTACGGGGGCCTCGGCCTTCTTCATCGTGGTCTACATGCACATGTTCCGTGGCCTGATCTACGGGAGCTACCGCAAACCGCGTGAATTGGTTTGGATTTTCGGTTGCGCGATTTTCCTGTGTTTGATGGCTGAGGCGTTCATGGGCTATTTGCTACCCTGGGGCCAGATGAGCTACTGGGGCGCGCAGGTGATCGTGAACCTGTTCTCTGCGATTCCCTTCGTCGGCCCTGATCTGGCGCTGTTGATTCGCGGCGATTACGTTGTGGGAGACGCAACACTGAACCGCTTCTTCAGCTTCCATGTGATTGCTGTGCCGCTGGTACTGTTGGGACTGGTAGTCGCGCACATCATTGCCTTGCACGAAGTGGGCTCCAACAACCCAGACGGCGTTGAAATCAAGGCGACTAAGGGCGCCGATGGCAACCCATTGGACGGCATTCCTTTCCACCCGTACTACACGGTGCACGATATTTTTGCCGCCAGCATGTTCTTCATGGTGTTTACGGCCATCATCTTCTTCGCTCCCGAATTTGGCGGCTACTTCCTGGAATACAACAACTTCATTCCTGCTGATCCGTTGAAGACACCTTTGCACATCGCGCCGGTGTGGTACTTCACGCCGTTCTATTCCATGTTGCGTGCTATCACTGACGAGATGATGCTGGTACTTATTGCCTGTGTTTGGGGCGGTGCACTCGTGGCGGTGCTCCGTGGCAAGTTGGCCGCTGTGTTCAAGTTGGTGGTGTTGGCGGCGGCGGTTGTGGTCACTGCCATAATGCTCAAAACCGATGCCAAGTTCTGGGGCGTCGTGGTGATGGGCGGCGCTGTGATCATCCTGTTTTTCTTGCCGTGGCTTGACAATAGCGCGGTCAAATCAATCCGCTATCGTCCGAGTTGGCACCTGTATGTCTACGCCGTGTTTGTCGTGAATTTTGTGGTGCTGGCTTACCTGGGTGTGCAGCCACCGTCTGCAGTCGGTGAACGGATTTCTCAGGTCGGTACCCTGTACTACTTCGGATTCTTCCTGCTGATGCCCTGGTGGAGCAGCATGGGCGAAACCAAGCCTGTGCCGTCGCGTGTTACTTTCGCCCCCCATTAATTTTTACGTCCTCGACAGCCTCTCGCGCTGGAGTCCTTGTATATGAAAAAACTTGTTGCGAGCATTGCGCTCCTATTGGCCTGCGTTGGCGCAGTCCATGCCAACTCCGGCGGAATTGCCTGGGATAAAGCGCCTGACAAATCAAACGACGTTTTGGCTTTGCAGCACGGTGCCAAGTTGTTTGTGAATTACTGCCTGAATTGCCATTCGGCTGCGTACATGCGGTTTAACCGTCTCAAGGACATCGGCTTGACGGAGCAGCAGATCAAAGACAACCTGTTGTTCACGACCGACAAAGTGGGTGACACCATGAAGGCAGCGATCGACCCGCGTCAAGCCAAGGAGTGGTTCGGTGGAAACCCGCCCGATTTGACGCTGATCGCGCGCTCGCGGTCTTCAGCGGGTCAGGGAACGGGTGCCGATTACATCTACACCTATCTGCGCAGTTACTATCCAGACCCATCCAAGGCCACTGGCTGGAACAACTTGGCATACCCCAATGTCGGCATGCCGCATGTGCTGTGGGAGTTGCAGGGTAAGCGCGTTCCTGAATACATGCCGGTGGAGCAGCACGGCCATGAGGTCGAGGTTTTCAAAGGGTGGAAGCAGGTCACTCCGGGCACCATGAGTCCGGCAGAGTACGACGCAGCAATTGGCGATCTGGTTGGCTATCTCAGCTGGATGTCTGAGCCGGCTCAAGGTACCCGTGTCCGCGTGGGTGTTTGGGTGCTCTTGTTCTTGCTGGTTTTCACCTTCTTTGCATGGCGATTGAACGCAGCATATTGGAAAAACGTGCAATAACCGCTTGCCCTGCGTAGCGACCACTTGGCGCTGCGTGGTACACGCGATGGGGAGTGGGTTTGCGTGAGGCAGCCCACTCTTTTTGATTTTTAGGAGTGTCTAGTCATGATGGTTTTGTATTCAGGGACGACCTGCCCGTTTTCTCACCGTTGCCGCTTTGTGCTGTTTGAAAAAGGCATGGACTTTGAAATCCGTGACGTGGATCTCTATAACAAGCCTGAAGACATTGCCGTCATGAATCCCTACGGTCAGGTACCTATTTTGGTCGAGCGCGATTTGATTTTGTATGAGTCGAACATCATCAACGAGTACATTGACGAGCGCTTTCCGCACCCGCAGCTGATGCCCGGAGATCCCGTGGACCGTGCGCGGGTGCGCCTGTTTCTGCTGAATTTCGAGAAAGAACTGTTTGTTCACGTGACCACACTGGAGGCCCGTGCTTCCAAAAGCAACGAAAAAGCCATAGAAAAAGCCCGCGCGCACATTCGTGACCGACTCACCCAGCTTGCGCCGGTTTTTCTCAAGAATAAATTCATGATGGGGGAAAGCTTCTCCATGCTCGACGTAGCGATAGCGCCGTTGCTGTGGCGCTTGGAGTATTACGGCATTGATCTCAGCAAAAACGCCACGCCTTTGCTGAAATATGCCGAACGCATCTTTTCCCGCCCCGCTTACATCGAGGCATTGACGCCGTCAGAAAAGGTGATGCGTAAATAGAGCGCAGTGCAAGGCCATGGTAGACAGTAATCCTCCTACGAGTACCCGCCCGTATCTGATACGGGCTATCTACGAGTGGTGTACTGACAACGGCTACACACCTCATATCGTGGTCTCCGTTAACGCGGATGTTCGGGTGCCCGCCGAGTTTGTAAAAAATGGCGAAATGGTGTTGAACGTGAGTTTTGATGCCACCAGCGGCCTTCAGTTGGGCAATGAATTCATCGAATTCAAAGGGCGATTTGGTGGTGTGGCGCGCGATATTTTTGTGCCGGTGGTGCGGGTCTCGGCAATCTACGCCCGCGAAAATGGCCAAGGGATGGCTTTCCCTGTCGGAGACCTTGCGGTGGCACAGGCAAGCGGCCTTGGCATTGCGCCGCAGGTTGCATCCGTTGCCTCGGATTCAGAGCCACCGCCTGAAACGCCGTCGCCTTCTCCCAGGGCAAAACCTGTCTTAACTCGAGTCAAATAAGTGCTGCGGAAGGTAGAATAAAGCTGTGCCGGTTTAGCTCAGTTGGTAGAGCAACCGCCTTGTAAGCGGTAGGTCATCAGTTCGAATCCGATAACCGGCACCATTTGACTGTCTCAGACAGCACCCCTCATTTAGAGTTCCATCCGCCTTACACCTACTTAGACATTGGCACTTCGCTGCCGATCCAAAGCGGGTGCTGTTCAAAGGCTGGCTTCATGGCATAGGCGTCTTGGGCTACGGCATCGACCACGAACCCGTAACGTTCACGGCCAACAACGCCGGTACGTGCCCATTCTTTCAATAGGTGGTAGGTAAATAAGCGATGTCCACGCGGACGTAGCGCGTTCGCAAAATCATTGGGACCACCGCCAGTCAACACCGTCATACGCGGGTCCGGAGGCGGGGAGATACCGGATTGTGGCGTGATGGAAAGGGGGGCAACGTCTTTGAAGATGAGGCTGTTGTCGTCTGTGCGCCCCGAAAAACAGGTATCCAAAACCACCAAGATCTGTTTGGCGCGGCTACTGAGCAATATTTTGTATATCTCACTCAGTCGGAAAGGAGAATCGTCGGGAATGTTCGCAGTCGAATCCTGCGGAACCAGGATGGTCGTTTTCCCACTGGGTGTGGGGGCACCGTGTCCCGCGTAGTAAACGATCAGCCTGTCGTTCTCTGTGGCGCGCCTGGCGATGGCCTGCAAACGTCCCATCCATCGCACGCCTGTCGCATCCTGGTTCGTAAGTAGAACCAGATTGGCAGGCGTGATGCCGTACTGGCGCTGAATCAATTCAGCGAAACTTTGCGCAGAACGGTCTGCGAAACTGACCGAAGGCAGTTCCGCGTACTCGGCAATACCGGTCACCATGGCCAATACATTGCCGTTTGCCGCCCGCGCTGGTAGTCCTGCAATCAGCGGTTTGAGGTCATCAATAAAGTCGCCCTCAGTCAGCTTCTTGAGTTGCCCTTCGAGCGCGCGGATCTCATCGCGCATGCGGTCTTTTTCGGTACTACTCTGCTTCTCGCTGATGTCTTCGCGCAGTTTGCTCAGGCGTTCGCGCATACGGGCTGCTTCCGGATCTTCGGTGAGCTGCAAGGCCTTCACCGTCACGCTACTCTGCTCAATCTTGCGGGCCAGCGGGAAAGGTGCCAGATTGCCAGACTCCAGTTTGACCGTCTCCAAAACCGGCAGCTCTACTTTGTCCACGTACCGCATCTCAAGGATACGGTTGTTCACTGCTAATTGCGCCGAAGCGGGATTGATGCCCTTCTCAGATAGCGCCAGATTCACGAAAACCCGGGCATAAAACAGCTGTGGCTTGAGTTCACGTGCGTCACTGGCACGCACCTCGTCGCTGGTCACCATGGTGAAAACCACATCGGAACGGTCGCCTTGCCGGGCCCCTGCCACCTTCACGATAAAGCGCTTGATATCGGGGTCATACGCCACCGTTTTGACCACCGGGTCTCCAACCAGGTCACCCATGACCTCATTGATGATCTGAATTTGTTGCGCCCGGTTCAGGCTTTTTGGAACGCCGCTCTGAAATTGACGGATCTTCTTATCGAGTTCCTCGACCTGCCGATTGAATTCGCTGACCTTGGTCTGCTCGGCCAGTCGGGCCGCCCGTAATCGCGCATCAAATTCTTCTTTGGACTCGAATTCGTCGCGCGTGATTGCCGCATCAGGCGATGGTTTGGACCGCAGCAGGGCAGCGTTCTCATCCCGAAGGACCTTCGGTATCTCGGCCATCTTGCGCAGCTGGCGCTCTGAACGCTGCTGAATTTCTGCGAATACTTCACGCCATGTAATGGAATTCCCCCGACCGCTGCGGGGATCCGCA
Organism: uncultured beta proteobacterium; assembly: GCA_903861575.1. Lineage (GTDB taxonomy): Bacteria > Pseudomonadota > Gammaproteobacteria > Burkholderiales > Burkholderiaceae_C > Allorhodoferax. The sequence goes on along the minus strand of CAIOUR010000029.1, from coordinate 9,686 downwards.
TTCGTGTCTTCTCCCAGAATACCCCGGTCTGCCGCCCAAGCCGCTTGCGCTCCCCGTCGGCTCGCCGCCAGCAGCCGCCACACTTGTGGCACCTCAAATCCCAGGGTTTTCTCTCGGACCACGAACTTGTCATCCACGTTGGAGGTGCAGCTCAGGCATACAAACCGAATTCTGGGCAACCCGTCGTTCGACAACAGCCAGGTCATCAGCTGGGGGGACAAGTCCAACTGGAAGGCACCAGATGTGTCTGCCTTGAGGCTTTGCCGGATGGGCTTTCCCAGACCCTGCACTTCAATCTCCGCCGTCTTCATGGGCAGCGTTACCCACTCAAAGCGTTTGGTGGATACCTCTTTGCTTTTGTCGGTCTCTGTGCTGATTACCTGCTCGCTGGTCTGGTGGCCTACGGTATTCTCAAAGAATGCCTTGGGCGCTAAGAGGGGGTAGAGGCCTATCGTGATCACTGTTCCGAAGGATGTGCCAATCGGGTTCGGGTGCTTGCCTTCGACTTGGCTGGTCTGTACAACGGGGGCCTCATATTCCGGCGCATTTAAGCGCTGCATAACCGTGAACCCGGCGACACCGTGGTCATTGATCTGCAGGGTTTCAAAACCCTCAGCCTTCTGCGTGGCAAGGTTAGGGTTGAGGTATTTCGCGGTACCAGTAACGGTGGATACCTGCTTGGTGTAATTTCCACCACATGACAGCAGTCCGCCTATGAGGGCCGCGACCAGTGCAACGCGTATGACCGACCAAGCAGGCAATCGAGCGGGATTCATGTGATGTGGCTACGGACCTGGATACAGCTTGGCAGCGAAGCGGATTTATTTTTTGTCCGTATTGATACCGATGCCGAAGTAAACCGTTTTCGAAAGTGAGTTCACGCCGACGTTGAGTGCAAAGCCATCAAATCCAAAAACCAAACCGCCGTTGACGTTGACGCCTGACTGGTCTTTGCTCGAATAATCGTACCAAGAAGAGGAACTGGCGTACTGCGCGTAGCCAGACAGGCTTCCGTATCCCAAACCCACATAGGAATGCAGCGTGCGATAAATCGGAACATGCATATCCGATGTCACCAGCGGAAATGTCGCGCCAAGCGCGAAGAGTGCGGCACCTTGTTGGGTGCTTTTGACGGAGCCGCAGGAGTAGCAGGTGCTGTAGTAGCTATCCGGACTTCCACTGAGACTACCGTTCACATAAAAGCCCGGGCCAGTGTCTTTCAGGTCGTAAATACCCATGCCTACCGTTGACATCATGCTGGATTGGCTTGGGGAATAGGTGAAATCCACAACCGCCGAATCTGCGTGTGCGTTGGTGCAAACCATCATCGTTGCGGTAATCCATGCGATCGCTGTGCCGCGGTTACCCGTTATCACATTGCAGGTTTTGCGAATCATGGTTTGCTTCATGGAAAAGTACGTATGGAATGGGGTCGCGAGCCGGCTAGCGGGCGGGAGATATTTTCAAACTGGAATTGTAGAAAGCTTTGTCTTGAACAAGGCCCACTTTGGTTTGGATCACCATGCTTCATCCTTGACGTGGTTTGAAAAATTTGCGCGTGGGCCAAGCTACTTATAAGTGGCCACCATCACCACCTTGCCCAACATCGTTTGATACAGCTCCTCGGCACCCAATTCAGGTGGGGACGGGACATCGCTTAGCAGCTGGATGTTGGCGATGGGGGGTATTCGGTCCACATGGATAGCGAAGTTGACGTCCTCCGGAATAAAGCCTTCATCGTCTTGGAACTTCTTGGAGTCGAGTTTGCCCACCGTGATCCCCACCACGTTGCCATGCAAATCAAAAACCGGTCCACCGGAGTTACCTTTGTTGACCTTGGCGGTAAGCTGGAAAGTGCCCTTGTCATCTTGCAGACCCGTTCGCTTGGAAACGATGCCGTTCGTCAGCGAAGGCGATCCTTCACCGAGGACGGACCATAGCGGATAGCCCATGACAACAACATTGCGCCCCACACCCGGCTTCACGTAGGCCTTGGCTGGAATGGCGCGATCTGCGGGCAGGGGCTGCGCAAGCTCCAATACCGCGATGTCATCGGTGGACGATAGGAACAACAAACGGGCCGTGATGATTTCGCCCAGGCCGGTGCGTACGGCGAACTCTTTGCCACCCTCCACGACGTGCCGGTTGGTCACAATTTTCCGGCCACCGTCAACTATAAATCCGCTGCCACCCGTGATCATCACGCCGCTCGGGAAAGGGAAGCGCTTGACCGGCGGCGCAAAGTCTTTATCTGCAACAACCGGCACTGGGCTCTTGTCTTCGCGCGACTGTTGCGCGACACCTTTGGCCTCTGGCGGTTCGGCCTGGGAGGCAAATTGACCATGGACTTCTACCCATGCCTGGATGACATCCCGTTTAAAAAAATCACCCTGTCGCTCATAGAGCGTCGCTGCCATGCGCTTGAGTTGCAGCCCGGCTGCCTGCTTACCCGACTTGATTTCCCAATCGCCCAGTTGCTCGCGAACGGCTGCGGCATCCGGATGACGCTCCGCAAAGCCTTCCAGGACGCGCTTCGCTGCGGCGCTATCGCCCGTGATGGCGAGATACCTGGAGTAGCTAATGACCACACCTTCCGATTCCGGACGCGATTTCATCAAGCCCAGCATCTGCGCACTGGCTTGGCTTGGGTTGCCAGTGCGCAACGCCATCGTGGCGAGTACCAGATCAGGCTCCGACGAATCCGGTTTGAGCGATTGCGCCATTTGCACAAAGTGGCGTGCTTGGGTGAACTGGCCCAACTGCAGGTGGGTCTGTGCGGCACCCAAGGCCGCCTCAAAACGTTCTGGGGCTTGCGACTGCGCTTCTTCGAAATAACCCACCGCTTTGGCCGGGCGGTTGATGCCCAGATAGATCTTGCCGGTCAAGATGCCGACGCTGACTTCATCATCGGGGCTGCGGGGTTCGAAGTTCTTGAGCACGGCAACCGCATCTTTATACCGCTCGGCTTCAACGAACACAGCGGCTTGACGCAGCAGGGTTGCATGGTCCTCATCCCTGATGTGCTCGCCCGCGAAAGCCGTGCTGAGCAGCGTCCAGCCGCAAAAAAACAGAAGCCAGCGAGCGCGCATACCCGAGCAGTCGCGTTATTTTTTCTTTGCGGCTTCAATCTCTTGTTCAAGGTCTTGCCATGCCTTCGACGCTTTGACTTTGCTCTCCAGCGCCACGCTCTTTTTCACTTGATTTGCCACGACTTTGTTGCTCTCACCCACCGGATAGCGCAACAGCACAAACGCGCGGTACTTGCCGCCTTCGGCCACGACTTCGTCGTTTTCGCGGACATACCCGGCCAGATTCACATCCAAAGCGACGCTCTGTCCAACGCGTTCAATTTCCATCTGGAAATCATCATCATTCGCGCGGCCACTCTCCGTTGCGAAGTCCCGGATCTTGGCCGATACACGCGCACCGAGCTGCTGGGCCAGTTCTTTGCGGGCCAAATGCATGGCTTTGTCGACCGCCATTTGCCGGTTGGTTGATGCTTCAGTGGCCTTGGCAAAAATCGAAGTGGCATCCACCGGGTTCTTGGTGTACCAGGCAGGCGTTACCGAAAGCGACTGCTCTACGGTTTTCACCACGGCCTTTTGCTGCTCTTCTTCTTTCTTCTGCACAAATTCGGGCGTTCCCGGCTTGGGGCTGGAGCATGCCGTCAACACCAGTGCAAGCGCGCTGCATACAAAAATGGTTCTATTCAAGGTCATGGCTATCTCCTATAAAAAATCATGTTGGTGCCAACGTGGCGATGCGCTTCTCCAGCGCGTCAAGCTCGTCTGCGGTTAACTGGCTTTCCAGGCCCAGGGATTTCAACGTGCGCAGGGTCTTGACTGCGGTCCGGTAATCATTCTCTGCCAGGCTGAGCACCATGCCTTGTCGCAAGGCCCCGGCAGCGGTGGCGTCATCACCTAAGCCTGCATATGCCACGCCCATTTGCAGGAACACATAAGGACGGCCCGATTCCAGCTGCAGCGATCTGACCAGCGCTGCCACCGCACGATCGTAGCTTCCGAGCTGGTTATACGACACGCCCATGGCAGTAAAGTAGTTGGCAGATGGTTGTGGTGCAGCCGCAGCCGCCCGCACGAAAGCGCGCGCGGCGTCAGCCGGGCGGTCCAGTTGTAAATGGGCGCGTCCCTGCAAAAAATGCAACTCAGGGTTCTGCGGCGCAACCTCCAGCGCTTTGCTGACCATCGCAAGCGCAGCATCCGGTTCACCCAAGCGCAGTCGGGCAATGGCGATTTCCTGCATCGCGCGGCTGCTGCGCGGCGCCTTTTGCAGCAGAAAGTCGGCGATCACGATACGGTCTTGAGGCTTGGTCCAGGTCGGCCCATCGAGTGCGTCTACCAGCGCGCCCTCCAGTTGCGGCAAAGGGTGTTGCTCGATGTTGCTGATAAACGCGTGCACGGAGGGCGCTGCCTCGGAGCCCGGCGGCAGGGGCGCGGCAGCTGCGGCGACCAAGTCGCGGTCCGGGGCGTATTTCAAATTCGGAATCGCCGCAATCAGCCGGCGTGCGACATCGTGCGTTGTACGGGTGAGCTGCTCTTCGCGCACGTTCACGCCGGCAGCTACCACCCCGCCGATGGCGCTGACCACATCCATGGGCATACCGCCGCCGCGCACCACCGCCGTGTGTTTGCCGCGCCAGATGACCTGGCCGGAGCTGACCCGCGTCATACGCAGGCTCGCGCCCAGGCGGATCTCGGAATACACACCCCAAAAGCGGCTGCTGCGTTCGGTCACCTCACCGGTGAGCAAGGTGTCACAGCCGCTGCCCTTTGCCACGGCAAGCAGGTTCTGCGTCTCATCGCGCGACTTATCCATCAGCGCATCTATTTTTTGCAGCGGAATCAAAGCAATTCCGCTAGGGGCGAGGTGCGCATGCAGGGCTTTTCGCACATCGTCCGCTGGGCCGAATTCGGGCCTGGCCAGGGTCAGCGGCAGCACGCCCAGACACAGAGGCGGCTTGACACTGAAGTCCGCAGCCGTCTCGAAAGCCACTACGTCGCCAATCCCGTCACCGCTGCCCGGCCTGTCTACATTGCCCGGCACATAGCGTGTCGCGCAGCCTGGTAACAGAGCCGGGGCCAGGATAGCGATCAGGCAAGCGGCAAGGCGAATTTTCAAGGCAGACTCATTTCAACAATTGGTAGGGCCGCCGCACCACCCGCCGCTGGTCCAACGGAATTTCGCGCAGGATGGCCTTGAACTGTTCCAGCTCGTATTTGTCCAGCCATTTCTGCGGCTCCTTGGTAGCTACCAGAATCAGCCATTCGTCGTAGCTCTTTGTGTTGTCCTTGTAGGCATCCGACCAGCTCGCCGTCATGCAATAAGTTTCGGCGGTCTTGCCTTTGTCGGGTGCCGAGAGCGCGCCTTGCGGACAGTTCGGGCGGATGGGGCTGTCGATGCGGTAGACCTTGTTGTCCTCGTTGGGCAGCCAGCCGAATAAGGCCAAGTGGGCCGGCTCGGTGCTTTTCACGTCAAAAATCAGTTCATCACCCGCATGGAAATTTTTGCGCATCACTCTTTCGCGCTGCCGGGCGGGCTTCCGGGGATCGGGCACCAAAAAATAGATTTCTGTCCCGACCTGGAACTTGGGGTCGGGCTTGCGGGTCGGCACCACCACATCCACATCCAGCGTCAACACGCAGGACCATGCCTTGTCGCCGCGCTTCTCAGCCTCTGAGCGCTTGATCAGCTTCACACCCCGTATGTCGCCTTCGATGATGGACCAGTTTATCTGGTTGAATTCGCAGGTGTCGTCAACTTTCCCGGTTGACGAGCGGCACAGCATCTGCTCCTCGCTGGAAACCAATTCGCCCAGGACGGATGCAATGGCTTTGCTCTTGGCTCGCTCCTCAGCGCGACGGCAGGCTTCGTTTTGCGATACCTCGCCGTCGTAGGAATACTCTTCCGTGACCTGGATGGCGTGCGCCATACCGAGCAAGCTCACGAGGGCAAAAGAGATCGTCCATTTAAGCGAAGCATCCACGGTGCTCGCCTCAGCTTCCAAACACCGGCATCACCGCTAACCGCCCCAAAGTCGCGCGAATATCCTCGTCGGTAGTCAGCGGATTCAGCGTGCAAAGTCGCAAAACCGTGCGTCCCATGATGTTCGTGGAGGACAGCGTAGCCCAGCCTTCCTCCGTCAGTTGTGCCACCAGCCGCTCATGGTCTTGCGGGCCCGCGCCACGGCGGGCAAAGGTGAGGATGGCGAGTTTGGCGGGTGTCACCAGTTCCCACACGTCTGGTTGCGTCTCCACCATCGCTTGCGCGCGCACGGCGATGTCCATCCCGGCTTGTATGCCTGCGGCAATCTGCGTTATACCGTGGGTCTTGAAGGTCAGCCAGAGTTTCAAGGCGCGGGCTTTACGGGTCAGCTCCAGCGAGCGGTTGAACAGGTCTACCGAATCTTCGCCGCCCATCACGTCTTTCAAATACTCGGGTGACATGGCAAATGCGCGTTCCAGCGCGCCGGGGTGGCGCACCAGCACTACGCCGCAGTCGTAGGGTTGGAACAACCACTTGTGCGGGTCAATCACCAGCGAGTCAGCCAGTTCCATGCCTGCCAGATCCTGCGCCCCTTGCGCGGTCAAGGCGGCCGGTCCGCCATAGGCACCGTCCACATGCATCCACAGGTTCTCCGAACGCGCGAATGCGGCAATAGCGTGCAATGGATCAACCGCGCCAGTGTTGGTAGTGCCGGCGTTGCAGATGACCATCACCGGCTTGAGGCCCGCCGCCTTGTCGGCGCGGATGGCCTGGGCTAGCGCATCGAGGTCGTATTCCTGACGCGCATTGGTTTTCAGCACCCGGATGTCGGACATGCTCAGACCGGCTGCGGTGAGGTTGCGCTTGAGCGAGGCGTGGGTCTGGTCATTGGTATAGACCACGCCGCGCCCTTTGGCTGCGAAGGCGGCAGCAAAGGCCGTGAAATTGGCCAAAGATCCGCCGGAGACGATGATGCCCTGCGTGCCTTCGGGCATACGCATGCATTGGCGCAGCCAGTCGATGACCACCAGCTCTGTAACGGCCGTACCCGAGCCGCCCACCCAGGACGCCGCGATGCTGTTAAAGCCCGTGGCCAGCCAGTCGCCCAGAATGCCGGTGAATGCCGCAGGCGAGGGTACGCGGGCGAAGTAGCGCGGATGGTCGCCGTGTTGTTGCTTTGGAATCACGTGCGCGCGCAAAGTGGCCAAAGCGCTGGCGGCATCAGAAGGTTCCTGCGGCACCGGGCCACCGATCACAGCCTCCAGGCTGGCGCGGTCGGTCACCTCGATCGCTTTCTCTTCAGCCCGCCCGACCAGGTGGGCTATCACCATCTCCACCATCTGATGCCCTAAGGCGCGCATCTCGGCCTCGGGCATGCCCAGCGTATCGGCGGCGCGGGCTGGCGTCATGGCATCAGGGGGCGGTTCGGGCCAAGCGAAAGCCGGTAATCAGGTTACGGATTTCGGGCGCGTAGTGGCCCCGGTTGCGCAGGCTGCTGGCTTCGTCGCTCCATGAGCCTCCTCGCAGCACCCGTTGTGGCGTGCTGCAGCCGGTGACCCAGGCGCTTGCGTCGGGTGGTAAGCCCGCGTATGTGTCGTGGAAGCAGTCCTCTACCCATTCCCAGACATTGCCGTAGAGGTCGTGCAAACCGAAGGCATTGGGCTTTTTGCCCGCAACCGGGCGGGGCGTCTTGCGGCTATTGGCGATGTACCAGGCTTGTTCGTCCAGACTGGATGGGCTATCTGCGAGGTGCACATCTGTTGCGCTACCACCCCTGGCGGCGTATTCCCATTCTGCCTCCGACGGAAGCCTGTAGCTTTGTCCGGTTTTTTGGTTCAGTTTGCGGATGAATTGGCCGATGTCCTTCCAGCTCACGTTTTCCACCGGGCAGTCCGAGCCGCAGGCTACAAAGCGGCTCGGGTTATCGCCCATGATCGATTTCCATTGCCGCTGGGTTACCTCAGTCTTGCCGATAGCAAAACTGCGCACATTGACAGTGACGGTAGATTGGGGGTTGGGTGCTCTATCCAGCTTCATCAGCAAGCTGCCGCTGGGCAGCAACACCATATCGGGGCATTCGGCGCAGTCTTTGATGGCCAGGGTGGGGGTTACGGCACTGATAGCTTTGGATGCGGTCTCGGTTTGCTTGGCTTCTTTTTCCTCGGGGGGAAGCGCGGCTAGGCCCGACTGGGCTTTGGCGGCTTCAGTGGACGCTTGTTGTTCCGCCGCGTGGGCTGCTTCAGCGGCCAAACGCGCTTCTTCCGCTCGTTGCAGTGCTTCGCCCGCCACACGAGCCTCGTCCGCCATCCTCTGCGCTTCGGCTTGAGCCCGTTGGATAGCCAGCTTTTCGGCTGCCTCACTTGCCAAACGGGCTTCCTCAGCCTGTCGCTGCTCTAGGGCTCGCGCACTTTCTGCGGCCAGCTTCTCGGCGGCTTCAGCCGCTAAGCGGGCTTCTTCTGCGGCCTGCCGCTTGGCTTGCGCTGCCACGATAGCCTGAACCGCCGAGTTTTGGCTCAAGCGCGGGAAGAGGCTGAGCGTCAGTGTTTCGGGGTTGATCAGCCGGCCTTGTTCATACAAGCCTGCGCGCAGCAATACGCCATCGGCGGTAAATTCCAGCAGGCGCCCGTTTGCCACGTCGTCGCGCCACTCACCCACGATGACGCCACCGTCTGCGCGCGTGAATGCGCCCAAGCCACTTCTCTTTCCGTCCTTGAAGTCACCCGTGTACCGGCTGCCATTGGCAAAGCTGTATGTGCCCTGGCCGTTGAAAGTACCGTCTTTGAACTCGCCAACGTATTGGTCGCCATTGGCCACGGTGTAAGTGCCCTGGCCATGCTTCTTGTTGTTTTTGAATTCGCCTGCGTAGCGGTTACCGCTTGGCCAGCTCTCTTTGCCCACGCACTGGTGGTAGTAGCCTACCGTCGGGCAGGTTGGCAGTGCAAACGCAGCACCGCAAAAGGCCCCGGACAACAGGAATAGCGCGTAGGTGAATTTGTTCATAACGGCCTATTGTCTGACGGCGCGGCTGTCTCTTAAGACAAAGCCCGGTCCAGGTGCGTATAACCGCCGTCGACAAAAACCCATTGCCCGGTGGTGTGGCTGGATTGCGCAGACAGCAGGAATACCACCATCGCCGCGATCTCTTCGGCGGTGGTCATACGCTGGCCTAATGGAATTTTGGAAGTGATGGCCGTCAGTTTTTCATCGGCGTTGTCAAAGCTGTTGATCCAGCGCGCGTACAGCGGCGTCATCACCTCTGCGGGAATGACGGCATTGACGCGCACCCCGTCGTTGCGCAACGCCGCTGCCCATTCGCGTGTCAGCGCGAGTTGCGCGCCCTTGGCCGCGCAGTAGCCGCTGGTATTGCCCTGTCCGGTGATCGCGGTTTTGGAGGAGATGTTGACGATGGCGCCCCGGCTGGCTTTGAGGTGTGGCACGCAGTAATGTGCCATCACGTAGTAGTGGATCAGGTTGCGTTCCAATGAGCCCATGAACGCCGCGCGCCCGGCGTCCAGCCCGATGTTGTCGTTGATCCCCGCGTTATTCACCAGTCCGTCGATGCCGCGCAGGCGCGCGACCGTGTCGGCCACCGCATCGCGGCAGGCGGCTTCATCGGATAGCTCGATCTGGTGGAATAGGGCGCGTGGCTGGCGCGCATGCAGCGCGGCAGCAAAGTCAGTACC
>CAIOUR010000028.1 GCA_903861575.1 uncultured beta proteobacterium | reverse complement strand
GATCGAGCTGCACCCTGAAAACCCGGATTACCACATCATCGTGGTGGAGCCAGGCGAACCCTTTGAAATTGAGGGTCTCGCTGTGGGCCTGATCCGCAACACCATGTTGATGTGAGGGGACAATCGCCGGTGATGAGCGACCCCGAAGATTTCACCGGCACCCGTCCCGTATCACCGCAACACCCGGTTGAGGCCGGTGCTTTGGGCGATTGGCTTGCACGCCATATTGAGGGATTTGCAGGGCCGCTGACGCTGGTGTCTTTCAAAGGCGGGCAGTCCAACCCAACCTACAAAGTCTCGACTCCGGGAGCGACTTACGTACTGCGCACCAAGCCAGCCGCCAAGGCGCTGCTGCTGCCCTCGGCCCACGCAATTGAGCGTGAATTCAATGTCATGCAAGGTTTGTACAGAACCGGGGTTCCGGTCCCTCGCATGGTGGCACTTTGCGAAGACGAATCGATCATCGGACGGGCTTTTTATGTCATGGAGTTCATGGAGGGCCGGGTTTTTTGGGACCAGTCGCTGCCGAGCTTGTCGCCGCCGGAACGCGCTGCGATTTACGACGAAATGAACCGCGTGATCAGCAGGCTGCACCGCGTGGCATACGCCGAACACGGACTGGCCGACTACGGCCGCCCCGGAAACTATTTCGAACGACAGATCGGTCGCTGGAGCAAGCAGTACGCGGCATCGGTGACCCTGCCTATGGCCGACATGGACAGCCTGATGGAATGGTTGCCAGCCCACATTCCGCCCATAGCGCGCGCCGAGGACATGACCCGCATCGTGCACGGCGACTTCCGGCTCGACAACCTGGTTTTCCATCCGACTCAACCACGTGTGGTTGCAGTGCTGGATTGGGAGCTCTCCACCCTGGGGCACCCCCTAGCCGATTTCAGCTACCACGCCATGGCCTGGAATATTGCACCTGGCGACTTCCGGGGCATCCACGGCTTGGATCTGGCTGCTCTGGGCATTCCGGATCAGACCTCTTACCTCGCACGCTACTGCGAGCGCACCGGGCTCGTCAGCCTGCAAGATTTGAAGACCGACTGGAACTTTTACATGGCCTACAACCTGTTCCGCATGGCGGCCATCCTGCAAGGCATTGCCAAACGCGTTGAAGACGGCACGGCCGCCAGCGCCCAGGCCGTGCGGGCCGCAGCCGGTGCCCGTCCCTTGGCGCGGCTGGGTTGGCAATTCGCCCAACAGGCCTGAGGCCCGGGCTTGCGCAGGTATAAGCTTGCGGGCCCGCCACACAGGGTTGAATCAGCTACTTTTCAGGATCCGCTATGGACTTCGATTACTCCGACAAAACCAAAGCGCTGCAGCTGCGTTTGCAAGCCTTTATGGACACCCACGTGTACCCGGCTGAAGCCGCCATCGCCCAGGAAATTGCGGCCAACACGGCTGCGGGCAAGCGCTGGACGCCGCTGCAAACCATTGAGCGGCTCAAGCCGTTGGCGCGGAAGGCGGGTTTGTGGAACCTGTTTTTGCCGGTGGACAGCGCGCAGGCCGCAGGCTTTGCGGGCGCGGGCCTGACCAACCAGGAATACGCGCCGCTGGCCGAAATCATGGGCCGCGTCCTGTGGGCCAGCGAAGTGTTCAACTGCTCCGCACCCGATACCGGGAACATGGAGACCATCGCCCGCTTCGGCTCCGACGACGCCAAACGCCGCTGGCTCAAACCGCTGCTCGACGGTGAGATCCGTTCTGCCTTTGCCATGACAGAGCCGGATGTGGCCTCCAGCGATGCCACCAACGTCGCCACCCGCATCGAGCGCGATGGGGACGAATACGTGATCAACGGGCGTAAGTGGTGGATCTCCGGCGCGGGTGACCCGCGCTGCGCGATCTACATCGTGATGGGAAAAACCGATCCGAACGCGGCACGCCATTCCCAACAAAGCATGGTGCTGGTGCCGGCCAATACGCCGGGTATCACGGTACTGCGCCCGCTGCATGTGATGGGCTATGACGACGCGCCGCACGGACACATGGAAATTCTGTTCGAGAACGTACGGGTGCCGGTGGCCAACATCTTGTTGGGCGAGGGCCGCGGTTTTGAGATCGCACAGGCCCGCCTCGGTCCTGGACGGATTCACCATTGCATGCGGTTGATCGGGCTGGCGGAGCGCGCCCTGGAGTTGATGTGCCGCAGGGCATCCAGCCGCACCGCGTTTGGCAAACTGGTGTCCGCGCAGGGTGTGACGCAAGAGCGGATTGCCGAGGCGCGCTGCAAAATTGACATGTCCCGCCTGCTGACCCTCAAAGCCGCCTGGATGATGGACACCGCGGGCAATAAATCCGCGCGCAATGAAATCGCCATGATCAAAGTGGTTGCGCCCAAAATGGCCTGCGACATCATTGATTGGGCCATGCAAGTGCACGGCGGCGGCGGTATGTGCGACGACTTTCCACTGGCCTACAGCTACGCCAGCGCCCGCACCCTGCGGTTTGCCGATGGCCCTGACGAGGTGCATCGCAATGCGGTTGCCAAGGCCGAATTAGGGAAATACGCGCCCGCCTGAACGGCCTGCGCAGCGAGACAACTAATGCAGGTGGCGCGGCTTGCGCCCACCGCCACCGTGACCCGAACCAAAACCGCCGCCGCGCGGCGGCTTGCCCAGATCGAGCGAGCTGACGAGTGCATCGAAGCGCTTGGCAAACAGTTTGTCCACTTCGGCCACCACATCCCCGAGTTCGGAGCCGTCAAAGTGGCGCTCCATCAGCTGCACCACATCATTGACGAGCAAATCGCGTTGGACCTGCATGATGGCCTGCGGGTTGGGGCCCACAAACAACATCACAAAATCGTCGCGTGACTCGCCTTCGCTGTCTTCGTCCGCGTCAAACTCGGCATCGTAAAAAGTGACTTCAATCGCTGCACCCGCCTGCGCGATTTCATTGAGGTTCATGCAGAACTCGTCGAGCACCTGGCGGAAATCATCGTCACCAGGTACGGTCCAGCACAGCTGTAAAACCTGGTCGTTCGTTTCAAACACCATGCCGGGCTCATCTTCGTAGACACTGCCGGCACCAGCGGCAAACGAGCGTGCGCCGGCGTATTTCCACAGCGGCTTGACCGCGTCTTCCACCTGTTTGGCGCGAACTTCGGGTAGGAGCGCAATCTGCCCGTGGACATGGATTTCAAAAGGGGCGTTATTGCGTGGCATGGTTGGAGTCAGTTTGCGTTGCCAAGACCGGCGTCTTGAAGGGCTCTATCCTAAACCTTCGTCCAACAGGAACCGGATGGCGACACGTCCGCAGCCGACTTCATGCGCGGTAGCCGTACAGCCAGGGCATATCCAACGCACGCACCCCCAAGATACGCATACCCAGGTCGCGCACGCTGGCACGCGCCCCACTGCTATGAAACCAGACCCCATTGCGCGCCGCACGCTTTTGCACGCGGGCATTTCTTTGCCAACGCGCGTTGGCGTAGGCCTGCACCGCTTGCGCGACGCTCAGACCGGGCCGTGAGAGTTCACGCGCTAAGCACCAACTGTCCTCCAGCGCCATGCCCGCACCCTGCGCGAGATAAGGGCGCATGGGGTGCGCCGCGTCACCCACCAGCGCAATACGTGCCGCACCCATGAGCGCTGCGCTGCGCACGGGTGGACGATCGAATAGCGTCCATGACTGCCAAGCCCCCGTGGCTTGCACCAAATCGCGCAAGAGCGGTGCAGCACCGTCCATACCGGCCGCAACCACATCATGGGTCGCTGTCTGACTCCAATTGTCTGACTCCCCACCGCCGGCCCCGTGCACGACCACGACAACGTTCAGCCAGGCGCCACCACGCACCGGGTAGGTCACTACATGAAAGTTGGGCCCCAGCCAGGCTGTCACCACCCCGCTGCGAAGGTCCTCGGGCAAGTCCGCCTGCGGCACGAGCGCGCGGTAGGCGATATGACCCGTCGCGTCGGGCGGCGTGTCATACAGCACCTGGCTGCGCAGTTTGCTCCACAGGCCGTCTGCCGCCGCCATGCACTCAACCCGGCGCACCATGCCGTCCGCCGTGCAGAACTGCACTGCACCACTGTCCTGCTGGGCTGAATCGATGTGGCAGCCCACATACAGGCTGGCCTGCGTCTGCGCCTCCAAACCGGTCAGCAGCATGTGGTGCAGGTCCGCGCGGGCCAGCGTCGCATACGGCGCGCCATAGCGGGCTTGGGCCCGCTCTCCCAAGGGCAGCACGCCCAGCAAGCGCGCGTCCGTTCCGCTGCGAACCTGTAACTCAGGAGGAAAAGCCGCAACCGCGCGCAAAGCAGACTCCAAGCCCAAATCGCACAAAACGCGGGTAGCGTTGGGGCCCAGTTGAATCCCCGCCCCAACGGGAGCAAATGCACCGACTTGCTCAAAAACCTGCACGCGGTGCCCCGCGCGGGCGCAGGCCAGCGCCGTCGCCAGGCCAGCCACCCCTGCGCCGACCACGGCGATGCTGCGAACCGGATCCAACACGCTTATTCCAAGCGCCAGATGGATTGCGGCTTGAAGCCCAGATCCGCCGCCTTGCCCTTGCGAGCACGGGCAGCCCGGGCGTTGTTGAGGCTGCGGATTTCCAGCGTTTCGCTGCGCGCCTTGCCGCCTCGGCCGATTCCGTCTATGCGCACGCTGCGGCTGTAGGCGGCGGCCCCGGCAAGCGTATCTTTGTCCTCCAACGCCAGCAGCATCAAACCGCGCCCGCCGGTGGCCATGGATTTGAGCTCGGCAATCTCAAACGTGAGAATGCGCCCGCCGGTGGAGGCGCAGGCTACATGGGTGGCACCGTCTGCGACCGAGGGGGCGCATACCGATTCACCCGCATTGCAAGTAATAAAGGCCTTGCCCGCCCGCTGGCGGGATACCAAATTGCCCACGGTAGCCAGAAAGCCGTAGCCTGCGCTGCTGCTGAGCAAGAGGTTCACATACGCCGCCCCGGCAAAGTAATGCAGGATCTGGGTGCCCGCTTCCAGCTCGATCATGCTGGTGATCGGCTGGCCGTCTCCGCGCCCGCCCGGGAGGGACGCCACCGGCACCGAGTAGACCCGCCCTTGTGAACCGAAGGCCAGCAGCGTGTCCACGCTGCGGCAGGCAAAGGTGGCGTACAAGGCGTCACCCGCCTTGAAGGCCAAGGTCTCCACGTCGACCTCATGGCCCAGGCGCGAGCGGACCCAGCCTTTTTCGCTAACCACCACGGTGACGGGTTCATCGACAACGCGCACTTCCACGACCGCTTTTTTCTCGGTCTGGATCAGGGTGCGGCGCGGGTCGGCAAAGGTCTTGGCGTCGGCTTCGATTTCTTTCACCATCAAGCGCCGCAGGGCGGCCGGGCTGCCCAAAATTTCTTCGAGCTTTTTCTGCTCATCGCGCAACTCCGATAGCTCTTGCTCGATCTTGATCGCCTCCAAGCGCGCCAATTGGCGCAGGCGGATTTCCAGAATGTCTTCGGCCTGCCGCTCAGAGAGGCGAAAGCGCGCCATCAGCGCAGCACGTGGCTCGTCCGACTGGCGGATGATGGCAATCACCTCGTCGATATTGAGCAGCACCAGTTGGCGGCCCTCGAGGATGTGGATGCGATCCAGCACTTTGCCCAGGCGGTGCCGCGCGCGCCGCTCGATGGTGGTCTGGCGAAACGCAATCCACTCGGCGAGCATCTGGCGGAAAGACTTTTGCGTGGGCACGCCGTCAAGCCCGACCATGGTCAGGTTGATGGGCGAGGACGTCTCCAGGCTGGTGTGCGCGAGCAGCGCGGTGATCAGTTCGCTCTGTTCGATACGGCTGGTCTTAGGCTCAAACACCAGGCGCACCGCCGCGTCTTTATTGGACTCGTCGCGCACCACATCGAGCACCGCCAGCACGCTGGCTTTGAGCTGGGTTTGCTCCTGGCTCAGGGCTTTTTTGCCAGTCTTGACTTTGGGGTTGGTGATGTCCTCGATTTCTTCCAGCACGCGCTGGGTGCTCACGCCGGGCGGCAGCTCGGTCACCACCAATTGCCACTGGCCGCGCGCCAGTTCTTCGATCTTCCAGCGCGCGCGCACTTTGAGCGAGCCACGTCCGGTGCGGTACGCGTCAGCGATGTCCGGGGCTGCGCTGATGATCTGCCCGCCCCCCGGAAAGTCAGGGCCCGGCACCAAAGCCAGCAGATCTTCGTCCGTGGTTTTGGGGTTTTTGATGAGTGCGACGCAAGCGTCGGCAATCTCGCGCAGGTTGTGGCTGGGAATCTCGGTGGCCAGGCCCACGGCAATGCCGCTGGCGCCGTTGAGCAGCGTAAACGGCAGGCGCGCGGGCAATTGGCGTGGCTCTTCGGTGGAGCCGTCGTAATTGGGCACAAAGTCCACGGTGCCCTGGTCGATCTCGTCGAGCAGCAGGCTGGTGATCTTGGCCAGCCTCGCCTCGGTGTAACGCATAGCCGCCGCGCCGTCGCCGTCGCGCGAGCCGAAGTTACCCTGGCCGTCAATCAGCGGATAGCGCTGCGAAAAATCCTGCGCCATGCGCACCAGCGCGTCATACGCCGCCTGGTCGCCGTGCGGGTGAAAGCGACCCAGCACATCACCCACCACCCGCGCACTTTTCACCGGCTTGGCACCGGTGTTGCCATTGGCGCCGCCAAAGCCCAAACCCATGCGCGACATGGAATACAAAATCCGCCGCTGCACCGGCTTTTGCCCATCGCAGACATCGGGCAGCGCGCGGCCCTTGACCACGCTCAAGGCATATTCCAGGTAGGCGCGCTGGGCGTAGGTGGCCAGATTCAGCTCGTCATCACCCTCAGCGGCCGGGGCATTGGATGGGGGAGTTAGCAAGTCACTCATACATCAATCTCAATCGTGCTGCCGTGCAGCTCCATCAGTTCGCGCCGGGCACCGGCCTCGCCCTTGCCCATGAGTTTGGTCATCAGGGCCTCGGTATCACCAAAGTCGATCGCGCCCAAGGCCACGGGCAGCAGGCGGCGGGTGTCGGGGTTGAGGGTGGTGTCCCAGAGTTGCTCGGCGTTCATCTCGCCCAGACCTTTGAAGCGGCTGATGCTCCACGCGCCTTCGCGCACGCCTTCTTTGCGCAATTTATCCAGCAACGCGTTGAGTTCGCCCTCGTCCAGCGCATAGGCTTTGGATGCCGGCTTTTTGCCGCGCGCGGGGGCATCCACCCGGAACAGCGGCGGGCGCGCGACATAAACGTGACCGGTCTCGATCAGCTTGGGGAAATGGCGAAAGAACAGGGTGAGCAGCAGCACCTGGATGTGCGAGCCGTCCACATCGGCGTCGCTCAAAATGCAGACCTTGCCGTAGCGCAGGCCGCTGAGGTCGGGGGTGTCGTTAGGGCCGTGGGGATCCACGCCGATAGCGACCGAGATATCGTGGATTTCGGTATTGGCAAAAAGCCGGTCGCGGTCGACTTCCCAGGTGTTCAAGACTTTGCCGCGCAGGGGCAGGATGGCTTGGTTCTCTTTGTCGCGGCCCATTTTGGCGCTGCCGCCGGCCGAGTCACCCTCGACCAGAAAGACCTCGTTGTAGGCCAGATCGCGGCTCTCGCAATCGGTCAATTTGCCCGGCAGAACCGCCACGCCCGAGCTCTTGCGCTTCTCCACTTTTTGCCCCGCGCGCTGGCGGATTTGCGCCGCTTTGATCGCCAGCTCGGCGAGTTTTTTGCCGTATTCCACATGCTCGTTCAGCCAGAGTTCCAGCACCGGGCGCACACACGATGAGACCAGACGCACCGCGTCGCGCGAGTTCAGCCGCTCCTTGATTTGGCCCTGGAACTGCGGATCCAGCACCTTGGCTGAAAGCACATAG
>CAIOUR010000027.1 GCA_903861575.1 uncultured beta proteobacterium | reverse complement strand
TGGACGGACCCGCAGTCGGCTGCAGCCAAAAAAGTCAGCGCCCCCGTCTCCCTCATCGTCAGCGCGTTTGTCAGCCTCGCGGACGTGCGCGGCACGCTCACGCCGCAACTCGACCGCGATGTGGACAGCGCGCTGCTGCTCATTGACTTGGGTCGGGGCCGGGCCCGCATGGCCGCCAGCGTGTTGGCCCAGACCCTGGACCAGGTCGGCGATGAAGCGCCCGATCTGGACGACCCGCAACTGTTGGTCGCCTTGGTGAACGCCGTCAACGCCTTGCGCGCCGACGGGAAAATCCTGGCCTACCACGACCGCAGCGACGGTGGCCTGCTGGCCACCGTGGCCGAGATGGCCTTTGCCGGCCGCGTGGGCGTGGCCTTGAATGTCGACATGCTGCTCATCGATGGCGACGGCGTGTCCGACAGCCGCATGGACGTGGGCGACAGCAAAAACTGGGCGACCCAGATCGGCGCGCGGCGCGAAGAGCGCACGCTGCGAGCGCTGTTCAATGAAGAGCTGGGCGTGGTTTTGCAGGTGCGCAGCGCCGATAAGGCGGCGGTGATGCAAGTCCTGCGCGCGCACGGGCTGTCGCAGCACAGCCACGTCATCGGTTCCACCCGGCCGCAGAGCAGCAGCATCGACGACGGCAAAGGCATGCTGCAAATCTGGCGTGATGCCCGCGCGATTTTTAGCGCGTCCCTGGAAGATTTGCAGCAGGTCTGGGACAGCGTGTCCTGGAAAATTTGCCAGCAACGCGACAACCCGGCATGTGCCGATGCCGAACATGCGGCGGCCGGTCGCGCTGAGGACCCCGGCTTGCATATCCATCTCTCCGACACGCTGCAAGCCGCGCTGACCCAGCCGCCTGCCGTGCTGCTGCGCCGCCCGGCGGTGGCCATTCTGCGCGAGCAGGGCGTCAACTCCCATGTCGAGATGGCGTACGCGTTTACGCAGGCCGGCTTTGATGCCTTCGACGTGCACATGAGCGATTTGCAAAGCGGCCGCGCCAAGTTGGCCGACTTCCAGGGCATCGTCGCCTGCGGTGGCTTCAGCTACGGCGACACGCTGGGCGCGGGCATCGGCTGGGCACGCTCCATTACCTTCAACCCGGCGTTGGCGGCGCAGTTCCAGGCGTTTTTCGCGCGCAGCGACACCTTTGGTCTGGGCGTGTGTAATGGCTGCCAGATGTTTGCCGAGCTTGCGGACATCATCCCCGGCGCGCAGCACTGGCCGCGTTTCACCACCAACCAGAGCCAGCGTTTTGAGGCCCGGCTGAGCCTGGTGGAAGTGTTGGACTCGCCTTCGATTTTCTTGCGCAGCATGGCCGGTGCGCGCCTGCCGGTCGCAGTGGCGCACGGCGAGGGTTTTGCCAACTTTGCCCGCCGTGGCGACGCAGGCCAGGCGCTTGCGGCTTTACGCTTTGTGGACCACCACGGCGCGCCCACCGAAGCCTATCCGTTCAACCCCAACGGCAGCCCCGGCGGCTTGACCGGCGTCACCACCGCCGACGGGCGATTCACCGCTGTAATGCCGCACCCGGAGCGGGTGTTCCGCAACATCCAGATGAGCTGGACGTCTCTGCCTTTGGATGGCGCCAGCCCCTGGTCGCAGATCTGGCGCAATGCGCGGAGGTGGGTGGGCTAGTCGCTTAAAACGCCCAAGTCAACTCCATCCAGGCGTTGGTGTGTGTGGACGAGGAGTCGGCAAGCTGGCTGGGCAGCTCACCCAGGGATGAGGCGATAAAGATGCGCCCTGCAAGCCCCTTGGGTCCTTG
>CAIOUR010000026.1 GCA_903861575.1 uncultured beta proteobacterium | reverse complement strand
CTGCGTGTGGATTCGCCCAAGACCAAGCCGCTGGCAGCTCGCTTCAAGGCGATGAACCTGGAGTCGGTGCTGGTAATTGCCGAGGAAGTCGACGAGAACCTGTATCTCGCATCGCGCAACCTGGTCAACATTCTGGTGGTCGAGCCCCGTTATGCCGATCCGCTGTCTTTGGTGCATTACCGCAAGGTCCTGGTGACCAAGGCGGCGATGGACACACTCAAGGAGATGTTCGCATGAGCCACGGACCCAAACCGGCACATTTTGACGAAGGCCGTTTGATGCAGGTGCTGGTTGCACCCATCGTTTCGGAGAAGGCCACCATGGTCGCCGAAAAAGGCAATGTCTTCACGGTCAAAGTGCTGCAAGACGCGACCAAATACGAAATCAAGGCGGCGGTTGAGCTGATGTTCAAAGTGAGCGTCCAAGGCGTATCCGTCATGAACACCAAAGGCAAGTCCAAGCGCTTCGGGCGCTCCATGGGACGCCGCGACAACGTCCGTAAGGCCTATGTGACGTTGGCCGCGGGCCAAGAGATCAACCTCGGTGGGGAGACTGCGTAATCATGGCCGTCATTAAAATGAAACCCACCTCGCCCGGTCGGCGCGGTGTTGTCAAAATTTCCCGTGATCACCTGTACAAAGGTGCCCCACACGCGCCCTTGCTGGAGCCGCAATTTCAGCATGCGGGTCGTAACAACAACGGCCATATCACCACCCGCCACAAGGGCGGTGGTCACAAGCACCACTATCGCGTGGTGGATTTCCGTCGTAACAAAGATGGTATCCCTGCGAAGGTTGAGCGCATTGAGTACGACCCGAACCGTTCAGCGCACATTGCCCTGATTTGCTACGCCGATGGCGAGCGTTCTTACATCATTGCCCCGCGCGGTCTGGATGTCGGTGCGACGATCGTGAGTGGTTCTGAGGCGCCCATTCGCGTGGGCAACACCTTGCCGATTCGCAATATTCCCGTGGGATCCATCATCCATTGCATCGAATTGCAAGTCGGTCGTGGTGCGCAGGTTGTGCGTTCGGCGGGTACCTCCGCGACGCTGCTGGCGCGTGAAGGCACCTATGCCCAGGTTCGCATGCGTTCGGGTGAAGTTCGCAAGATTCACATTGACTGCCGCGCCACCATTGGCCAGGTTGCCAATGAAGAGCACAGTTTGCGCCAGTTGGGCAAGGCCGGTGTGAAGCGTTGGATGGGTATCCGCCCAACGGTTCGTGGAACGGTTATGAACCCGATCGACCACCCGCACGGCGGTGGCGAGGGCAAGACCGGCGAAGGCCGTCACCCTGTCGATCCTTGGGGTAATTTGACCAAGGGCTACCGTACCCGTAACAACAAGCGCACGCAGGTCATGATCGTGTCGCGTCGCAAGAAGTAAAGGGGCAGGATAAATGACTCGTTCTCTGAAAAAAGGTCCTTTTGTGGACCACCACCTGATCGCCAAGACGGAAAAAGCCGTGGCGACCAAGGATAAAAAGCCCATCAAAACCTGGTCACGCCGCTCCATGATCCTGCCCGACTTCATCGGACTGACGATCGCGGTGCACAACGGAAAGCAGCATGTGCCGGTGTACATCACCGACCAGATGGTGGGCCACAAATTGGGTGAATTCGCGCTGACGCGGACCTTCAAAGGCCACCCTGCGGACAAAAAAGTCCAGAAGAAATGAGGAAGTGACCATGGAAACTCGTGCAACTCTTCGTGGCGTGCGCCTCTCGGTCGACAAAGGCCGTTTGGTGGCCGACCTCATCCGCGGCAAGAAAGTCGATCAAGCGCTCAACATTTTGCAATTCACGCAAAAAAAGGCCGCTGGCATCATCAAGAAAGTTCTGGAGTCGGCAATTGCCAACGCCGAACACAACGACGGTGCGGACATCGACGAACTCAAGGTCAAGACCATTTACGTCGAGCAAGGT
>CAIOUR010000025.1 GCA_903861575.1 uncultured beta proteobacterium | reverse complement strand
CAAGGACCCAAGGGGCTTGCAGGGCGCATCTTTATCGCCTCATCCCTGGGTGAGCTGCCCAGCCAGCTTGCCGACTCCTCGTCCACACACACCAACGCCTGGATGGAGTTGACTTGGGCGTTTTAAGCGACTAGCCCACCCTTTAGCGATGGCATCCGCCTGAGATGGTTCATGTCACCTGCGCCGTTAACTGACTGACACTAGCAGAACACGGAACCGCCAGGCGGTTGATGAGACCAGCACGGCGCACTCAGTAATTAAAGCAGCGGTACCAGCCGAATTTGGTGTAGCCGCCAATGCGCGCGAAGCTATGCGCCATTACGCTTTGGGTGCAGCAGCCATCGCGTATCGCGACGCCATGCGGGCCATAGGTCAGGATATGCCCTATGCGATTCCGGTGATGGTCATTACCCGCCAGTTTTACGCGTACTACGGATTGAAGGCCCGGTCTGCGTATTCAATGACTTTGACGCTACGGCTTACCAGCACGCCCGATCATGCGGTCGTTTGACGGCGCTTGGAATCGCCTCCATAGCACCCATGCCTCACACGTTGGAGTCGGCGAACGAAGCCTTGCGCCGGTTCACGTAGTCCAGCACGGCCTCGTCTGCCGCAGGGTCCAGGGGAGGTGCTTCATATTCTGCCAGCTGCTTTTTCCACAGCGCGTTGGCACGTGCGGACAGGTCCTGACTGCCTTCGGCTTCCCACTGCTCGAAGCTGTTGTTATCGGTAATCGGTGAACGGTAGAAAGCCGTCTCGAAGTTGGCCTGGGTGTGTGCGCAGCCCAGAAAGTGCTTGCCGGGGCCGACTTCGCGGATCGCGTCCATGGCCTGGCCGTTCTCGCTCATGTCCACGCCTGCCAAGAGCGTGTGCATCATGCCGGCCTGGTCGCAGTCCATGATGAATTTCTCATAGCCCATAGACAGACCGCCCTCCAGCCAGCCGGCAGTGTGCAGCACAAAATTCACGCCGCCCAGGCAGGTCGGCAGCATGGTGTTGGCGGATTCAGAGGCCGCTTGCGCGTCGGCAATTTTGGAGCCGCATAGGCCGCCACCCGAGCGGAAGGGCACGCCCAGGCGCCGTGCGAGTGCAGCCATCACGTACAGCACCAGCGCCGGTTCCGGCGTACCGAAAGTGGGCGCGCCCGACTGCATGGAGACCGAAGACGCAAAACTCCCCAGCACCACCGGCGCGCCGGGGTTGACCAGCTGCACAAAAGCCATACCGGCCAGCGCTTCGGCCAGGGTCTGGGCGCAGGTTCCAGCCACGGTCACCGGCGACATCGCGCCGGCCAGGATGAAGGGCGTGATGATCGTGGCCTGGTTGGCGCGGGCGTAGACCTTGGCGGCACCGAGCATGGTGTCGTCGAAGGTCATGGGCGAGTTGGCGTTGATCAGGCTGATGCAGACCGTGCGGTTTTTGCCGGTGATGGGGTCGACAAAGTTGTCGCCAAACAGGCGCTTGGCCATCTCTACGGTGTCTTGCGCGCGCTCGGGCTTGGTGACCGAGCCCATGAAGGGCTTGTCGCTGTACTTCATGTGGGCGTAGACCATATCGAAGTGGCGCTTGTTCACCGGAAGGTCCACCGGCTCACAAATCGTGCCGCCGCTGTGGTGGATGGCGTTGGCCATGTAGGCCAGCTTCACAAAATTCTGGAAGTCATGCAGCGTGGCGTAGCGGCGGCCTTTGTCGAGGTCGCGCACGAAGGGCGAACCGTACGACGGCGCGAACACCGTGTTTTTGCCGCCGATAACCACGTTGTGCGCCGGGTTGCGGGCGTACTGCGTGAATTCGCGCGGCGCGCTGGCCTGCACGATGGCGCGGCACATGCCACCTGGAAAGCGCACGCGCTCCCCCGTGACTTCGGCACCGGCTTTGCGCCAGATGTCCAGGGCCTCGGCGTCGTCGCGGAAATCGATGCCGACTTCTTCCAGGATGGTGTTGGCATTGCGCTCGATGGTGGCCAGGCTGTCCTCGTCGAGCACCTCAAAGTAGGGGATCTTGCGGGTGATGTAGGGCACGGACTGTGCGCTGCGGGCGCTGCGCGCTGCGCGTTTGGCTTCGCGGCCTCCGGCGCTGCGGCGGGTGCGTGGCGAGGCGTCGGTTTCCGGGAGGGTCAGGGTGTCGCTCATGGCGTTCTCCAATACAGGCAGTGCGTAGGGTTGTGGGGCGAGTATCGACAGGCTGCCGGTCGGTCGACGGTCACTGTGCGACGCGCACTTTCATCTAAACGCCAAATGCCCTGTCGCCTGGGCATCCGGGCGTGTCGTGTGACCGACAATACAACGCATGCCCCGGCTCCCACAATTCCCCCGGAGCGCGTGCTCGTAACCTGTAAGGCTTTGCGCATGTCTTTGAGCGTTTTCGACCTCTTCAAAATCGGTATCGGTCCGTCGTCTTCGCACACGGTCGGACCGATGAAGGCCGCCGCCATGTTTGCGCGATCGCTTGCGGCAAGCGGACTGCTGCCGCGCGCCGCCAGGGTCGAGGCGCGTTTGTACGGTTCGCTGGGTGCAACCGGCAAGGGCCACGGCACCGACACCGCTGTGATGCTCGGGCTGGAAGGCCTGATGCCCGACACCATTGATCCCGACACCATTGCCGGCCGTCTCAAAACCATCCGCAAAGACAAGTCCGTCATGCTGAATGGGCAGGCGCGCATAGCGTTCACCGAAAAAACCGATGTGCTGTTTTTGCGCCGCGAGACCCTGTCTTTCCATCCCAACGGCGTCAAATTCATCGCCTTTGACGCGGACGGCGCGCAGCTGGATGAGCGCCGCTATTTTTCCGTGGGCGGGGGCTTTGTGGTTTCGCAGGAAGATGCCGACGCGGACCACGCGGCCACCCAGCAAGCGCCGCGCATCGTGGCCGACGCGACGGTGCTGCCGCATCCCTTCCATAGCGGTGACGAATTGCTGGCTATTACGGCAGCGACCGGTATGAGCATCGCGCAGGTCATGCGCGGCAATGAGCACGCCTGGCGCACCGACGCCGAGCTCAACGCCGGTCTGGATGCGATTTGGGACGCGATGAAAGCCTGCGTGGCGCGCGGTGTGCGCACCGATGGCCACTTGCCCGGTAACCTGCTGGTCAAACGCCGTGCGGCCGAGCTGCACCGCACCCTCAGCAGCCGCCCGGAAGAGGCCTTGCGCGACCAGCTGACCATTCTGGATTTTGTGAACGTCTATGCCATGGCGGTGAACGAAGAAAACGCGGCTGGCGGGCGTGTTGTCACTGCGCCGACCAATGGTGCTGCGGGCATCGTCCCCGCCGTTATGCATTACTACGACCGCTTTATCTCCGGCGCTAACCACGACGGTATCCGCGACTTTTTGCTCACTGCGGGTGCCATCGGTTTGCTGTACAAAGAAAACGCCTCGATCAGCGGCGCCGAGGTTGGTTGCCAGGGCGAGGTCGGCGTGGCCTGTTCCATGGCAGCGGCGGGTCTGGCGGCCGTCATGGGCGGCACGCCGGCGCAGGTGGAAAACGCAGCCGAGATCGGTATGGAACACAACCTGGGTCTGACCTGTGACCCGGTCGGTGGGCGGGTGCAAATTCCGTGTATCGAGCGCAACGCCATGGGCTCGGTCAAGGCGCTCAACGCCGCCCGCATGGCGCTGCGCGGGGACGGCACGCACTTCGTGTCGCTGGATCAGGTGATCAAAACCATGCGCGACACCGGGCGCGACATGATGACGAAATACAAAGAGACATCGCGCGGCGGTTTGGCGGTGAATGTGATCGAGTGCTGAGTACCTGGATGTTTGTTTTGAAATTGAACGGGATTTGATGTGAGCAACTTTTCCATCTTCGCCCTGGCGCGCAACGCCATGTCTTACCACGAGAACTGGCAAAAGCAGTGGCGCAGCCCCGCGCCCAAAGCCAGTTATGACGCCATCATCGTGGGCGGCGGCGGCCACGGTCTGGCCACCGCGTATTACCTCGCCAAAGAACACGGCATGCGCAATATTGCGGTCGTGGAACGCGGCTGGTTGGGCGGCGGCAATACGGCGCGCAACACCACCATCGTGCGCTCCAATTACCTGTGGGACGATGCCACGCACTTGTATGAAAAAGCTCTGCAATTGTGGGAAGGCCTTTCGCAAGACCTGAACTACAACACCATGTTCAGCCAGCGCGGCGTGATGAACGTCGGCCACTCGCTGCAGGACATGCGCGACATCGAGCGCCGTGTCAACGCCAACCGCTTGAACGGCGTGGACGGCGTGGTACTCACCCCCGCGCAAATCAAGGCCATGGTGCCGATCATGAATACCAGCAGCAGCCTGCGCTACCCCGTCATGGGCGCATCCTTCCAGCCGCGCGCGGGTGTGGCGCGCCACGATGCGATTGCCTGGGGCTTTGCCCGCGCTGCCGACCGGCTGGGCGTGGACATCATCCAGAACTGCGAGGTCATCGGCGTGCAGCGCGAGGGCGACCAGGTGGTGGGTATCGAGACCACGCGCGGCGTGATCAAGAGCAAGAAGATTGGCGTGGTTGCCGCCGGACACAGCAGCGTGATTGCCGACATGGCGGGCATCCGTTTGCCGTTGGAAAGCCATCCGCTGCAAGCGCTGGTCTCAGAGCCTATGAAGCCTATTCTGCATACGGTGGTGATGTCCAACGCGATCCACGCCTACGCCAGCCAATCCGACAAGGGCGACCTGGTGATTGGCGCGGGCATTGACGCCTATGTGGGCTACGGCCAGCGCGGCAGCTTTCCCATCATCGAGCACACGCTGCAAGCCATTTGCGAGCTCTTTCCCATCTTCCGCCGGGTGCGCATGAACCGCCAGTGGGGCGGCATTGTGGACGTCGCGCCCGACGCCTGCCCCATCATTTCCAAGACCCACATCAAGGGCCTGTATTTCAACTGCGGCTGGGGCACGGGCGGCTTCAAGGCCACGCCCGGTTCGGGCTGGGTGATGGCGCACACCATCGCGGAGGACCGGCCGCACGCGCTGAATGCGGCCTTTGAACTCAACCGCTTTAACACCGGCCATTTGATTGATGAACACGGTGCCGCTGGCGTCGCGCACTGAACCTGATTGAAGAGAACCACCACGATGCTACTCATTACCTGCCCCTGGTGCGGCCCCCGCGCCGAGAGTGAATTCAGCTGCGGCGGCGAGGCGCATATCGCCCGCCCGCTCGACACCGATGCCCTGACCGATGAACAGTGGGGCGACTATTTGTTCATGCGCAAAAACCCCAAAGGCCTGCACCGGGAACAGTGGCTGCACGCCGCCGGTTGCCGCCGCTGGTTCAACGCCGAGCGCCACACCGTGAGCTACCAGTTCACCAAGTTCTACAAGCCCGGCGAAAACCCGGACGCCCCCCACAGCGCCGGAGGTGCAGCATGAGCGGCCAACGCATCCACGGTCTGGGTGAGCGGCTGGACCGCAGCCGCAACGTACGCTTCACCTTCAATGGCCGCAGCTACCAGGGCTTTGCCGGTGATACGCTGGCTTCCGCCTTGTTGGCTACAGGAGAGTTGCTGTTTTCGCGGTCCTGGAAGTACCACCGCCCGCGCGGCATCGTCACCTCCGGTATTGAAGAGCCGTCGGCGTTGGTGCAGTTGGAGCGCGGCGCGCACACCATCCCCAACGCCAAGATGCCCGAGATTGAGTTGTACGACCAGCTCGTGGGCGAAAGCGTCAACGGCTGGCCCGGCGCATTGGCGCGCCTGTTCAGCGTCAACCGCTGGGGCACGCCGCTGTTCCCGGCGGGCTTTTATTACAAGACCTTTATGTGGCCCGCCAAGGCCTGGATGTTTTACGAGCGCTTCATCCGCAAAGCCGGTGGTTTGGGTGCATCGCCGCAAGTCGAAGATACGGCGACTTATGTGCACCAGAACATCCATTGCGATGTGTTCATTGCCGGTGGCGGCGTGGCCGGATTGGCCGCAGCCTTGGCCGCAGGGCGCAGCGGCGCGCGGGTGATCCTGGCGGAGTTGCAGCCGCAACTCGGTGGCTCGGCGCACCGCCAAACCGCCACCATTGACGGCCATTCCGCGAGCGCCTGGGTGCGCGCGGCAGAGGCTGAATTGGCGGCCATGCCCGAGGTGCGCATCATCCGCCGTGGCGTGGTCTTTGGGTACCACGACCACAACTTTTTGACGGT
>CAIOUR010000024.1 GCA_903861575.1 uncultured beta proteobacterium | reverse complement strand
CGGCATCGCCGACCCCTCACGCGAATACCGACGCGTCGTCGAGGCAGATCTCGCTGCTGAAGCTCTCACCCGGTAGCCGCGCTCGCCAGGAAGCCATCGCATGCCAATAAGGACGCCCACCCCCGCGGAAGTCACCAAGGTCAAGGATACGATCACCCCCGCAAAAGTCACCAAGATCAAAGACACAATCACCCCCGCGGAAGTCACCAAGATCAAGGACACCCTCGACCTCGCCCGCTCCGGCCGCGCCACGCTCACCCAGCTCGCGGTCGCCCACGACCTCGCCAGCGGCGCCTCCCTGAACGGCTGCCTGGGAGAGCTGCGCTCCCACATCCGCCACGCCGTCTCGCCCGCGCCACTGCACGGAGCGACCAAGGACATCGCCCTGGGCGTAGTCTCCGGCATCTTCACCCACATCCTCCTTCGCAAAATCTAGGATACACACGAATGCCAAAAACCAAGTCCATCGAAGAAGCTACCTCAATCATACCAGACGTTGTCGCCGAATCCGTCGTCGAGAAAGCCGCTGCACTCCTCGACACCCAACTCGATATCCCCACTCTCTCCGGATACCTCGTCGGACACGCCGAATCCACCTACGCCGCCAATCCATCCTTTCGCAAGAAGATCAACTCCGGCGCAAATGGAGGGAACGCTGGAAGAGACAACCTCTACATCTACATGCAACACTGGCTGTCGTCAAAACTCCTGAGAGACAGCAATAGGAATCCTCGATTCCAGGGAATCCTCGTACAGTCTGGATTCTCAATGGGAAGAGATATCTCACGGGGTTGATACTCGTAACACCCAACCACCTTCTGCATCCTCGCCTTGCTGACCAACTCTCAACTATCTCCGAAGGACAACAATATGGCCTACGACCTTCTCCTCCGCCGACAGGTCTCAATCAACATCGCGCGGGACAACCCCGATCCCGTCACATCCCCCCGGACACTCGGCTTGGCAACCCTCGGCCTCGCCACCTCGATCCTCCTCCTGCCGAAGATCTTCCGCACCGGGGAAATTCACTACTACAAGCGCAGGCTGGCCGACCCCCAATCCCGCATCACGCGCGAGATGCCCGTCATCTCCATGTACGAGATGGCAGGAGCCCGCAAGTACTCGCGCCGAAACTCGTAGGCCCGACCAGTGTCGCTGGATTGGCAGACCACAACCGTCCCCGCGATACCCTCCGGCGTGGACTGGAAGGTATTCACGGGAGATGACTGCCCGCACGGCCGCCGCATCGCCCTCGTCGACGGAACCTACGTCAGGAACCACTTCGACTCGGACTTCTCACAGGGCGGGAATGGCTTCCGCTACCGCTTCGTTCCCCGCGGAGAAATTTGGATCGACGCTCAGATCTCCCAGGACGAGTGGCCGCTCATCGCGTTCCACGAGTGCCAGGAAGTAGAGCTCATGAGGCAGGGCATGTCCTACGACAAGGCACACAACATCGCCAAGCGACTCGAAGATCACATCCGCCACGCCAGCTTGCAGGTTAAATCACCATGAAATACATCAATCTAAAGACCATTGGTCCTAATAACTTCCAGGTATGGGCCTGTCACGATGGCACCAATACCGTGGTAATGGTGAACCGACACACCGGAAAATTTGACTTCAATCGTAAAGCCGTTGGGCTTCGGGTGAAGAAGGGCTACCAACCACCAGCAGATACCCCAGGATCCTTCACTCGCGAAGAGGCAATTCACGTCGCCCACCAGATTGGTCGCTACATGTTCAACCTTGGCGATCTGGTTTACACCTATACCTACGTCGACGAATTGCAGAATGACAAGTTCTTCGAGGAATACGTGAGGAAAACAATGCCGAGATCTGCTTCGCGCGAACTACTCATCGACGGAGATCTGATCGAACCGCTGCTAGCCATGTGGATAGCCAGAATGACTAAGATGGAATTGATGGAAAAATCATTCAACAGAAATGATCCATTGTACGATGAGCTACGAATTGCCTGGAAGAAGGCCAACCAGGCCCACAGCAAATTGACATCGCTGCACGTCTATCAAAAAAGAAGCGAAGTTGCGTCGGCAAAGGTTCAAAGCCAATTGAGAATAGCGGCGACTTGTCACCGCAAAGCTGACTTGATCTACAACCAGTTCTTGAACAACTGGCGCGAGAGTCGTTAGGGAGTACCGATCGCTATGTGGACGCCTATCAAGCTCAAGAAAAACCCAGCTGTTCGCACACCAATCGCAGCGGGTTGATACTGCTTCGACAACGCATCACTCTCGGCCGACCCTGGTCAGCGCTTCACGAGCAAGCAAGCCGCCAAAAAAAGAAATGCGACCATCGCAACAGTATCGAATCGATGAAGAAGAACGATGGAAAAAATCGCAATGTTGAGCAATGGTACACCATCGGATACTTGGACCAAAATGGAACCCTGATGGAAAATCCCTTCCGGAACGACATGTTTCGATATCACGGATACTTG
>CAIOUR010000023.1 GCA_903861575.1 uncultured beta proteobacterium | reverse complement strand
GGTCGTACCGTGGGCGCAGGTGTGGTCGCGAAAATTATTGCGTAAGGGTTCTTTGCCAATCGAAGGGGTATAGCTCAATTGGCAGAGCGTCGGTCTCCAAAACCGAAGGTTGTAGGTTCGATTCCTACTGCCCCTGCCACCCGCTAAACGACAGGCTCTGATGGGAGCCGCCGTGGTAGAGGGTTTGCTGGCTCACCGAGGCGTTTTATTTGACAGTGACAGGAATATATGGCGAGCACACAGATCCAGACAGTCAGCTCAGGTGCAGACAAGCTCAAGATGGGTGCGGCTGCAGCTTTGCTGGTGCTTGCGTTGGTCGGATTCTTCTTGCTTGCTAAGCAGGGCGCATTGGCCCAGTGGGCGAGTTTCGTTGTAGGTCTTGCAGCCGCTACCGGCGTTTTTCTGAGCTCCGAGTCGGGTCAGCAACTGATTGCATTCGGTGTAGATGCTACGCGTGAATTGAAGAAGGTGGTGTGGCCGACCCGCAAAGAAGCCACCCAGATGACCCTGGTAGTTTTCGGTTTTGTTGTTGTGATGGCGGTTTTTCTCTGGTTGACTGATAAATCCTTAGAGTGGATTTTTTACGACCTTATTCTGGGATGGAAAAAATGATGACTGAAATCTCAGAAGTCTCTGCGGCATCTTTGGCGGGGGCGGCATCGACTAACCCGGACTTCCGCTGGTACGTGGTGCACGCTTACTCGGGCATGGAAAAAGCTGTTGAGCGCAACATTGTCGAGCGCATCAACCGCGCCGGTATGCAGACCAAATTCGGTCGTATTTTGGTGCCGATGGAGGAAGTTGTCGAAGTCAAAAATGGTCAGAAAAAGACGACAGAGCGTAAATTTTTCCCTGGTTATGTGTTGGTCGAAATGATCATGGATGACGACACCTGGCATCTGGTGAAGCACACGAATAAGGTCACAGGATTTGTGGGCGGATCGAAAAATCGCCCTGCGCCGATTTCCGAGACCGAGGTCATGAAGATCGTGAACCAGATGCAAGAGGGCACGGACAAGCCACGTCACAAAGTTGAGTTCATGAGCGGCGAATATGTGCGCGTCAAAGATGGCCCGTTTACCGATTTCAATGGCACGGTCGAAGACGTCAACTACGAGAAAAGCAAAGTGCGGGTGTCTGTCACGATTTTCGGACGGTCTACCCCCGTGGAGTTGGACTTCTCTCAAATCGAGAAGACCTGAGTTCAGAAATCCCGGGCGCCGCAAGCGCCCACCGTCAGTTCATGTCTTTTCGACGCGGCATGAATGGAGTCCCGAGTCGTTAACCCCGGGGAGCTGATGCCCGAATTGTTCGGCGCAAAGGCGTTAGTACCCGTAAGGAGAAATCATGGCGAAAAAAATCGTCGGTTTTATCAAGCTGCAAGTGCCAGCGGGTAAGGCCAACCCATCCCCCCCGATTGGCCCGGCTTTGGGCCAGCGCGGCCTGAACATCATGGAGTTCTGCAAGGCGTTCAACGCCCAGACCCAAGGTGTTGAGCCCGGACTGCCTTTGCCTGTGGTGATCACGGCATTTGCAGACAAGAGCTTTACTTTCATCATCAAGACGCCGCCTGCGACTGTCCTGATCAAAAAGGCCATCAAGCTGGACAAGGGCTCTGCCCGCCCACACAGCGACAAGGTCGGCAAGATCACCCGCGCGCAGCTCGAAGAGATCGCCAAGACCAAAATGAAAGACATGACGGCCGCCGACCTCGACGCCGCAGTTCGCACCATTGCCGGTTCAGCACGCTCGATCGGCGTTACCGTGGAGGGCGTGTGATATGGCCCACTTGACCAAAAAACAAAAGACCCAACAGGGCAAGATCGATTCCAACAAGCTGTACCCGCTAGCGGATGCACTGGTGTTGGTGAAAGAATTTGCCACTGCAAAATTCGACGAGTCCATCGACGTCGCGGTACAACTCGGTATCGATGCCAAGAAATCGGACCAAGTGGTGCGTGGCGCTGTCGTGCTCCCGAACGGCACCGGCAAAGTCACCCGCGTGGCCGTGTTCGCGCAGGGCGCGAAGGCTGACGAGGCCCGTGCCGCAGGCGCTGACATCGTCGGCATGGACGATCTGGCTGCCCGCGTTAAAGCTGGCGATATGCCTTTTGACATCGTGATCGCTGCCCCCGACGCTATGCGTGTGGTGGGTACTTTGGGCCAGATTCTGGGCCCACGCGGCTTGATGCCCAATCCGAAAGTCGGAACCGTGACCGCTGATGTGGCGACTGCTGTGCGCAACGCCAAAGCCGGTCAGGTGCAATTCCGTGTCGACAAGGGCGGCATCGTGCACTCGACCATCGGTCGCCGTTCCTTCGAATCCAGCCAGCTCCAAGGCAACTTGGCTGCATTGGTTGAGGCGTTGAACAAAGCCAAGCCAGCCACCAGCAAAGGCGTTTACCTGCGCAAAGTGGCGGTGTCTTCCACCATGGGCGTGGGCGTCCGGGTGGATTTGCAAACGATTAGCGCGTAGGCGCTGAAGAATTTTGGTCATCCGCAAGGGTGACCAAAGGTGGTGGGTTGGTGTTGACTTCACAGTTGGTGCCAGGCCATCCAAGACCGTTGGCGCGCAGCCCGACTGCGCTTAATCAGCGAAAGCCAACGCAGATGGCGACCCCGCTGCCTGATGGATATGGATCCCGGGACAGTTGGTCGCTACAACGTGGAGCGTGATGCCGAACAAACGGCAAAGCGCAAACTAGGAGAAGACAGTGAGTTTGAATCGTAGTGAAAAGGAAGCGGTCATCAGCGATGTGACCGGCCTCGCAGCGAAAGCTCAAACGCTGGTGATGGCGGAATACCGCGGCATCACGGTTGCTGATATGACCCGTCTGCGCACCACCGCGCGCAACAGTGGCGTGACCCTAAGCGTGTTGAAAAACACCTTGGCCCGCCGTGCTGTTGCCGGTAGTGCGTTTGATGTCGTATCTGACCAGATGACCGGCCCGCTTATCTACAGCTTTTCTGTTGACGCCGTGGCGGCTGCGAAAGTGGTTGCCGAGTTCGCGAAGACCAATGACAAATTGGTGATTCGCGGCGGCGCGTACGGCGGAAAAGTTTTAGACATCAACGGCGTGAAGCAGCTGGCAAGCATCCCTTCGAAAGAAGTGTTGCTCTCGCAATTGCTGGGTTTGATGCAATCGCCCATTTCCCGCACAGCCCGCGTGCTGGCGGCTTTGGCCGAACAGCGCAGTCAAGGTGCAGCCGCACCTGCTGAGCAAGCATCCGCTGAGCCCGCTGCCGCATAAGCGGTGGCCCGTAGTAACCAATTTTTAGGAAAACACAATGGCATTCGATAAAGACGCATTTTTGACCGCGCTGGATAGCATGACGGTTATGGAACTCAACGACCTGGTGAAAGCCATCGAAGAGAAGTTTGGCGTGAGCGCAGCTGCGATGGCCGCGCCAGCAGGTGCTGGCGGCGGCGGCGGTGCTGCAGCGGCTGCTGAAGAGAAGACCGAGTTCAACGTGATGTTGCTCGAAGCTGGTGCGAACAAAGTGTCGGTCATCAAGGCCGTGCGCGAGATCACCGGCCTGGGTCTGAAGGAAGCCAAGGACCTGGTTGACGGCGCTCCCAAAGCAGTCAAAGAAGCGATGCCGAAAGCTGACGCTGATGCAGCGCTCAAGAAACTGGTGGAAGCCGGTGCTAAAGCTGAATTGAAATAAGTTCAGTTTGTACGGGCCGGGGGCTCCCGGTCTGTACGCGCGCAGAGCGCACTCTCAAGCGGCGCAAGCGTCTTTTGAGAGTGTTTTCTGATTTCGACTGCAGAAGACGGCTTGGGTCGGGTTGCGTGCAATGCGCGACCGTCCGCCAATGGTTGGTAGTGGCCAATCACCAAGAAATATGCACAGTCGCCTAGGAACCCCAAAGGTTCCTCAGATTTTGTCCGGAGATCGAATGGCCTACAACTTTACTGAACGTAAACGCATCCGCAAAAATTTTGGTAACCGCGACAGCGTGCTGGAAATTCCATACCTGCTGCAAATGCAAAAAGACGCTTACACCGCGTTTTTGCAAGCCGACGTGAATCCGAAAAAGCGGACTGACGAAGGTCTGCAGGCCGCATTCAACGCGGCTTTCCCCATCGTCTCGCACAACGGTTTTGTCGAGATGAAGTATTCCGAATACAACCTGGCCAAGCCAGCGTTTGACGTACGCGAGTGCCAGACCCGGGGTCTCACCTACGCCTCTGCCGTGCGCGCACGGGTGCAGCTGATCATTTATGACCGCGACGCCTCGACCTCCCAAAACAAGGTCATCAAAGAGGTCAAAGAGCAAGAGGTCTACATGGGCGAAGTGCCTCTGATGACCGGCAAGGGCTCCTTCATCATCAACGGTACTGAGCGCGTGATCGTGTCCCAGTTGCACCGCTCGCCCGGCGTCTTTTTTGAGCATGACAAAGGAAAGACCCACAGTTCGGGCAAGCTGCTGTTCTCGGCGCGCATCATTCCCTACCGTGGTTCCTGGCTGGACTTTGAATTCGATCCCAAAGACCTGCTGTACTTCCGCGTGGACCGCCGCCGCAAGATGCCGGTCACGATTTTGCTCAAAGCCATCGGCCTGAATAACGAGTCCATCCTCGCCAACTTCTTCGTCAACGACAACTTCCGCCTGATGGACAGCGGCGCGCAAATGGAATTCGTGCCTGAGCGCATGAAAGGCGAGATCGCCCGCTTCGATTTGACTGACAAGTCCGGCAACGTAATCGTCGCCAAAGACAAACGCGTCACCGCACGCCACACCCGCGACTTGCAGCAAAGCGGCACCAGCCACATCAGCGTCCCAGAGGACTTTTTGCTAGGCCGTGTCGTGGCCCGCAATATTGTTGACACCGATACTGGCGAAATCATTGCCAAGGCCAATGAAGAGTTGACCGATGTGCTGTTGAAGAAGCTGCGCACTTCCGGCATTGAGGAAGTGTCTTGTATCTACACCAATGAATTGGACCAAGGTGCCTACATTTCGCAAACCTTGCGCACCGATGAAACCGCCGATGAATTCTCCGCACGCGTGGCCATCTACCGCATGATGCGCCCCGGCGAGCCGCCAACGGAAGACGCCGTGCAAGCGCTGTTCCAGCGCCTGTTTTACAACCCCGACACCTACGACCTGTCGCGCGTGGGCCGCATGAAGTTCAACGCCAAGATGGGCCGTGCTGAGTCCACGGGCCCCATGGTGCTGACCAACGAAGACATTTTGTCGGTCGTGAAAATTCTGGTCGACTTGCGCAATGGCCGTGGCGACGTGGATGACATCGACCACCTGGGTAACCGCCGCGTGCGTTGCGTGGGCGAACTGGCTGAGAACCAGTACCGCACCGGCCTGGCGCGCATTGAGAAAGCCGTGAAAGAGCGTTTGGGGCAGGCCGAGCAAGAGCCGCTGATGCCGCATGACCTGATCAACTCCAAGCCCATCTCGGCGGCGCTTAAAGAGTTCTTCGGCGCTTCGCAGCTGTCGCAGTTCATGGACCAGACCAATCCGCTGTCCGAGATCACGCACAAGCGCCGCGTATCGGCTCTTGGACCGGGCGGTTTGACCCGCGAGCGCGCTGGTTTCGAAGTGCGCGACGTGCACGTGACCCATTACGGTCGCGTCTGCCCGATTGAGACACCCGAAGGCCCGAACATCGGTTTGATCAACTCGCTGGCTTTGTACGCGCGTTTGAACGAATACGGTTTTATCGAAACGCCCTACCGTCGCGTCGTGGATGGCAAAGTCACCATGGACATTGACTACCTGTCGGCTATCGAAGAAGGCAAGTACGTGATCGCCCAGGCCAACGCTTTGCTGGACGCCGAAGGGCGTTTGAGCGGCGAGCTGGTGTCGGCGCGCGAAAAAGGCGAGTCGATTTTGTGCGGTGCGGAGCGCGTGCAGTACATGGACGTGTCGCCCGCGCAAATCGTGTCGGTGGCGGCGTCGCTGGTTCCGTTCCTGGAGCACGACGATGCCAACCGCGCCTTGATGGGTGCGAACATGCAGCGTCAGGCTGTGCCGGTGCTGCGTCCTGAGAAGGCGTTTGTTGGAACCGGTATCGAGCGCGTAGCTGCTGTGGACTCGGGCACGGTGGTAACCGCTAACCGCGGTGGCGTGGTTGACTATGTGGACGCCACCCGCGTGGTGATCCGCGTGAACGACGCAGAAGCGCAAGCCGGCGAAGTCGGTGTGGACATCTATAACCTGATCAAGTACCAGCGCTCCAACCAGAACACCAACATCCACCAGCGTCCCATCGTTAAAAAAGGCGACAAGCTGGCCAAGGGCGATGTGATCGCTGACGGCGCATCCACCGACCTTGGAGAATTGGCTTTGGGCCAGAACATGCTGGTGGCGTTCATGCCCTGGAATGGCTACAACTTTGAAGACTCGATTTTGATCAGCGAGCGTGTGGTCGCGGAAGACCGCTATACCTCGATCCACATCGAAGAGTTGGTGGTGATGGCCCGTGACACCAAATTGGGTGCCGAGGAAATTACCCGCGATATCCCCAACTTGAGCGAGCAACAGCTCAACCGTTTGGATGAGTCCGGCATTATTTACGTCGGTGCGGAAGTCGAACCGGGCGACACGCTGGTCGGCAAAGTCACGCCAAAAGGCGAGACCACGCTGACACCGGAAGAGAAACTGTTGCGTGCGATCTTCGGCGAAAAGGCCAGTGACGTGAAAGACACCTCGCTGCGTGTCGATCAGGGCTCACAAGGTACCGTGATTGACGTGCAAGTCTTCACCCGCGAAGGCATCACCCGTGACCGCCGCGCGCAGCAAATCATTGACGATGAGCTCAAGCGCTTCCGTCTGGATTTGAATGACCAGTTGCGCATTGTTGAGGCGGATGCGTTTGACCGTATTGCCAAACTGCTGCTGGACAAAACTGCCAATGGCGGTCCACAAAAGCTCGCCAAGGGCAGCAAGATCGACAAGGCCTATTTGGAGTCAGTCGATAAATTCCATTGGTTTGACATTCGACCCGCGGATGACAACGTTGCTGCCCAGTTGGAGAGCATCAAGACATCGCTGGAGCAAACCCGCCACAGCTTTGACTTGGCGTTTGAAGAAAAGCGCAAGAAGTTGACCCAAGGCGACGAGCTGCCCGCAGGCGTGCTCAAGATGGTCAAGGTCTATATCGCCGTCAAGCGCCGTTTGCAGCCAGGTGACAAGATGGCCGGCCGCCACGGCAACAAGGGCGTGGTTTCCAAGATCGTTCCTGTTGAAGACATGCCTTACATGGCCGACGGTACACCGTGCGACATCGTGTTGAACCCCTTGGGCGTGCCTTCACGGATGAACGTCGGTCAGGTGCTCGAGGTGCATCTGGGCTGGGCCGCCAAGGGCTTAGGCCAGCGCATCGGCGACATGATGCAAGAGCAGGCCAAGTCGGCTGAGCTGCGCGCTTTCATGGAAAAAATCTACAACCGTTCAGGTCGCAAGGAAAACCTCGGCGCGCTCAGCGACGCGGAAGTCCAAGAGATGGCGGCCAATCTGGTGACCGGCGCGACCTTCGCCACGCCGGTGTTTGACGGGGCGACCGAAGAAGAAATCCGCGAGATGCTCAAACTGGCCTATCCTGACGAGGTCGCAGCGGCCAAGGGATTGACGTCCGCTCGCACGCAGGCCAACCTGTTTGACGGACGCACGGGTGAAGCCTTTGAGCGCCCCACCACCGTGGGCTATATGCATGTCTTGAAGCTGCACCATCTGGTAGACGACAAGATGCACGCACGCTCAACCGGTCCGTACTCTTTGGTCACGCAGCAGCCTTTGGGTGGCAAGGCGCAATTCGGTGGACAGCGCTTTGGCGAGATGGAAGTGTGGGCCTTGGAGGCCTATGGCGCTTCGTATGTGTTGCAGGAAATGCTCACCGTTAAATCCGACGACGTGCAAGGCCGCACCAAAGTCTACGAAAGCATCGTCAAAGGCGAACATTCGATTGAAGCGGGCATGCCCGAGTCCTTCAACGTGCTGGTCAAGGAAATCCGTTCCCTGGGCCTGGATATCGAATTGGAACGCGGTTAAGCGAAAAAGGAAAAACTATGAAATCATTACTCGACCTTTTCAAGCAATTCACGCCCGATGAGCATTTCGATGCCATCAAGATCGGCATGGCCTCGCCCGAGAAAATCCGCTCCTGGTCTTTCGGTGAGGTGAAGAAGCCCGAGACCATCAACTACCGCACTTTCAAGCCCGAGCGCGACGGCCTGTTTTGCGC
>CAIOUR010000022.1 GCA_903861575.1 uncultured beta proteobacterium | reverse complement strand
TGACAATGAAGGAAATCCCATCAAGTAAAATCGTGTTAAACGATCAACCGGGCCTCCGGTTAAAAAAAGCAATCTTTGATGGCCACCGCTTCAACCGCAAAAAATCACAATCCAAAGCCCATGGCTTTCGAGATCAAAAGCGCGGATTTGCCACTGGTTGCTTTGGTACTGAAGACCGTTGACCTACAAGTACTAGAGCAGCAGTTGCTATCCCAATTTGGGTCATCAAGCAACAGTCCCGATTTTTTCAATGATGACGCTTTGGTTCTGGATTACGGGCATCTGACGTCGGATAGTGCGTCTTTGGATTTGTCGCGCTTACTCGATGTTTTACGGCAATGTAAATTGATGCCTGTAGCGGTTCGCAATGCATCGCCAAAGTGTTTACTTGAAGCACGGCGTTTGGGATTGGTTGAGGCACATGAAATTTATGTACCTGTACAAGCGTCCAATTCACAGGTTGTGACACCAGCATCTGCACCGAAGGAAGTCCCCGCTACATCTGTTCCAGTTCATACGATGGTGATTGATAAGCCTATTCGTTCAGGACAGAAAATCTATGCCAAAGGCGGAGATTTGATCATTTTGTCTATGGTGAATCGTGGTGCTGAAGTGGTAGCGGATGGCAACATCCATGTATACGCTGCGTTGCGAGGCAAAGCCATGGCGGGTGCAAAAGGAAACACCAAAGCACGTATTTTTGCCCTCGCTATGGAGGCTGAATTGGTTTCCGTAGCCGGAATCTATCGGACTGCTGAAAAACCTTTTACCAGTGATGTATTGGGTCGCCCGACACAAATTCGCTTGAGCGATGACAACCAGGAAAAATTGTTAATAGAACCGTTAATGCCCTGAACCTATCCATTTAACCAATCGAGATCCATGACAAAAATTATCGTTGTAACTTCAGGAAAAGGCGGTGTGGGAAAAACCACCACCAGCGCCAGCTTTTCGTCGGGTTTGGCACTGCGCGGACACAAAACCGTTGTGATTGATTTTGATGTTGGTCTGCGTAACTTAGACCTGATTATGGGCTGCGAGAGGCGCGTGGTATACGACCTCATCAACGTGATTCAAGGTGAGGCAAATTTGCACCAGGCGCTGATCAAAGACAAGCAATGCGACAACTTGTTTGTTCTTGCAGCATCACAAACACGCGACAAAGATGCCTTGCACCAAGACGGGGTAGAAAAAGTCTTGAATGACTTGGCCGATATGGGCTTTGAATACATCGTGTGTGACTCACCTGCAGGAATTGAAACTGGTGCCCTCATGGCCATGCACTTCGCAGATGAAGCTTTGGTAGTTACGAACCCAGAAGTGTCATCTGTGCGCGATTCAGACCGTATTTTGGGAATGCTAGCCAGTAAGACCAAGCGGGCAATCGAGGGGCGTGAGCCAATCAAAGAACACCTGCTAATCACCCGCTACAACCCTGCGCGCGTGGACTTGGGGCAGATGCTATCTCTGGAAGATATCCAAGATATTTTGCGGATTAAGTTGATTGGTGTTATTCCCGAGAGCGAAGCTGTTCTACAAGCATCTAACCAAGGTATCCCAGTCGTGCATGTTGAAAACAGCAACGTTGCGG
Source organism: uncultured beta proteobacterium (assembly GCA_903861575.1). Lineage (GTDB taxonomy): Bacteria > Pseudomonadota > Gammaproteobacteria > Burkholderiales > Burkholderiaceae_C > Allorhodoferax. The sequence continues at coordinate 47,813 of CAIOUR010000022.1, read as the reverse complement.
AGGCCTATAAGGACGTGATCACCCGCTTCTTGGGGCAGGATGTGCCAATGCGTTTCACAGAGGCCCCGAAGCAGGGTTTTATCAAACGACTGTTTGGTGGAAAATAAATGAAGTCATTTCTGTCTTTTCTGTTGGGAGAAAAGAAACAAACTGCAAGCGTTGCCAAAGAGCGGCTGCAGTTGATTCTTGCACACGAGCGTAGTGGCCGTAATGCCGTTGAGCCCGACTATTTGCAGGACCTCCAGCGCGACCTCATTGCTGTAATCAGCAAGTACATCAAAATTGATATCAAAGATATCAAAGTCAATCTGGATCGCCACGACAACCTGGAAGTACTCGAAGTCAAGATCGAGCTACCAGACGCGCGTTAAGTCACGCCCTATGGGCGTACTTGCGAAGCTGACTTAAACGGGCAAACAGGTTTTGTCGATGACGCGGCGCATCACGAAACTCGAATGTACGCCCGTCACTCCTTCGATACGGGTGATTTTGTTAAGCAGCAAGTCTTGGTAATGGTCCATGTCGCGGACGATAACTTTAAGCTGGTAGTCAGCGTCTTGTCCGGTGATCAGCAAGCATTCCAGCACCTCGGGTAACACCGCGACAGACCCTTCAAAATGAGCAAAGCGCTCGGGCGTGTGCACGTCCATAGAGATATATGTCAGCGCCATCAGTGACAAGCCCAGTCTGCGCGCGTCCAAAAGCGCACGGTACCCCGTGATCAGCCCAGAATCTTCCAGTGCCCGAACACGTCGCAGGCACGGTGACGCAGACAAACCAATGCGGTCAGCAAGGTCTTGGTTGTTGATTCGCCCCTCGTTTTGCAATACTTCCAAAATATGCTTGTCGAACTTATCGAGGGTCATTTCTATGCTCATTTACTTTGTATTGAGGCAGGTAATGCCAGTAAAAATTAATAAACAGCAACTGGACATCTAAAATAAAGCTTCCGGCGATTTTTTATTCCATTTTAACCTCAGAACGTCGTGATATAGTTCAGGGTTATTTTTTCAGGAAGCTTGAATGGCAAAAGAAGAGTTAATTGAGATGATGGGCGTAGTCAACGAGGTTTTACCGGATACCCGTTTTCGCGTCACACTTGACAATGGACATCAGCTCATTGCTTATTCCGCTGGAAAAATGCGTAAAAACCATATTCGCATTTTGGCGGGTGATCGCGTCTCCTTGGAGCTGTCGCCCTACGATTTGTCCAAAGGGCGTATCAATTTCCGCCACATCGAAGGACGCGGCCCTATGACACCGCGTCGCAGTCCGTAAACCTTATTCGGCAACGTCGTTCATCACGCGCCCGCCGGTAAAGCGGATCTGAACATCGGGCGCCATGAACGCCCGTGCGCCTTCGGGGTCCGGGATCATCACAATCCCCGAAAAATCCGCGACGATGGCCCTGGGATCTATCCTCATATCCGGGCCTGCACTTGGCGGCGCGCCAACAGCCTTGACAGGGCCAATGCCAAACCAATCACACAAAACGACACCACCATCGTGACTGTGCCAAGCGCATAAATCGCTGGCGTTGTAACCGTCGTCGTCAGCCCTTGCAATTCCAGCGGTAAGGTATTCACATCGCCAATGGCTTGTGAGGTGCGGGCAATTTCGTCCCAGCTCAAAGTGAATCCGAACATGCCTATGCCCACTAAGGAGGGTGCAATCAGTGGCAGCACCACATGGACAAAGGTCTGCCAGGGCGTGGCCCCTAAATCGCGTGCGGCTTCTTCATAGGCAGGATTAAAGCGGTTGAAGACCGCAAACATGATCAGCAAACCAAAGGGCAAGGTCCAGCTCAGGTGCGCGCCCAGGGCCGATGTATACAAGCCCATGGCGGTGCCGAATTCTGCCAAAGCCTCTTCCCAACCCAGCCAGGTGAACGCACTTTTAATTACGCCATCCAGCAGCCTGAACTCCAGCCCGATGCCCAGCGACACAATGATGGACGGCATGATCAAGCTGGCCACCACCACAAAAAACAAGGTGTTGCCACCCGCCAATTTTTTGCGAAAAGCCAGACCGGCCAACACCGACAAGACCACGGTGAAGGCCATCACGATCAGGCCGACGGTCAAGGAGCGCTTGAGCGCCGCACCAATGTCCACCGAGCCCAGGCCTTGCGCCAGCTTATGGAACCAGTGCGTGGACACCCCACGCAGAGGAAAAGTCAAACCGCCCTCTGGCCCCTGAAAACTCAGGATCACGATAACCAGCATCGGGCCATACAAAAACAGCACGTAGGCCGCGAAGAACGCGGCCAGCAATCGGAACTCCAGTGAGCGCTTCGCTGTGTTCATGCTCATAGCTCCCGCCGAATATCGACCAGGCGGGTTAAGGCCCAGATGATCATCAGTACCAGCCCCAGCAAAATCACAGCGTTGGCTGCGGCCAGGGTAAATTGCAGGTAAGAGGTTTGTACCTGGATGATCTTGCCTACCGAGGCAATTTGTTGTCCGCCCATGACGCCCACGGTCACAAAGTCACCCATGACAATGGTGATCACAAAAATGGACCCGATGATGATGCCGGTGCGCGACAGCGGCACGATCACATTCCACAGCGTCTGCCAACCGCTCGCACCTGCGTCAGCCGCTGCTTCCAACAGGCTACGGTCAATGCGCATCATGGAGTTGAAAATCGGCACGATCATGAATGTGGCGAACAGATGCACAAAAGCCAGCACCACTGAAAAATCGGAGAACAGCATCCACTCCAACGGCTGCGAGATCAGCCCCGTGGACAGCAAGCCCTGGTTCACCAGACCGTTGCGACCCAGCAGTGGCACCCAGGCAATCATGCGAATGACGTTGGATGTCCAAAACGGAATAGTGCACACCACAAAAAGTACCGTTTGCATACTGCCTGTGCGCACATGAAAGGCTAAAAAGTAGGCCACCGTAAAACCGACCACCAGCGTGATCAGCCACACCAGCAAGGAAAATTTAAAAGTCGATAAATACGTGCGGAACGTTACGCACAACTCCTGCGTGTTGCTGCATCCTTTGAAAACCGAGATATAGCTTTTGAACGTGAAATCCGGAATCAACTCATAGTCATTGAAATTCCAAAAGCTGACCATCAGAATCAGCAGCAAAGGCACCACAAAGAACACCACAAACACCGCAGTCAGCGGTGCAGCCTGCCACCACGCAGACAAGCCCTGCCCGAAGGCTGGCATAGCCGAAGGTGAAGCAGCGCGGGAGACGTTCATGTGCAAAACGTGAAATCAGAAGATGCTGAATAAAATAAAAAAGACCAAGAAAATAGGAGTAAACCAACTTCGCTTTGCTCGCCAAATCACCAGAGGACAAGCAAAGCGAAGTCCCCTTTCAGGAACCGCGCGGAACCGGCTTTGCCGGGCCGCTGCGGTTGCCCCCTGCAAGGGGGAAGACGCTACACGAAGTGAGCGTCAACGGGGGTGTTCCAGGCTCACGCTGCCACGAACTCGTTCCACTTCTCCACCATGTAGGTGTTCTCGTCCATCAACGCGTTCCAGCAGGCAACAGAACCCATGCGCTGCTCGTAGCTGCCTCCGTCGCGGGTCTCACCGGCTTTCGCCAGCAAATCGCCGTGCGGGCTCTTGATGTCTTGCGTGGCGACTTTGCCTTCCATCCAGTAAGCCCATTCGTAGGCTTCCATCTTGGCCTTGGCAGTCTCCAGCACTGCGCTGTAATAGCCTTGGCGGTTCAGGTAGGCGCCAGCCCAGCCGTCCAGAAACCAGTTGATGAACTCGTACGCGCCGTCCAGCTTTGCGCCCGACAAGGTTGAGGGCAGGCCAAAGCCCGAAGCCCATGAGCGATAACCTTCTTTAAGCGGCTGGAAGGTGCAGGCGATACCTTTGGTGCGCACGGCCGTAACGGCCGGGCTCCACATCGACTGAATCACCACTTCGCCGGAAGCCATCAGGTTGACGGACTCGTTGAAGTCCTTCCACAGGCTGCGGAACTGACCTTGTTTCTTTGCCTCGATCAGGGTTTTGATCGTCAGGTCAATTTCCTTCTTGGTCATATTGCCCTTGTCAGGGTACTTGTAGATACCCATGGCTTCGACCACCATCGCTGCGTCCATGATGCCGATCGATGGAATGTTCAAGATCGACGCTTTGCCCTTGAACTCCGGGTTGAGCAGCTCGGCCCAGCTATTGATGGGGCGCTTGATCAGGTCGGGGCGAATGCCCAGGGTGTCGGCGTTGTAAGTGGTGGGGATCAGCGACATGTACTGTGTCGGGCTCTTGGCAAAGGTTTTGGACTTTTCGCCTTCCAGGAAGATCACTTTCTTCGGCGCAGTACCTTGGTCGCCGATGGTTTTGCCGCCAACCTTGCCGGTGGTGAATACCGAGGTGATTTTGTCGGCGTTTTTGATGCGCTTGGTGTCAATGCCTTTGAGGTTGCCGGTGGGTACCAGTTTGCCCAGCTGGAAGTACTCGGAGTCCAGCAGGTCAAAGCTGTTGGGCGCGGTAATGGCGCGCTTCATCACATCGTCAGTGGTGACGGCTACGTATTGGATCTTGATCTTGCCGCCGACGTCTTTTTCGAACTTATCGGCGATTTCTTTGTCCTGGTTGACCGCAGTTCCCAGGTAGCGCAACACGATGGGGTCAGCGGAATGGACGGCGGGAAACATGCCCGCAGCCAGGATACCGGCCGTGCCCTTGAGCATGGCGCGGCGCTGAACGGCGGCGGAAACAACGGGGTCTTTTGATACATCTGACATGCGGAGAACTCCTAGGGTGGTGGAAAAAACTTCTTATGAAGGGACGAGAAAAACAGCAATCAGGTGGCTAGCGCATGGACGTCTTGCGCCGCCCAATGCAAGTCCACGGTATCGCCCAGCGTGCGGGGCTGGGCGGCGAAATCGGCTTCGGGCAACATCACCGACAGATCGGCGGTGGCGTGGGCATCGCGAACCGCACCGTGCACGTGCAAGCCCAGCAGCACATAGCTGCCCTGGTATTCCACATCGCTGACCACGGCGCGCAGGCTGTGTTGGGCATCCAGCGATGCATCAGGCGCTGGGTTGTGAACCCGGATGCGGTCGGTGCGCACGCCAATAAGTCCCTGCGGCGTGTCAATGACGTTGTGGCCGCCCATGAAGCGCGCGACAAATTCGTTTTTCGGGTAGTTGTAAATCTGGTGGGGTGAACCAGCTTGCTCGATCACGCCATGGTTCATTACCACCATGGTGTCAGCCAGCGCCATGGCCTCTTCTTGCGAGTGGGTAACGTGGATAAAGGTCAAGCCCAGCTCTTTCTGCCAGCGCCGCAGTTCGGCGCGCATTTGAATGCGCAAAAACGGATCCAGCGCAGAGAGTGGTTCATCGAGCAACAAGGCTTTGGGCTGCGTGATCAGCGCCCGCGCCAGCGCCACACGCTGCTGCTGTCCGCCCGACAGTTCGCCCGGTTTGCGCTGCGCCAGATGGCCCATAGCAACCCGATCCAGCAGCGCTTGTGCACGCGCATGGCGCTCCGGTTTGGTAACACCTTTCATCTTCAGGCTGAAGGCCACGTTGTCCAGGGCGCTTAAGTGCGGGAACAGCGCAAAACTCTGGAACATCATCGCGGTGCCGCGGTCGGCTGCTGGCAGATCGGTGATGTTGCGGTTGTCCAGCAACACGTCGCCGCTGCTCACCGACTCATGACCGGCAATCATGCGCAAGGTGGTGCTCTTGCCGCAACCCGACGGGCCCAGCAAACAGCAGTAGCTGCCCTTGGCAATCCGCAAGTTGATGTTGTCCACCGCAGGTTTGCCCGCGTCGAACAATTTGCTCAAACCCACCACCTCGATGGATGCGCCCTGCGATTCAGTTGTGACAGACATAGGGGACTCTTAAGGCAATCCGCGTGCCACCCCCTTTTGTGAGCAATACGGCGCAGCAGCGTGAACTAAACGCGCAGAGTCCGCACCAAATACATGTTCAATTCCTTTTTTTGGTGCGCAACATGCGCCACTGCAGTGCGCGTTCGCTTAGGTAAAACGCTGGATGTAGCTTTTCAGAGACTCCTCTATCGCCGCCTGGTTCAAGCCGCGCACGATGAACACCAACTCCGATTGGCGCGGACCATCGGGCCAGCGCGCCAGATGCGTGGGCGGATAGACCAGTTGCTGCACCCCATGCACCACGACCGGTGTGTGCGCACCTTGCACCTGTAGCAACCCTTTGACCCGCAGCACCCGCTCCCCGTGGGCATGCAGCAGCAGCGACAGCCAAATGCCGAACACCGTCCAGTCCATGGCCTGCGGTATCTGCAGCACAAAGGAATGGATATCGCCATGGTTTGGCGGCGGTCTTGCATCCACATCGGTGCGGGCGCCCGGTGTGAAGAAGTTGCTGCGCAAGCTGCCTGCGGCCCTGCGGGCTAACGCCATGCCCGGTGCTTGCGTTTGGGGGTCCGTGCCGGTCAGCAGCAGGGTCGCCAAGCTGTCCGCAGCATCAGCACGCAGCACCCGGGCCGCCGGGTTGAGTGCTTGCAGTTCATGGTGCAAGCGCGGCCCGGCTTGTGCATCGGCCAGGTCCAGTTTGGTCAGCACCAGCAGGTCTGCGCTGGTCGCTTGTTTGCGGCAAACCGCAAATTCTTGTAAGTTGGCCGCACCGTTGAGCGCATCAATCGTTGTCACCACGCTGCCCACCGCAAAGTGGTTTTGCAATATGCGGTCGAACATCAGCGTGGCCAGAACCGGCACCGGATCAGCCAGACCGGTGGTTTCAATCACCACGCGCGCGAAGGCGGGGATAGTTCCGGCCTCGCGCCGCGCGTACAAGGCGCGCAGCGCCTCAGCCAAGTCGCCGCGCACTGTGCAGCAAATGCAACCTGAGGCCAGCAACACCATATCGCCTTCGACCCGGTCCACCAGGTGGTGGTCCACCCCCACTGCCCCGAACTCGTTGATGAGCACCGCGCAATCGCCCAACGCGGGGTCTTGCAGCAAGCGGTTGAGCAGCGTGGTTTTGCCCGACCCCAAAAAGCCCGTGAGTACGTGCGCTGGAATGCGCGCCGCTGCGGTGGCCATAGTGGGCCCTCGCTCAGGCCGTTGCCAGCAGCGGGTCCACGCTGCGCCCGGCCACGTCTTGCAAGGCCGCCCAGACGTGCGGAAGGCTATCCACCACCTGCTGCTTGCCCGTAGGCCCCACGACCAGGTAGTAAGTGCCCTGCCAGTCGCTTACCCGCACCTGCAAGCCGCGCACGACTTCATTGACGATGCGGATGCGTCGTGCCCGTTCGGCGCGCCGGGTTGGCGCGTCGTCCAGCGCCAAGCGGCCACTGGCGGTGCTCCAGTGTTCCTCGCCGCCCAAGGTTCCGCAGACACCGCACATGGATACAGCCGGGCAGCGCTACTACTTTGCGCGTGGAAAGCGCGCAGCGAAGTCATCGGCCATCGCATCCATGGTCACAAAGCGCACGCCAGGATGCGATCGCATATACGCAAACAGCCGCTCCAACATCAGCAGCACTTGTGGTCGCCCAGCTACATCGGGGTGGATGGTGATGGGGAAAACCGCGTAATCCATTTCCCGGTAGACCCAGTCGAATTGGTCGCGCCACATTTGTTCGATGTCACGCGGGTTCACAAAGCCGTGGCTGTTGGGCGACTTCTTGATGAACATCATGGGCGGCAGGTCGTCGAGGTACCAGTTCGCCGGAATCTCGATCAGCCCGGTCTCGGTTCCGCGTTGCAGGGGAACCATCCACTCTTTGGGCTGCTTGCCGTAGTCGATGCGGGTCCACTGATCCCCAACGCGAACGTAATAGGGCGTGAAGTCGTTGTGCATCAGCGAGTGGTCGTACTTGATGCCCTTCTTTACCAGCAACTCGTTGGTCACGTTGGAGAACTCCCACCAGGGGGCCACATAGCCGGTGGGCCGTTTGCCGCAGAGTTGCTCCACCAAGCCAATGCATTTGTCCAGCACGGCCTCTTCTTGCGCTGGCGTCATCGCAATCGGGTTTTCGTGGGTGTAGCCGTGGATGCCGATTTCGTGGCCTGCGTCGGCCACCGCCTTCATCTGGCTGGGAAAGGTCTCAATCGAATGGCCGGGGATAAACCAGGTGGACTTGATCCCCATGCGCTCAAACAATTTGAGCAAGCGGGGGGAGCCCACTTCGCCGGCAAACAGGCCGCGTGAAATGTCATCGGGCGAATCCTCGCCACCGTAGCTGCCCAGCCAACCGGCCACTGCGTCCACATCCACGCCAAAGCCGCACAAAATCTCTTTTGCCATACACGGGTCTCCATCCAGGGTTTGATGCAAAGGATGGAGCGCAGCCGCGCAGCAAAAAACCGTCGGCGCGCTCCCTCAGCCCTGCGCCAACAGATGTTCCAGCGCAGCGGCCACCGGCAGCAAAGCATCCTCCGTGCCCGCCGGGCCGCTGATCAATACGCCCAGCGGCATATCGGCCTCGCCGCGTCCCATGGGAAGGCTTACGCCGCACCAGTCGAGCACATTGAGCAGCGCGGTGTTGCGCAGGGTCCGTACATTGGTCTGGTTGAACACAGCGTGGTCGGCGTCTAATGGTGCGACCAAGGGTGCAACGTGCACCACCGTGGGGAACAGCAGCCAGGCATCGCCTACCAGTGCCCGCGTTTGGGCCATCAGCTGCGTACGCGCCTGTTGCAAGATCACCAGATCGCTCGCCATCATGGTGGCCCCGCGCTGGATTCGCGCCAGCACCCTTGGGTCCAGTCGTGCTGCATCCGGCCCGTCCACGATTGCGCGGTGCAGCACATAGGCCTCGGCGGCGGGAATGGTGCCGTGCTGCGCGTTCAGTGCTTGCAGTACATCAAAGGCGGGTATGTGTATGTGCTGCACCTGCGCTCCGGCGGCGCGCAGCCGCGCCAGCACCGCCTCAAAACGCGCCAGCACTTCCGGCTGTGCCTCATCCAGCACCACGTTGCTTGGCACTACCACACGCAAGGCATTGGACGGCGGTATTTGCAGCTCTGAAGCCGCAGCGCCCCGCAGCGCGCGGTACGTCCACGCGCAGTCTTGGACCGTCTTGGCGATAGGGCCGATCACGTCCAGCGTCGCCGACAAGGGGAACACGCCCCGGGAATCCAAGCGGCCAATGGAGGGCTTGAAACCCACCAAGCCGTTGAACGCTGCCGGTATGCGTATCGAACCACCCGTATCCGTGCCCATGCCGATCAGCGCCATGCCCGCATCCACCGCCACCGCTGAGCCGCTGGACGAGCCGCCGGGCGAACGGTGTCCGTCCCTGCTGCGGCGGTTGCGTGGCGTACCGAAATGCGGGTTCAGCCCCAAGCCGGAGTAGGCGAATTCGGTTAAACCGGTCTTGCCGATGCTCACCGCGCCTGCCGCAGCCAGCGCCGACACCGTGGCAGCGTCCTGCTCCGCTGGCGGGGCGTTGCGGCGCAGCGCAGAGGCAGCCGTGGTGGGCGTGCCCGCCACATCAAACAGGTCTTTCCACACCACCGGAACGCCGTCCAGCGGGCCCAGCGGCTGGCCAGCCTGCCAGCGCGCACGGCTGGCCTGCGCCTCAACCAACGCGCGTGCCTCTAACAGGCAGGTGAAAAGCCCCGGCTCGGCGGCCCCAGCCAGCGCCAGACAGTGCTGTGCCACGGCAACCGGGTCCAAGCGCCCCTCGCTATAAGCGGCGTGCATCTCCCGCAGGGTGAACGATTCAAGGGCTATCGGCATGGCGTGTCTTTCCAAGGGATTACGGAATGGCGCTTACAAGCCCAGCATCAGCTGCAAATTCTGTACCGCAGCGCCGCTGGCGCCTTTGCCCAGGTTGTCCAGCCGCGCCACCAGCAGCGCGTGCCCGGCGGCCTGGTTGGCAAACACCCGCAACTCCATCACATTGGTGTTGGCCAACGCCACGGCGTCCAGTTTGAGGTCGGCGGTCGGTGGCTCCACCCGCACCCACGCGCTGCCTGCGTAATGCGCGTGCAGCGCGTCGTGCAGCGCCTGCGCCGTGGGCGCGCCAGGCAGGCTGTCCAGGTGCAGCGGCAACTGCACCAGCATGCCTTGCGCGAAATTGGCCACCATGGGAACAAACAGCGGACGCCGGGTCAGGCCGGTGTAGCGCATGATTTCGGGCACATGCTTGTGCGAAAGACCCAGTGCGTACAGCTCCAGGGGCGCAGCCGTTCCCGCTTCATACGCCTCCATCATGCTGCGCCCGCCGCCCGAGTAGCCGCTGACGCTGGGCAGGCACACCGGCGTATCGGGGCCGATGAACCCGGCGTCAACTAGGGGGCGCAAGAGCGCAATCGCCCCGGTGGCATAGCAACCGGGGTTAGAGACGCGCGTTGCGCTGGCGATGGCTGCGCTTTGGCCGGCGCACAGCTCGGGGAACCCGTAAACCCAGTCCGGGTGGGTGCGGTGCGCGGTGGAGGCGTCGACAATGCGCGGCCCACGGCTGGTCTCTGCCAGTAGCGTATCGGCCATGGCCACGGTCTCGCGGGCCGCGTCGTCGTGCAGACACAAAATGACCACATCGGCGCGCGCCAGCAATGCGCGTTTGGCCTGCGGGTCTTTGCGCAGTGCCGGGTCAATCGCCAGCAGTTCAATCTGCGCCATGTCTTGCAGACGCTGGCGGATTTGCAAGCCCGTGGTGCCGGCTTCGCCATCAATAAATACGGTGTGCATCAGGGCTCCGGGTATGCCCGCGCAGGCCTTGCGCAGGCGCGTTTGGGCTGTAAGTTTGGACAAGGGTTTGTGCGCTGCACCATGATACAGTTCGCCGGTTTTGCGGCGGTCTGCCCGCCCATCGCCTAGCGCAGCCCCGCCTGTGCGTTTCCCCCTGCATCAGAAGCGAGAACAGCATGAAAATCCACGAGTACCAAGGCAAGGAAATCTTGCGCAATGCCGGCATTCCTGTGCCCAACGGCATTCCCGCGTTTACCGTGCAGGAAGCGGTTGAAGCAGCCCAGAAACTGGGCGGCCCGGTTTGGGTGGTTAAAGCGCAAATCCATGCGGGCGGACGCGGCAAAGGCGGCGGCGTCAAGCTGGCCCGCTCGCTGGACGAAGTCAAGCAACTCGCTTCTGAGATTCTGGGCATGCAGCTCGTCACCCACCAGACCGGCCCCCTGGGGCAGAAAGTGCGCCGCTTGCTGATCGAAGACGGCGCGGACATCCAAAAGGAATACTACGTATCGGCGGTTACCGACCGCGCCAGCCAGCGCGTGGCCATGATTGCTTCGTCGGAGGGCGGCATGGACATTGAAGGCGTGGCGCATGACACGCCGGAAAAAATCATCACCGAAATTGTCGACCCGGCCCTGGGCTTGACCGACGCGCAAGCCAAAAAGCTGGCCGACGCCATTGGCGTGCCTGCTGGCTCCACCGCCAAGGCCGTGGATGTCTTGCAAAAGGTCTACCGCGTTTATATGGATACAGACGCCAGCCTGGTCGAGATCAACCCGCTGATTTTGGAAGGCAACGGCAACATCAAAGCCCTGGACGCCAAGTTCAACTTTGACGCCAACGCCCTGTACCGCCACCCCGACATCGTTGCCTTCCGCGACCTCGACGAAGAAGACGCTGCCGAAATCGAAGCCAGCAAGTTTGACCTGGCCTACATTAGCCTGGACGGTGACATCGGCTGCCTGGTCAACGGCGCCGGCCTGGCTATGGCGACCATGGACACCATCAAACTGTTCGGCGCAGAGCCCGCCAACTTTCTCGACGTAGGCGGCGGCGCAACGCCTGAGAAGGTTACCGAGGCCTTCAAGATCATGCTCAAAAACCCCAAGGTCAAAGCCATTCTGGTCAACATCTTCGGTGGCATCATGAAGTGCGACACCATCGCCACCGGCATCATCGTCGCCTGCAAAGCGGTCAACCTCAGCGTGCCGCTGGTGGTGCGCATGAAGGGTACCAACGAAGACATCGGCAAAAAGATGCTGGCCGATTCGGGCCTGCCCATCATCAGCGCCGACACCATGGCCGAAGCCGCCCAACGCGTGGTGGCCGCTGTCAAAGCCCACGCCTGAAGCCCCACGTCTTTAGCCCACGCCACCGTCAGAAAGAAACCGCCATGTCGATCTTCATCAACAAAGACACCCGCGTCATCACCCAGGGCATCACCGGCAAAACCGGCGCATTCCACACCGAGAAATGCCAGGAATACGCCAACGGCAAAGCCTGCTTTGTCGCCGGCGTGAACCCCAAGAAAGCCGGTGAGTCGGTTTTCAATATCCCGATTTACGCCTCTGTCAAAGAAGCCGCTTCTGCTACTGGCGCAACCGTCTCGGTGATTTATGTGCCGCCCCCCGGTGCGGCGGCTGCCATCTGGGAAGCGGTCGAGGCCGACCTGGACCTGGCCATCTGTATTACCGAAGGCATCCCGGTCAAAGACATGCTCGAAGTACGCAACAAAATGCGCGCCAAAGAAGCTGCCGGTGGCAAGAAAACCCTGCTGCTCGGACCCAACTGCCCCGGCCTGATTACCCCCGACGAAATCAAGATCGGCATCATGCCCGGCCACATCCATCGCAAAGGCCGCATCGGCGTGGTCAGCCGCTCGGGCACGCTCACCTACGAAGCCGTGGCGCAACTCACCGAAATCGGTTTGGGCCAATCCAGCGCGGTTGGCATTGGTGGCGACCCGATCAATGGTTTGAAGCACATCGACGTCATGCGCGCTTTCAATGACGACCCGGACACCGACGCCGTCATCATGATCGGCGAGATCGGTGGCCCCGACGAGGCCGAAGCCGCCCGCTGGTGCAAGCTCAATATGAAAAAGCCCATCGTCGGCTTCATCGCGGGCGTCACCGCACCTGCGGGCAAACGCATGGGCCACGCCGGCGCGCTCATCAGCGGCGGCGCGGACACTGCTGACGCCAAGTTGGCGGTGATGGAGGAGTGCGGTTTCAAAATCACCCGCAATCCTTCTGAGATGGGCAAGTTGCTTAAGGCCATGCTTTAAGCCCGCTCTTTAGTACCTGGCGCTATGGAGTTTTTGCAAGACCCCATCTTTTGGGTGGGCTTGCTCAAAATCGTTTGGATCAACATCATCCTCTCGGGTGATAACGCCGTGGTCATCGCCTTGGCCGCGCGCGGTCTTCCTCCCACGCAGCAGAAAAAAGCCGTGCTCTTCGGTTCCGGCGCTGCGGTAGTTTTGCGCATCGGCCTGACTGTGGTGGCGGTCCAGTTGCTGGCCTTGCCGTACTTACAAATTGTGGGCGGCTTGTTGCTGCTGTGGATCGGCACCCAGCTGCTCGGCGATGGCGATGAAGGCGCGGGCGAGAGCAAAGAACACGGCTCGCTGATGGGGGCTGTTCGCACCATCCTCGTTGCCGATCTGGTCATGAGTCTGGATAACGTCATCGCTGTGGCTGCTGCCGCAAAAGGCAGCATGGTCTTGCTTGTTTTGGGCCTGGGCATCAGCATCCCTCTGGTGATTTTCGGCAGCACGCTGATGATCCGCCTGATGGAGCGCTACCCTGTTGTCGTCACCTTCGGCGCGGCCTTGATCGGCTGGGTCGGGGGCGAGACCATCATCAGCGACAACATCCTTGTGAGCACGGTTGAGGGTGCGCACTGGCTGCACTACGCCGGCCCCGTGCTCGGCGCTGCGCTGGTTCTGGGTGTTGGCAAGCTCCTGGCACGTCGTGGCGGCGTACCCGCCGGGCAAGCGGCATCAACCGGCCCTCGCGACTAAGCGTTTCCGCGTCTCCTGGTGGTCCATAGAGATCACGCAATTTCTAAGAAATATCGCCTGGAATTCCCCCGAACGGGGGAGGTTTTGAGAGGCCCACCTGCGTACAGTGCACAACTCAAGTTGTTGTTTTGCGCCCCCTGGAAATAACAGTTTGATAGGCAGTCAGGCGCAATCTGCGGGTGCGCGATTCAATTTTTCTATTTCATTTTCAACAGGAGTTTTTATGAAACGCAGTATCCAAAAGGGTTTTACCCTGATCGAACTGATGATTGTGGTGGCCATCATCGGCATCTTGGCATCCGTCGCGTTGCCGCAGTACCAAACCTACACCATCAAGGCCAAGGTCACGCAGCTGGTGTCTTCGCTGGACAACATCAAAAGCTGCATCAGCGAGCAGTACACCAGCAACTCAACTGCGATGGTCAATAGTCTCATTAGCACCCTGTGCTCTATAGCTTCCAACACGCTTTTCCCAGAAATCCAGCCGTTAGTTACTGGTGTTTCAGTGGTGGGTGGTGCGGCATCGATTGGCGCGGGCGTCAGTGCAAGCCTTAGCAACAACTACAACGACGTTAGCGGCACCGGCGGTAATTTGCTCTGGACTTGCACTGGAACTGACAACAAGTATTTCCCAGCTGGTTGCCGCACTTAAGCGCGACTTATTTCCGACTTAGAAAACCCCTTTATCAAGGGGTTTTTTCTTCCACTCGCAACGCCTGCCGCCCATGTTGAACTTTCAGCACGACAAAACCCACGCGTATGACATCGCCCAAACCATTGCGGCGCAGGTTCCGGTGAAACTGCTTCATGAGAATCGCCAGGCACTGTCGGTCAACAAAGTCACCCGTGTTTTAGAAAAAGCCTTTTTGCAGGCCAGCACTTACCAGGCCGCTCAGCGCATGGGCTTTGTGCGCCGCAGTCTGTTTGCCAACGCCTTTCAGTGGGCGCTCAGAGAGCAGGCTTATCCGCAAGACTTTGTGGTCATGGCCACGGAAGGCCTGTTGGTGGCGATCAGCGCCAAGCCGGCACCAAAGACCGCTGCCTGAGCCCGTGGATATACCCCTTGCGCTTGTGAAGCCCCGCGCGGGGCGCAGCCCTGTGGTGCAGACGCTGGCCGCACGGGGCCACGCTGCCGTTCGCGCGGTGGCCACCCGGGCGTGGGTATTTGCCTGGACGGTGGGTGGGCGCACCGCCAAAGTCCAGGCCTTGATGGCGCAGGCTGACTACCGGGGTGCCAGCCAACTCCTCTTTCGTCTACTGACCAAACAGCCCTCTAACCTCGGGCTGATTCTTAGCCTTGCTTTTTGCCAAAAACGGCTTTTGCACAAAGCCTCGCATTTGAAGCTGTTGCAAGAAGCCCATCGCTTGGATGATCGCAACCCAAGCATCCTGCTTGATCTGACGCATGCGCTGGTCGGTATGCACCGCAGCGAAGAGGCCTTGCCCGTGCTGGGCTTGATTAAAGACGAGCCCGGTTTTGATGCTGCGGTTGACCGCGTGCTGGGTTCGCTGGCCATGGGCCGTGGCGACGCCGCGCGTGCCAAAGACTTCCTACTCAGCGGCTGGCTGTCGGAGTTCGACAACCCCTCTGCCGGTCACAGCTATTTGTTTCCCCTGGCATACGCCGAAACCGATGAAGCCCGCTTGGCGCAAGAGCACCAGTTTTGGGCCGATACCTTGCCCGCTATTCCCACCCCGGACCCGGCCCAAGCCTTACCACCCCCTTCCGCTACGCTCAAGGCGCTGCGCCTGCTGCCGCAGCCGCCTGCCAAAGCCCCTACCAGCAAGATTCGGTTGGCCTACTGGGGCGCAGACTTTCGCGAACACTCGGTGCGCTATTTCTCGCGCCCGCTGATTGAAAACCACGACAAGACCCGCTTTGAAGTGCTCATCTACAGCCAAAACGATGCCGAGCTGCCCTACGACGTGCAGACCGAGGCCTTCAAAGCCGCAGCCGACTACTTTTTTGATGTAGCCCTGCTCAGCGACGCGGAGCTGGAAGGCCTCATGCTCTCGCACCAGTTGGACGTGCTGGTGGAGCTGAGCGGCCACACCGCAGGGAATCGTCTGCCCATGTTCCGACGCCGTTTCGCCCCCGTGCAGCTCACCGGCCTGGCTTACCCGCCCACCACCGGTTTGCGTACCGTGGACGGCAAGTTCATGGACCCGCATATCCACACCCCCCAGGCATCGGCCTATTACGCAGAAAATCCCTTGGTGCTTCCCAACGCGCTGTGGTGTTTTGACCCTATGGCCGAGGTGCCTGGTGCCGGTCCGCCGCCGCTGGAGAAAAACGGCTACATCACCTTTGCGTGCATGGGCAATTTGGCCAAAGTCACGCCGCAGATTGTGGACTGCTGGTCGAACATTTTGCGCGCCTTGCCCACTGCGCGCCTGCTCATCCAATCCAGCAGCTTCGCCGACCCGGCCATCGCCCGCGCGTTTGAAGCGCGGCTGGACGCCGCGCAAATTGACCGCGCGCAAATCACGCTCAGCCCTGCCCAGCCCACCAAAGACTTTTGGACCCGCTACCAGGAGATCGACCTGATTTTGGATACCTACCCGTTCAACGGCGGCACCACGTCGTGCTACTCCGCATACGCGGGCGTGCCGCTGCTCACGCTGTCGGGCCAGTCGCTCATCAGCCGCGTGGGTCGTTCCATTGTGTGCAATCTGGGTTTTGATAGTTTGGCGGTTGATAGCTATGAAGCGTATGTAGCCCGCGCCTTAGAGTTGGCGCGCGACCCTGCTTTGCTGGTCACCTTTCGGCGCGAGGCCCGGGCGCGTTTTCAGCGCAGCAGCATGGGCGATGGCAAGCAGTTCGCCGCTGAATTCGAGGCCGCGGCCCAGGCCCTGTTGCAACAGGCCCAGGCCGGTACATTGGTCAATCGCTCAACCGTTGCCCCGCTGCCGGCGCAGCTTTTGCTGGAGCGCGCCGAGTTGGTCTGGTACCACGGCCATGTGGACGGTTCGCGCCGCATTCTCGACGTGTGCCTGCGCCACTACCCGGACTGTGGCGCAGCCCATGTGCTGCGCGCGCGCCAAATGGCGCGCATGGGCGAACTGACGCAAGCGCGCAGCCTCATCGTTCAACACCTGCACAACCTGGAGCCAAGCGCAGCGGTCCAAGCGCATCTCTTGCTGGCCAGCATCGCGCTGCATTTGGGAACCCCCGAACCCGTCCACACGGCCTTGGGTGCCTTAACCATCTTGAAAGCGCAGGGGCACCTCAGCGCCACGCATGCGCGCCACGCCCGGCTGCTCGCGGCTGCCGTGCAAGGCGGAGTCGTTGCGCAGACTTCTAAGCGACCCGCAGAGGCCTGGGGCATCAGAATGACGGCCTCTGCCGCGCTGCGCGTTTTGGTGTTGGTGCCGTGTATGTTGGAGGCGGAACTGCAAGCACTGGAGCAACAGGTCCGTAGTCAGTGCATGCACCCAACAGGGTGGAACATCGAATACCGCCGCTGCGACCCGCGAGACCGCATTGGCGCCTACAACGCGGCCTTGGCCGAGAGCACCCACGACATGCTGGTTTTCATGCAGCCGCACCTGCGCCTCTACCAGCCGGGCTTGTTCATCGAACTGGCGCGTGCTCTGGAAGACGCCGACGTGGTGGGCTGCGGCGGCGCGTTGCGCTGGGTGCAAAAAGACTGGACACTGGACTTGCCCGCCTACAAAGCCTGGGGCCTATTGCGCCCCTCGCCCGTGCGTGAGGGCATGGTCGACATCCACCTGGCTGGCGATTTCGATGGCCCGCGCGTGCCCGGCGCGGTTGTGCTGGACGGCAAATTTTTAGCCTGTAAGCCCTCCGTCGTGCGCGGCATCGAGCTGGACGAAGCGTTGTACGACAGCCAGTGGCTCGCCGAAGAAGACTGGACCAACCGGTTGCACACCGCAGGCCACCGCCTGCTGATTCACCGTAACCTGGGACTTCTGACAGCCAGCGCGGGTAACCCGGCGCAATTCACCATTACCCACGGACAAAAACAATTGCTCACCCGTCTAGGGCTGGATCCGCTGGCGCTGACGATTCGCAATTACCAAAGTATCAGTGTGCCGGTGCCGGATGCACGCGCCGCGCAGGCGGCAATAGATGCGTACTTCCGGTCGGCTAGTTATTCGAAGGGAGACTAGGTCGATGCTTCTGAATACCTTGAAGGGGCTTTTCAAACATCCGGGGCAAATCGTTTCACTGCCTGAAATTGCACCCAAAGCCACAGCAGCGTCACAAATCCGGGTGATTGAAGACTTTGTTGAAATCAGTGCCACGCTTGCTGGAATATCCGCAACTTTTTGGATGAGCCTTCAAGGGCGAAGAGACCAAGTTGCCGTTGAAGCATTGAAGAAGGGTTGGACCAGTTACGAGGCACCACTGCCTCAGTTAATAGCGACATGGTCCTCTAATTTACCTCTGGTATTTGCTGATATAGGTGCTAATTCCGGGTATTACAGTCTTCTATCCGCCGCTTGCGGCGCTAAAAATATTATTGCATTCGAACCCGCCGATGACATAGCCGACTTGCTGGGTATGAACATCAAAAGATCGAACCTGGATCAAAAAATACATTTAAAACGACTGGCGATCAGCAGTAATTCAGGCATTTCAAAAATCTATTATCCAGAGGCTTCTCACGGTTTGATTGAGACTTCTGCTAGCTTGAATCCCACCTTCAGATCTGTCCACGATAAAACCGCTCAGGTGCAAGTTGAAACCCTCGATAATGCTTTAATCGGAATAATCAAAAACGATGAAAAGCTACTGCTAAAAATTGACGTTGAGGGCCATGATTTAGCGGTATTGGAGGGAGCCGCTCGAATCATCGCAGAGCAAAGACCTGCGATCATTATTGAATTATTGCCTGGCGTTGACTTGTCTACTTTTAATAGTTTTTTAAAAAATAATAAATATATACATTACACATTAAGCAATGATGGTTACTTAAAAAAAGAACCTTTGTCAGCCCAAAATGTAACTTGGCTACAGCGTGACCATCTATTTCTTGCAAAAGAGACTGCCAATTTTTGGCTCCAATCTTTACAAGCCTCAAACGAGAACAGAGAGCTGGATGTTTTTCCAGATTACAAAGACTTGCCGCAGCCTCTCATGGATTCGCCTGCGCCGAGAATAATTTTTTTCTTAGCACCTTTCACTGTCCCTTTTGGCGGGGTGGCAGTGATTTTGATGCATGTTGCCACCTTAAATGCGCATGGTATTGACGCGTGGATTGCATTGCCAGAGTTACCCGATATCAATTTTTATGAGTGGGATGTGCCGAAAATTATTTATGGTGAAACCCTTAATGTTTCTGCCAAAGATATTTGCGTTTTTCCAGAGGGCTTATTGGGATATTTAAACACCCTACGAGGCACTCCCGCCAAGCGAATAATGTTTTGTCAAAATCAGTATTATTTGCCGTTTTCGAGTAGGGCGGAGCGCGGATTTTCAGAGTTTGAGTTGGATAGCGTTGTTGTATCAAGCTTGACTATTAAATCTTGCCTAGAAGATTTATATGGTCTTACTGATATTTCTGTAATCCCCTGTGCAGTAGATGCGTCAAACTATACGCGAACTACCGCTAAGGTCCGGCAAATAGCATTTATGCCCCGGAAGTTAGGGGCCGAAGCAAAGTTTATTCACGCGGCATTCGTGCGGATGTACCCCGAGTATTCTGATATTCCTTGGATAGCTATTCACCAGATGACGCGGCGCGAGGCCGCGAAAGTTTTATCAGAGTCGGCGATTTTTTTATCCCTGTCAGACAAAGAGTCATTCGGTTTGCCGCCGTTAGAAGCAATGGCCAGCGGCTGTGTCGTAGCAGGATTTCACGGGGATGGTGGTCGTGAATATATGAACGAGGGCAATGGCTGGTGGGCAGAAACCGGCGACTGGCGCGCCTGCGTGCACGGCTTGGCTGCTGCCCTCGAAACATTTGATAAGGGCGGGGAGCAGCTGGAGGAGTACAACCGACGCGCGATGCAAACCGTGGAGGCCTACAGCGTGGAAATCATGGAAGAAAAACTGCTCGCCTATTGGCGGCACGAGTTGGCTTTGATCGCACAATGACCATACACACAGCGCAGGCAATCCCGCATACGCGAGTACCTGGCCGCACCCGCGCCAGCGCAGTCCATTTCCTTTTCAGCGCCATCCTTGCCGCCACCTGCGCTGCGTTGGTCTATCTCCTGTGGTACCCCGCTCCCTTGGGCTCCATGTCCGGTGTGTCGGATTTGTTTGTGTTGATGCTGGGTGTGGACGTGGTGCTGGGGCCTTTGGTGACTTTGGTGGTCTTCAACACCCGCAAGCCGCGCGCGGAGTTGGCGCGCGACCTGGTCGTGGTGGTGCTGGTACAGCTCGGTGCCCTGGGTTATGGCATGTGGACGGTTTTTGCGGGGCGGCCGGCGCATGGGGTGTTTGAGTACGACCGCATCCGCGTGGTGCACGCCAATGAAATTCCGCAAGAGTTCATGGACCGGGTGCCGCCCGGTATCGACGCCTTGCCACGCACCGGCCCCACGCTGCTGGCGCTGCGCCCGTTCAAGGACAACAGCGAGCAGACCTCGGCGATTCTGGCGGCGTTGAGCGGCGTGCAGATGTCGGCCCGTCCGGAGTTGTGGATGGATTACGAGAAGGCGACGCCCGACATTCTCAAAGCCGCCAAACCGGTCGCCGCGCTGATGGCCGCACAGCCGGCGTTTGCTCCCGCCCTGCAACAAGCGCTGGTCGATCACCACCGCAGTATCGACAACACGGTGTACCTGCCGTTGGCCAGCCGCGCGGGCTTTGGCACCGCGTTGCTGGACGCCGCCACCGCGAAGCCCTTCGCTTTGCTGCCGCTCGATTCGTTTTGATTTTGAGTATGGGCGCGGCCCACGATCCAGCGCGTTCACCCCGCACACCCGGCCCGGATAATTGGACTCGGTGAACTTAATGCACGACTCTTCTCCCCGGCCTGCTGATATGGGCTTTGCCGTGGCCTTGGCCATTACCTTGGCGCTGCCTTGGCTCAATCCTTTTGCTCTGGGGCCTTCGCCGAATGTGCAGCCGCTCTTGTTGAGTTGGGCCAGTGTTGCGCTGACTTTGGGCCTGGTGGCGGTGGGTCGGGTTCGCAGCGCGGTGCTGTGGCGGGCCGCCGTGTGGGCCTGGGTTGCGGCGGCGGTGCTGAGCGCAGGGATGGGTCTTTTGCAGTACCTGGAGATGGCCGCGGACTTCGCTCCCTGGGTGAACCATGCAGGTCCTGGAACCGTTTACGCGAATTTGCGCCAGCGCAACCAGTTTTCAACCTTGTGCGCTATCGGTTTGGCGGCTTTGGCTTGGGGGAGCGCTGCGGCGCGCGACCAGCGCATGGCAGGGCTGATGCGCGTGCTGAGCCTGGTGGCGGCGGGCTTGATTGGAATGGTGTGGGGGCTGACGGGCTCTCGAACCGGGCTGGTGGAGCTCTTGACCTTGTGGACCATGGCTGGGGTTTGGCGCATGCTTGCGCCGACACCGGGACGGATTTGGCCGACGCTGGCTGTGGCGACTTTGGCGTATGTGCTGGCTGCCTCTGGTTTCATGCCCGGCTTGGGGGACGGCGGGCCGCCGCCCTTGGCCCGGGTGTGGGAGGGCAACGTCGCTTGTGCCAGCCGTGCCACGCTATGGGCGAATGTCTGGCAAGCGGTGTTGCAAAAGCCGTGGCTGGGTTGGGGCTGGGGTGAATTAGGGTACGCGCGGTTCATGACCCTCACGACGGGCCCGCGCTTTTGCGACCTACTCGATAACGCGCACAACCTGCCGCTTCATTTGGCGGTGAGTTTTGGCCTGCCGGTGGCGGTGATCGCGGTCGCGCTGGTGCTGGTCATGGTGTGGCGCCGGCAACCCTGGCGGGCCGTGCAGCCGGGTGCGCGGCTGGCCTGGGCGATTTTGGCGGTGGTGGGTTTGCACAGCTTGCTGGAGTACCCGCTGTGGTACGGGCCGTTTCAAATAGCGGTGCTGTTGGCGGCGTTGCGCTTGTCCTCAGGGCCAACCGATGATGTGTTGTTGCGCGGCTTGTGGGCACGCGCGGCAGGAGCTCTGCTGGCGCTGGCACTTGCCGGGTTTTGCCTGCTTGTCTCGCAAAGTTACGAGCGGGTGTCGCGTCTGTACAGCATAGAAGCTGCGCGGGCAGCTGTGTTTGACCCGTTTGACGAATTGCAATACCACGATGTTTTTTTGTTTGTGAATGAGGTGGCTTTTTCGCGACTTGCTATGCCAGTGCAAAGTGGCCGCCCGCAGGACCAGTACGCACTGGCCCAGCAGTTGCTCCACTATTCGGCGGAGCCCCGGGTGATTGAGCGCGTGCTGGAAAGTGCCAGGTTGTTGGGTCGGCCTGAGGAGGTGGCGTTCTATAAGGCGCGTTACGCGCAGGCTTTTCCGGAGCGCTTTATTGAATGGCTGGCCATGGAGCCGCAGGGCGTGGTCTATCCTGCGCCGCAAGCGGCAAGCGCCGCGCCGCCTTAAACTGCGCGCTATCGTTCAACCAACCTGCTGCAGCCATGAAGAAACTTGTCGCCCTCGCTTTGCTGATCACTGCCCATTGCGCCCATGCTGACTGGCTTGCCTTGGGCGAACAGAACGGCGCTACGTTTTATATCGACCTGCAGACGGTCACCGGGACGGGCGATATGCGTCAGGCCTGGGAGATGATGGACATGCCGGAGCCCGACGCCGATGGTGTGCGGTCGGTGCGTTTTCAGATGGAATACGACTGCATGGGAAAACGCAGCCGTGGCTTGGAGATGCTGGCTTTTGCCGAGCGCATGTCTGCCGGCAAGGAGCTGGCGCGCTTAGGTGAAGACCCGGAAGGCTGGGAGGACGTGGAGGCGGGCACCATGTATGACATGCGCTTGCGCGCCGCCTGCGGCAAATGATGTCTGTGTGCCGGCCTCGCTGCGAGGTGCGGTGGGCGCCATGGGTTTTGTGTAGCGCGCTGGGCTTCGTATCGGTGGAGGTGCATGCTGAGTGGACCAAAGCCGGCGAAACACCGGAAGCGAATTTTTTCGTGGACTTGGGTAGCTTGGAAAAAGACGGCAGCAACCGCCGTTTTTGGGAGCTGACCGATCTCAAGCAACGCGGTAAAGAAGGCGAGATGAGCATGCGTGCGCGGGTGCTGTACGACTGCCAAGGCCAGCGCGCGCGAACCCTGACGCTCACCGTGCATGCTGATTCAATGGCTGGCGGGAAGACGCTTTTTGTGGGTGGCGAGGACCCGCAGGGCTGGGTTGCGGTTGCGGCAAAAAGCGTCTCGGCCGACAAGCTGCGCTTGGTCTGCGCACGCTGAGGGCGGGTCGCAGACCGTGTTTATCCGGGGCTGTTGCCCTCTTCCTGGGCTTCTTTGCGGCATTCAAATACGCCGCCTTTGCTAGACGCGTACCAAAGATGACCCTTGACGTAGTAGAGCCGGGTAGCCAGGTTTACCCAGACCACCACGTCGCCGGGGCAGTGTTTCTTGGCCTGGTCTTCGGTTTGGAATTTGCCCGCCGGTTGGAAAGCGTGGGCTGCCAATGGCAGAAAAAATAAGGCGGCAAGACGGGTTAGGCGAATAAGTGCACGGTGCATAAAACGACCTTCTGATGACGAACCTACGGAGAATACGTCTTTTGGTTACGATGGGTCTTATGCATAGACGGGTGCTTTTATTTTGTATTTTTTTGCTGGGTCTCAGCGGCTTGGCTATGGCGCAGGTGCCCGCAGCAGCAGCGCCGCAAGCGTTTGGGCTTGTGCGCTGTCCAGAGTATGGTTATTTTCGGAATTGCTATGGCAGCTACACCTGGTACGACGGCAGTACCTATGAGGGCGCCTGGAAGGACAACCAAAAAACCGGTATGGCTGTCTACAACGATGCCAATGGTGACTCTTATGTGGGCGAGTGGAAAAATAATCGCCGAAGCGGCGAGGGTGTTTACACCTGGTCGGACGGCCGGATCTGGATGGGACAGTGGAAAGATGGCGAGCCCCATGGTCGCTTTATTCAGTATGCGCCGGATAAATCCGTCGAGCGCATGGGAATTTTTCAAAAGGGCAAGTTTCTAAGCGCCAAGGCCGTAGATCCCAAAATGTTCTCCCGAATTGCGGGGGAGGTCGTGCTGGCGACCAATGTTTCGCCGGTAACGCCCGCCGTCCACCCAGCCCTACCCGTTCAGAAGCCCGCCGCTGGTGCGACTGCGACGACAGTCGACGTATTTCCCATTGATGACTTGAGCCGTGACGAACGCTACCCAGCGCCTTGAGGTGTGCATGTGCGTATGACAAGTTGGGAGCGTCGTATCTGGAGCTGGGTGATTCTGTTGTCGCTGGCGCAACCCGGATGGGGACAGTTACCCTCCGCTAAAAGCGCCATACCGGAGGCGTACGTAAAACGACTTCCAGAACCCATGGCTCCAGGATCGGCGATCAAGGATTGCCCCGAATGCGCTGAACTGGTAGTCGTACCTGGTGGCAGTTTTTGGATGGGATCGCCAG
The DNA here is from genome assembly GCA_903861575.1 of uncultured beta proteobacterium. Lineage (GTDB taxonomy): Bacteria > Pseudomonadota > Gammaproteobacteria > Burkholderiales > Burkholderiaceae_C > Allorhodoferax. Next base: position 23,703 of record CAIOUR010000022.1, on the reverse strand, counting down.
CAGGTACAACAAAATCCCCATGGGGTCAGCCTAACGAAATGCCCCAGCACCGGGTTGAGGTTCCGGCATTTGCGATGGGCAAATATGAAGTGACCCAGGAGCAATGGACGGCCTTGATGGGGGACAACCCAAGTTTCTACAAAGGCCGAAACTTACCGGTAGAAAACGTGAGTTGGCACGATGCGCAAGCGTATGTGCGCAAACTCAGCGAGAAAACGCAGAAGAACTACCGATTACCGTCCGAGGCCGAGTGGGAGTACGCTGCACGTGCTGGAACCCGAAGTGAGTGGGGTTTCGCGCACCAAATTGCATTGGGCGACTACGCTTGGTACTACGCGGTCAGCGAAGGCAAGACCCATCCTGTGGGGCTGAAACTTCCGAATGCCTTTGGCTTATTCGACATCCATGGCAATGTGTGGGAGTGGGTTGAAGACTGCTACCACGAACACTATGGCGGTGCGCCGACCGACGGTTCAGCTTGGACAACGTCGTGCGGAGTCCGCTACGGCGTCATCCGAGGTGGGTCATTTGACCTGGTTCCACAGCTGCTGCGTTCGGCGGTTCGGTACTGGATTTACCCTAACCAGCGCGCGTATTACATTGGTTTTCGCGTGGCCCGCGATCTTTGATGCACGGTATGCCATCACACTGCGCAATAGACACGCACCAAAACAAAGCAAAAAACGCCAACGCAGTGCCAAAAGCCGCTGACAAAACGGCATTCAATTTGCTTGAACGGTAGCCTAACAATTTGTGAATCGACCGGCCTACTTCGGCCACCGATACTGCGGCACAAATTTTTACCGGTAATTGAGATGATGGATTTGCGGCTGCGATGGGCACCGTCAGTGCGTTTCACACGATTGCCACAGTGCCTAAGTAGCCTCCGCATCTTTCGGAAAGACCACCATGCGAAATATTCTTGTGCTCGCGCTTCTGCTGCAATCGCTTGTCTGTCTTGCAGCAGAAGGTGATGCCTGCGCGGGACTTTCAAATGAGAACGACAAAGCTTTTTGCGCTGCGCAACGCGCCAAAGACAAAGTCATGTGCAAAAAGATAAAAGACGATGAGGACAAAGTCCAATTCTGCACAGTGTCGATTAGCCCTAACTCATATACCTGCGACAAAATTCGGTCAGACAGCAAGCGCTTGGAGTGCTTGGCTTTGGTCCGCAACACCCAACGCAAGTCGGTTTGGAACCTAACTGGAGCGCTTAGGGTTGACGCGCCTCTGACCGCGTTGATTTCGTAGCAAGCCGCTCACGCATGGACAAAACTCCCCGACTCGCCCCCGTGCTTCTCCAGCAGTTTCACGTCGGTCATCGTCATGCCCCGGTCCACGGCTTTGGTCATGTCATAGACAGTTAGAAGGGCTACTTGGACGGCGGTGAGCGCCTCCATTTCCACGCCGGTAGGTCCGATTGTCTCTACAGTTGCGGTACAGGTGACACCGTCAAAACCATGGCTGTTTGCATGCGCTAACTCAAGGGCCACTGCAACATGGCTGAGCGCCAGCGGGTGGCACAATGGAATGAGGTCGCTGGTTTTTTTGGCAGCCATGATGCCAGCTAGGCGCGCGACGCCCAGGACATCGCCCTTTTTGGCGCTCCCGCTTTCAATCAATGCCCGCGTTGCGGCCAGCATTTCGATGCGGCCGCTGGCGATTGCCCGGCGTCGGGTTGCAGCTTTGTCGGCAACGTCCACCATGTGTGCTTGGCCCTGGGCGTCAAAATGGGTGAGCGGCTGATGGTCGGCTTGGTTCATGGATTTTTGAAAACAGGTTTGAGGGTAACGGTATGAAGCGCTTGCATCATAGGGGACCAGGGGCGGGCAAGCGTTGTCAGCATGCGCTGTGTGTCGCGCTGGCCCTAACCCTGGCGCTGGGTGCGGCGCAACTGCCCGCGCAAACCTCCTCGGCTCTGCCTGGGCTGGGCGATGGGACCGCTTTGTCGCCCGCTGCCGAGCGGCGCATGGGGGATAGCATTGCGCGCTACCTCTACCGCGATCCTGATTACCTGCCCGATTTGGTGCTGATGGATTATGTGGACTCCATTTGGCAGCCGCTGTTGGCGGCAGCGAGGCAACGGGGCGAGGCACTTCCAGCGGCAGAGGACTTGAATGCCTGGGTGATTCTGCTGTCCCGTGATCGCACGGTGAATGCCTTTGCGTTGCCCGGCGGCTATATGGGCCTGCATCTGGGGCTGATTGCTGCAACACAGACCCGTGCTGAGCTGGCCTCTGTGCTGGCGCATGAACTCAGTCATGTGACCCAACGCCACATTGCCCGCAACATGAATCGCCAAAATGGAATGGCGCCCTGGGTTCTGGGCGCTCTGGTTTTGGGCATGTTGGCGGCCAGCAAGGGTGCTGACAACGCGCAGGGCGCAAACGCCGCCATTGTCGGGAGCCAGGCGCTGGCGGCCCAAAGCCAGCTCAATTACTCGCGCGACATGGAGCGCGAAGCCGATCGCATTGGCTTCGCTGTCTTGGGCGAGGCCGGGTTTTCGCCCCAGGGGTTTGTGGACATGTTCGCGGTCTTGCAGCAATCTGGGCGCCTGAGTGACGCAGGCGCCTTCCCGTATTTGCGCAGCCATCCGCTGACCACCGAACGTATTGCAGATATGCAATCGCGCATCGGGGTAGATACCCCCGCGCAGTACATCAGTCGCCTAACGCCCGATCCGGGCGCTGATTGGGTTCCCCGGTTGATGGCTGCCCGGGCGCGGGTTCTTATGCAACCCGACCCGCAGGTACTGGCGGTATGGCTTGCACAGGCTAAGGATGAAGCGTTTCAAAAGCAGCCGGATGCGCAGCAAGCCGGAATTTTGTATGGCGCCACCCTTTCAGCGATGCAGCTCCGCGATTGGCCGCTGGCTGTGAGTTTGTTTGCCCGGCTGTATGAGCGTTGCCGAGCCAACCCGGCAGCGTGGGAGCAGGCCCGCTTGCTAGGTGCCGAGCTGGCGCTGACAGTAGGTGATACGGCGCGCGCGCGGTCTTTATTGGATGCCGCTACCGGCGTGCGTACTGTGTCCGCCCGTACGCACGTATTGCTGAGTGCGCAAGCACTGATTCGCGCAGCCAAAGCTGCGCAGGCTCTCGGCGATTTACGTGCGTGGCTGGTTGACCACCCGCACGACACCGTCGCCTGGCGCTTGGTGTCTCAAGCGCATGCAGCTTTGGGCAACCAGGTGGCAGCGGTTCGCGCCGAAGGCGAAATCAGTGCACTCGAGCAAGACGCTGTCGCAGCCTTGGACAGGATGCGCGCAGCACAAGATTTGGCGCGAGCCGGGAAATGGGGCCCCGGGGGGCCGGACTATGTCGAGGCGTCAATCTTGGACAGCCGCACGCGTGAACTCGGTGCGCTAGCGCGGCAGCAAGCGCTCGAGCGCTGAATTGATGATCAGATTGAACCCGGTGTACAGCAAGGACCCAATCCGGCTACCAAAGCTGCATGGGCAGCAGGACAGCCGCCCATGCGCCGTTGGGTCGTGTTCAAACACGTGCGTCGGAGTCACCATTTTTTGGATGTGATCGCCGTGCGGCCCACCAACCCGCGCCACACACCATGGCGATGGCCATTGTGTAAATCGCGGCTCGTAGGGGCAGGCGTTCTTCACCCTGTACATAGTCTGACAACAGCGGTTCACCGAGCACCATCTGCGCGGCAGTCAGCGCCAGTACGGCTGAACCCAGCAGGATGATCACGGGGAAACGCTCAACAAGACGAAGTACCACGCTACTGCCAAAGACCACGATCGGCACGCTGGCCAGCAATCCGATCAAGACCAGGTCGAACTGCCCGTGCGCAGCCCCTGCGACACCCAGAACGTTGTCCACGCCCATCAAGGCATCGGCTACGACGATGGTGCGCATGGCGCCCCAAAACGTAGTGACGCGGGGGTCAGCCGCGTGCCCGTCGTCTTGATCGGCCAAGAGCTTGTAGGCAATCCAGAGTAGACCCAGTCCGCCTGCGAGCATGAGGCCCGGAATTTGTAGCAGCCAGACAACGCCCACGGTCATGATGGCGCGCACTACGATGGCACCGACGGTGCCCCATACGATGGCCTTACGCTGTAATGCAGCAGGCAGGTTGCGTGCGGCCAGCGCGATCACGATAGCGTTGTCACCGGCCAAAACCAGATCAATCAGGATGATGGCCAACAATGCGGACCACCAGGGAGCAGTAAAAAGTTCCATATACGTCTTTCAAACACAGTAGAAAAAGCGCAAGGCAGCGGCGGGGTTTGCAGGCGAGCCCTCGACCATGCCGTGCGGCACTTAGTCGAAGGTCTTACTCGACCCACATGGTGCGGGCCCGACAAACCGGGAGCTAAAGCTCCGTACTGACGGCAGGTCGATCCAACAGGCGGTGCCAAAAGGCATGATGTTGGTGGGAGTTACTCCCCTTCAAGCTTGATTAAACCATGCGCGAGACTATGGCCGCATCCATCGTTAAGATGCCTGCCCCAAAGCGCCGCCTGTATGCCTGCTATCCACATCACCGACATTGAAGCCGCCATCAACTACTGGCGCACCCGCGAACCTTCACCCGACGGTGTTCGTCTGCCGGGAGCTACCCGTGCCTTGGCCGAGGTCTATGGTCTGATGGTGTATTACCGGTTTACTGAAGTGGACGAAGTCACCATGCCCGCTCCAGCCAAGGCGGCTTGGTTGGCTTGGTACCAAAGTACGCCCGATACGCCGTGCATCGCCATTTGCTCCACCAGCCAGGGCGACGCCTGGTGCAAAGGCTGTGGACGCAGTTTTGAGGAAGTGCAACGCTGGCAGGAATTCAGTCCTGCTGAGAAGCGCAAAACCTGGCGGCGCATCACGCTAGACGCCAGCGCTTGGCGCTTCAACAAATACGCGGAACGCGCCGCCGAGCGACACCCACCGGGCTAGCGCTTCGTTTTGGCCCCGCGCCTTATTTCCAGCGCACGGGTTCAACCACCACGCTGTGGGCACTGTCGCTCAGCGTCAGAGTGCCTTCTTGGACGGTCGCTTGCAATTGCATGCTGCGCTGGGCCAGTGGGATCAGCGCTTGCGCCGCGTCGGTGGGGATGCGCCAGACTTCGAGGTTCCGTGCCCGGCTGAGTTTGTTTTCCATGCCGCGCCACCAGACTTCTGCCGCGTGGTGGAAGCAGTACAAGACCACCGTGTCCGCTTTGCCGCAGGCTTTGAGCAGAGGCTTGTCTTCTGGTTGCCCTACCTCCAGCCATAAGCGGATGCGGCCCGTGAAATCTTTGAGCCAGACGTCCGGCTCATCCGGGTCCGAAAGCCCTGCCCCGAATGCCAGGGTGCCGTCACCCTGACAGACCGTGACCAGCTGGTGCGCATGCATGGCCAGCGCGACCAGCCGGATCAGCATGCGTTCGTCGGTTTCGCTGGGGTGGCGCGCCAGGGTCAGCGCGTGGTCTGCGTAGTAACTGTGGTCGATGTCGGCAATTTGCAGGCTAGCTTTGAAGATGGTGGATTTGATGGCCATGTTGGCCTATCAAACGCGCCGCGCCAGCGCTTCGGCCAGGCCGGTATAGCCTGCGGGGGTGAGTGCCAGCAGGCGCTCTTTTTCGGCCTGGGGAATAGCCAGCTCGCGGATGAAGCCTTGGATGAGCTCCTGCGTCATCACTTGCCCCCGGGTAAAAGCTTTGAGCTGCTCGTAAGGCTCGCGCAGCCCATAACGGCGCATGACCGTTTGTATCGGCTCGGCCAAAACTTCCCAAGCGCTATCCAGATCGGCCGCGATGGCCGGGCGGTTGATCTCCAGCTTTTCCAGCCCGGCATGCAGGGATTGGTAGGCCAGTACTCCGTAGCCCAGAGCCACGCCCATATTGCGTAAAACGGTGGAGTCGCTGAGGTCGCGCTGCCAGCGGCTGATGGGCAGCTTCTCGCTCAAGTGCCGTAGCATGGCGTTGGACAGGCCCAAATTGCCTTCGGCGTTTTCGAAATCAATCGGGTTGACTTTGTGCGGCATGGTGCTGGAGCCGACTTCGCCAGGGCGCAGCTTCTGCTTGAAATAGCCCAGCGATACGTAACCCCAGATATCGCGCGAGAGATCGATCAGGATGGTGTTGGCGCGTGCCACCGCGTCAAACAACTCGGCCATGTAATCGTGGGGCTCGATCTGGATGCTGTAAGGCTGGAACTTCAGACCCAAACCCAGCGGCTCGGGAGATTCGATCACGCGCTTGGCAAAGGCTTCCCAATCAAAATCGGGCCAGGCGCTTAGATGGGCGTTGTAGTTGCCCACGGCGCCATTCATCTTTGCCATGATGGGCACACTGGCAATGCGCTCGGCGGCGGCGTTCAGGCGCATCACGACATTGGCGATTTCCTTGCCCACCGTGGTGGGACTGGCGGTCTGGCCGTGGGTGCGGCTGAGCATGGGAACATCGGCGAATGCGTGGGCCATGTTGCGCAAGCGCAGTAGCACGCGGTCGAGCTCGGGTAGCAGCACCATGTCGCGCCCGGTACGCAGTTGCAGTGCGTGGCTGGTGTTGTTGATGTCTTCGCTGGTGCAGGCGAAATGCACGAACTCGGCGCTGCGTACCAGTTCGGGGCGCGCTTCGAATTTGGATTTGATCCAATATTCCACGGCTTTGACATCGTGGTTGGTGGTTTTTTCGATGTCTTTGATCGCTTGCCCGTCGGCGCGTGAGAAGTTACGCACCAAGCCCAGCAAATAGGTACGTGCACCGGCCGATAGAGGTTTGAATTCTTCAAAACCTGCATCGCTCAGTGCGATAAACCAGGCGACTTCGACTTGCACGCGACGGTGCATGTAGCCTAGTTCGCTCATCATCGGACGAAGTGCGTGCAGCTTGGCGGCGTACCGGCCGTCCAGGGGCGACAGAGCGTCTAAAACTGAAAATGTCATCAATAGATTGTAGGCGCGGGGCTATACAAGGGGCCCTCAAGCCTTTTTCGGTAGACAATGGCCCTGAGACACACTCGTGTTGTCCCTAAAATGCCTTTTGGAATTTGTCAGAGTAACGCTACATGAAATTAATCGGTTCGTTAACCAGCCCCTATGTGCGCAAAGTGCGCATCGTCATGGCTGAGAAAAAGTTGGACTACGAGTTTGTCAGTGAAGATGTTTGGAGTGCCGCTACCACCATCACGCAGGCCAACCCGCTTGGCAAGGTGCCCTGTCTGGTGATGGAGGGATCCGAAGCTTTGTACGATTCACGCGTCATTGTTGAGTACCTGGACGCACTCTCGCCAGTGGGCAAGCTCATACCGACGGTGGGCCGCGAGCGGGCCGGCGTGAAAACCTGGGAGGCGCTTGCCGACGGCGTCCTCGACGCAGCCATCCTGGCCCGCTTGGAGGCCACTTGGGCCGGACGTAGCGCAGAGCAACGCAGCAGCGCCTGGATAGACCGGCAATTGAGCAAAGTACACGCCGCCGTGCAGGCCATGTCCAATGGGTTGGGCGAACAGGCTTTTTGTTCCGGCGTGCATTTGTCGCTTTCCGATATCAGCGTGGTGGTAGCACTGGGTTATTTGGATTTTCGATTTCCCGAGATCGACTGGCGCAGTCCATATCCCAATTTGCACAAGCTGTTTGACAAGCTGATGCAACGCCAAAGCTTCATGGACACGCTGCCTCCGCAAGGCGCTCTGACGGCCGATAGATCAGCTGCTGGCGCGGCGTTTGAGCCAACGCATCAGGCCTCCCACCAGGGGCAGTTTTTCGTATAGCTCTTCTGCTGCGTCCCAGTAGTCGCGGTGGACCAGCACCCGGCCTTCTGCGTCAAAAAGCAGGTGCGTTGCACCTGAGATTTTTTGCTCCACGCCGCGCCGGTAGTTGCCAAGGTAAAAATAAAAATCCCAGGTGATAAAGCAATCAGCGCCTTGGCTGACCTGGCGGGTGATGATAAAGCGCGGCTGTTGCAGGGCCACGAACATATGCTCAAAAACCTGCCGCACTGCTTCCAAGCCCTGCACGTCATTGAATGGATCTTTGAAGCGCGTATCCGCTGCATAAATGTCCGCTAACCTGGCCAACGTTTGGGGTGTCAGTGTTTCAAAAAAAGCGATGACACGCGCCACATGCGCAGGCACTGTGTGGGTGGACGCGGTCATTGTGTGATCCTCTTGACGAGCGCAAAGTACAAGCGGTCCGGCAGGATGCGCAGCAGCTGCATGAAACGCGTGAAGCGCTTGGGGAAATGGATCTCAAAATCGCCCGCGGCCCAGCCCGTCAGCATGTGTTGCGCCGCTTGTGCGGCGGTAATCAGCGCGGGCATCGCAAAGTCGTTGACGGCCGTGGCGGGTGTTTCGACAAACCCCGGGCTGATGACTGAAACACCCAGGCCCTTCGCGTGCAAATCCAGGTATAGCCCTTCGGCCAAATGGGTCAGCGCCGCCTTGGTGGGGCCGTAGACCAGACCGTTGGTCAGCCCCCGGTAGCCGGCGACGCTGCTGACCAGGCTGATATGCCCATGCCCTTGGGCCAGCATTGTGGGCAGCACGCTTGCCAGCACCCGCAGCGCGCCGTTGTAGTTCACGTCCATGTGGCGCAGGGCATCGGCGGCATCCAGCGCAAAGGCGCGCGTGGGTGTGTAGATGCCGCTGCAATAGACCACGCAATCCAGCGGCCCGCGCGCCAGCACCTGCGCCGCAGCCTGCTGGACCCCTGCTGCATCGGTCACGTCCAAGGGAATCGCCACGCTACCCGCGTGCGCCTGCGTGAAACCGGTCAGTGCGTCTGCGCGCCGCGCGGATACCACCACCTGCGCACCTGCCGCATGCAAGGCGGCGGCGGTGGCTTCACCAATGCCGCTGCTGGCACCAATCAGCCACACGGTTTTGCCGCGCCAATCGGCAACCGACGGGTTCAGCGGAGTGAAAAACAAGCCCATATGCCTTAGCCCTCAGCGCTTGGTAAAGGCCAGCGTGACTTCGCCCAGGTAAATACCGAACTTGCGCATTTGCGCCTTGTTGAGCATCGCTTTGTCGTTCATCAGGTACATCCAGTCATCAAACTGCACCTCATAGACCGAACCATCCACCGGCAAGGCCAATGTGTAGCGCCAGTTCAGCGCATTGCCAGCCGCCTGTCCTTGCGCACCACCGATCACATCATCCGCGCGCCCCTCGTAACGGCCGTCCGGCAGGGCCTTGAGCCGCCAGATGCGCCGCTGCTTGGTACCGTCGGAATAGGTGAAGTCTTCATCCAGAACGCCGTTGTCGCCTTCCCAGCTGCATTGCATCAGCACGGTAAAGCGTTTGACCACTTTGCCGGAGCGGTCCGTAAAAATCCCGTACGCGTCCAGTGTGCCGTTGAAATACTGGCGCAAGTCCAGCGGCGGTTGCTGGTTGGCGTAGTCTTCAACCTGGTGGGTGGCGCAACCGCCCAATGCCAGTGCGGCGCCTGCGACCGCGCCAAAAAGCATGCGTCGTTTCATAAAGTCTTTCGGGAGTGGAAAAAAAACAGCAGACCTGCGGCTGCCAGCTTCAGCCCGCAGGGCAGTAAACAGTATGCCCAGGTCAGCGCTTGCAGCGCCTGGGGATCTTGCGCACCGGGTGCGTAGCCCAAGGCGGCCAGCGCTGGCAGGGCCAGCCCTGCGGCTAAAGCCAGGTTCAGCTTGGTGGCGCAGCTCCACCAGCCGAAGTAAGCGCCCTCTTGCGCGCCGCAGCGTTGGCGTGCGCGCTGGGTGATGCCTGCCAACATGGCGCCCGGCAGCGCCAGGTCAGAACCCAAGGCCAAACCGCTGGCAGCGCACACGGCGGCGTAACCCCAGGCATCCCCCGGCCCTAGCGTCGCCGCAAATGAGAAGACCGCACAGGCCAGCAGCATCCCGGTCAACCAGCTGCGCAGCAGCCCCCAGCGCGCCACCAGCGCCAGCCAGATACCCATGCCCAGCGCACCACACACAAAGTAAGTCCCCAAAAACAGCGGCTGCATATTGCCCTGTGCTTGCAGCAGGTCCTGGACAAAAAATAGCATGAGCGTTGCCGGTAAGGCGCTGGCGATGCCGTTGAGCATGAATACCGCCAGCAAGGCCCGGAATGCCGGATCTGCCATCGGCCGTGGTCCTGCGTCTGCCGGAGCCAAGGGCTGTGCGGGCGCCAGGGCGGGTTGCGGACCGCTGCGCCAGCCCCACCACGCAAGGGGCAGGGCCAGCCAGAGCAGCCCCACGCTGACCCGTATGTCCCACAGCGTGCCGGCAACCGACGCCACAAGTACCCCTGCCAGACCGAGGCCTTCGCGCCAGACCACGATGCGGGCACGTTGCACCTCGTTGCCCCCCAGCAGCGCGCCCCAGGATTGGTGCGCGATGGTCAAGGCGCTGAAAGCCAGATAGGTCAGCAGCAGGGTGATCGAAAGGTTGAGCAATAGCCCATCACCCTGCGTCCACAACGGAAACCATAGCCCTGCAAAACCGGCTGCTAAAGCCAGCGCCGCCCCCGCCGCCCATGAAAGCGCTTGCGCCGGCGCGTGGTGCAGCAAGCGGTTGATGCCCCGGCCCATAAGCGGGTCCAGCAGTGCGTCCAACAAGCGGCCACCAAGCAATAAGACGCCCAGCGTGGCCAGGGGCAGCCCAAAGTGTGCCGCGTAGTAATGGGGCAACAGCACGTACAAGGGCAGCGCGACAAAAGCCAGCGCAAAGCCCATGAAGCCATAGCGCAGCGTTGCGGCGCTACCCAGCCCTGCCGAACCCGACTGCGAGTCGGGGTGAGGCAGGGTGGCCTCCATCAGTCGCTGGCCCCAGCAAGCAACTCGGTGCGCATCTTGGGTTCACTGGTGTGCGGGCTGAGCCAAATGCCAAAAAAGAAGCGGCTGAACTCAGGGTCGTCGATGCTGGCACGCGCTAAGCCGTTGACGAAAAAGCGCGTCCCCACGCCCGGCTTGTGAAAGCCTGTGATGCGGTCACCGGATTTCACATCTGGAAATGCATTGCGCATGGCGTCCAGCCAGCTCTTTTCTTTTTCAGAGCTGATGGTGCCGACGCGGCGCATTTCTTTGAGTGAGCGCTCGGCAATCGATGCGCTTTCAAATCCACGCAAGTACTGCACCTCCAGCGCAAAGGGCGTAGCGGTGTAGTCGCCACGCTTCAGTGCAGGGGCAAACAAACGGGCGTCGTAGATGTCCATACCCAGGAAGCGCATGCGCGAAGCGCCCACGGGGCGCGCCTCCGGCAACTCCGCCTTTACCTCAGCAGCCACCGCAATCGATGGGGCCTCAGCATGGCCGGGGAGGTGAACCAGCGATGCAATGCACAGCGACAGGACGAACCACAGGCGGTTGGATGTCATGCAGGCTTTCTCAGGGTGACTTGCAGGACATCTAGGTTGTCTTCTGCAAATCCGGCTTCGCAATAAGCCAGGTAAAACTCCCATATATGCATAAACCGCTGGTCAAAGCCGCTGGCCATGACGTCGGCGCGGCGCTCCAAAAAGGCGGTACGCCAGCGCTTGAGCGTCTCGGCGTAATCGTGTCCGAATGCCAACTCATTCACCACTTCCAAGCCGGCGGCCTGCGCCTGGGTCCGCAGCGCGGACGGGCTGGGCAGACAGCCGCCGGGAAAAATGTACTGCTGGATGAAATCGGTATTCCGCAGATAGCGTTCAAACAAGCTGTCGGCGATCACGATGCTCTGAATACACGCACGACCACCGGGCTTGAGAAGACGGGCCACCGTTTGAAAATACGTGGGCCAATATTCCTGGCCGACAGCTTCGAGCATTTCAATCGAGCATATGGCGTCAAACGGACCATCGTTGATGTCGCGGTAGTCTCGTAAACGCAAATCGACCTGCTGCTGTACGCCCAGTCGCTGCATACGTTGGTTCGCGAAGTCCAGCTGCTCAGTGCTGAGTGTCACGCCGCTCAGACGCGCACCGAAATCGCAGGCTGCCATTTCAGCCAATGCGCCCCAGCCGCAGCCAATCTCCAAAATGCGCGTCCCGGCACCGGCCTGGACTTCGGTGAGTGCCCGGCGGACTTTGGCCTCTTGCGCTTGCGTGGTGCTGCGCGTGAGGTCGCCGCCGAACAAGGCGCTAGAGTAGTTCATGGACTCGTCCAGCCACAGGGTGTAGAAGTTATTACCCAGGTCGTAGTGCGCGTGGATGTTTTTCTTGCTGTTGCCACGCGTGTTGCGCTTGAGCAGGTGTTTGATGCGGTACAGCGCGACGCCCCACCAGCTGCCGAAAATAGCCCGGTCAATCACGGCGCGGTTGCGGATCAGCAGGCGCAGCAAATCGGTCAGGTTGGAGCTGGTCCAGTCAGCCGCGATATAGCTCTCAGCAAAGCCGATGTCACCCGACTGGAGTGCGGCGGATAGGGGCTTCCAGTTGTGCAGCGTCAGTGTGGCATGCGGCTGCTCTTGATGCCCATAGCACCGTACCGAGCCGTCAGGCAGTTGGACGGTGAGGCTACCGATTTCAAGGCGACGTAGCAGCGAGAGCACCGTGCGCGCCGCAGCGGGCATGTGGGCCGGCAGGGGCGTCGAAGTCGGGTTGGCGGTGTTACTGCGCATGGAGAGGTTTCAAACGTCAGAAAAAAGCGAGATGGTAATCAAGCGGTTCACCGCGTCACAAATTGTTCAGGGGGCGCCGGCTTGCGAAAAAACGGAACACGCTTATGCCAGAGTTGCAGCGCCTGCCAGTGGATGCGCGCCACAAGGGCCAGCGTCATTAAAGGATAGCCCCATGCGGCTCGGCGGAGCTGGCGCGCACTGATTGGTTCCAAGCGGCCACTGACGCTGGTTTGCAGAACGGGTCCGAGGTGGTCATGCCAATCAACACGGGCCACTGTGCGTTCGCGGCCTGGGGTCACCATAAAACGAAAACGGTACGCGCCCTCCACCGTGGCAAAGGGTGACACGTGGAATACCTTGACTGCAGCTAATTCCGCACCGAGGCGCGGGTTGTCGAGTAGGTAGCAATGGCGCTCGCCAAAGGTGTTGTTGACCTCCACGACGATGGCGCGCAGGCTGCCATCGGCGCGGTGGCAATACCAAAAACTCACCGGCTTGAATGTGAAGCCCCAAACCCGCGGGTAGCAATGCAACCAGACCTCGCCGTCGGCGTCCAAAACGCCCTGGCGTGCCAACTCGTCGTCCAGCCAGGCCAGCGCCCCACCGTTTTGTGGCCCGCGCCCATCGCCGTGGTCGCAATCAAAAAAACTGATGGGCGCAAAGCGGTTCAGCGCCAATGCACCGGGCGCTTGGGTGCGCAAGCTGCGCATGGGCAGCATCAAAAAATACGTGGGGTAAGCGAAAGCGTGCGCTGCCGGGCGCAGTCGCGTATGGCGAACCACACCAAAGCCTATATACGGATGCGCAAGGGCCATGTCAGAGGCTACCCGCGATGCGCGCTGCCACATCCAGGCCCGATTTCAAGCCGTCTTCATGGAAACCGTAGCCGGTCCAGGCACCGCAGAAGAAAGTGCCTTTATGCCCCTGCAAATCCGGTAGTTGCGATTGGGCGCGGATCGCCGCCATGTCAAACACCGGGTGCGCGTAATGGAAGCGACCCAGGGTCAGCGCCGGGTCTATGGCTTGCAGCGGATTGAGCGAAACCACCACGGCTTGCGTAAACGGTAAAGGCTGCAGTTTGTTGAGAAGGTAATGCAGGCATACGCGTGGCTGCGACGTGGGGCCGCTGCCAGTGCCACCCTGGTAATTCCAGGCCGCCCAAGCCGCGCGGCGGCGCGGCAGCACGCTGGCGTCGGTATGGAGCACGGCCACATTGGGTTGATAGGCAACCGCGCCGAGTACTTCGCGCTCGGCGGTGCTCGCATCGGTCAGCAAGGCCAGCGTTTCGTCGGAATGGGTGGCAAAGACCACTTTGTCAAAGCGCTCGGTGTGGATGCCGGCACCGTCGCGGAACTGCAGGGCAATGCCTTGTTCGTCCCGCCGTACGCTCAGCACGGCGGTGTTGAGCCGTTTGTCCGGAATCTGGGCGACGATTTTTTCAACATACTGGCGCGCGCCACCTGGCACGGTCCACCAGGCCGGGCGGTCGCTGACTTGCATGAGGCCGTGGTTGTGGCAAAAGCGGATCATGGTGGCCACAGGAAAGTCCAGCATTTGCTGCGTCGGGCAGCTCCAAATACAGCCCAGCATAGGCAAAAAATACCAATCGCGAAATTCGGTGCTAAACCCTTGTTGTGCCAAAAAGGCGCCGAGTGGCTGGTTTAGCTCGGACTCCGCTTGGCGCACTGCAATGCCGGTGCAGATGCGGTTGAAGCGCAGGATGTCGCGCAACATGCGCCAAAAGCCGGGGCGCAGCGCATTCGCGGGTTGTGCAAAAACCGTGGCTAGGCTGGCACCGCTCCATTCCAATTGGCCATTACCGTGCGGCACTTGAACCGAGAAGGACATATCGGATTTGGCGCTGGGCACGCCGAGCTTGGCAAACAGCTTGATCAATTGAGGGTAGGTTCGCTCATTGAAAACCAGAAACCCGGTGTCCACACCATGGGTGCGGGGGCCATCTGTCGTGGGTAGGGTGACATCCACCGTGTGGGTGTGGCCGCCGAAATAGTCGGCAGCCTCAAAAAGGGAGACGTTGGACCGCCCTCGAAGGCCGTGGGCAGCAGCCAGACCCGAAATTCCTGAACCAATGATTGCGATCCGCTGCATCGCAAAACTATACGGCAGTTTCCCTGCCTTCCCGTAATGTTTTGTCCGCTGAGCACTTTCCTACAGGGCGCAGGCCTCTAGAATGACCCTATGTTGTACCCAGAATTGTTTCGCCAGTTGGAATCCGTGCGTTGGGACATGGAGCGGGACATACCTTGGGCGCAATTTGATTCGATGGCCTTGAGTGATGAGCAGGCGGCCACGATCAAGATGAACGCCATCACCGAGTGGGCGGCCTTACCGGCCACGGAAATGTTTTTGCGCGATAACCGCAACGACAGTGATTTTTCGGCGTTCATGTCGATTTGGTTTTTTGAAGAGCAAAAACACGCGCTGGTGCTGATCGAGTATTTGCGCCGCTTTCGTCCGGACATGGTGCCCACCGAAGACGAGCTTCATGCGGTGCGTTTTGAATTCGATCCGGCCCCGGCCCTGGAGACTTTGATGCTGCATTTTTGCGGCGAGATCCGTCTGAATCACTGGTATCGCCGTGCCGCCCAGTGGCATACCGAACCGGTCATCAAAGCGATTTACACCACACTCAGCCAAGACGAGGCCCGCCACGGCGGTGCTTATCTGAAATACATGAAGCGTGCCATCAGCAACTTCGGACTGGAGGCCAAAGCAGCTTTTGCCAAAGTGGGCGTACTGATGGGGAGTGCGCGACGCACCACGCAGGCCTTGCACCCCACCAACTTACATGTCAACAAAGCCATGTTTCCCAGGGATACCATTCAAAGCAGACTCCCCAATCCGCAGTGGCTGGACCACTGGTTGGACCATCAAATCCACTTTGACGCCGCATGGGAAGGCAAGGTGGTGGAGCGCATTCTGCATAACCTCAGCCTGCTAATGGAGCGCAGTTTTGCGACGGTGCAGGAGCTCAACAAATACCGCAAAGAGTTGGCCGCTGAATTGCAGCGTGAACTCGGCGTGAGCCCGAGCCAGCGCGGCGCAGCATGAAGCCTGTAGCTGTCCAGGCAGTTGCCGATAGCGTCTTTGCGCCCCCCTTTTTTTTGCACAAGCTCACGGATAGCAAGGGCTGCGCCCAACGCCTTGCTGCCTTACCGCGCCCCTGGGTTTTTACCAACGGTGTTTTTGATGTGCTGCACCGCGGCCATGTGGTGTACCTGGCTCAAGCCCGTGCGCTAGGGGGCAGCCTGGTGGTCGCGCTCAATACTGATGCGTCGGCGCGCCGCCTGGGCAAAGGCCCCGATCGCCCTTTGAATAATGAGATGGACCGGGCGATGGTGATTGCTGCTTTGGGAGCGGCCGATCTCGTCACCTGGTTTGATGAAGACACCCCCGAGGCCTTGATCGGCCAGTTGCGCCCGGATATCCTGGTCAAGGGCGGTGATTACGACATGCAAAGCCTGCCAGAGACTGCCTTGGTGCAATCCTGGGGCGGGCGTGCACTGGCACTGCCTTTTGTCAACGGCTATTCGACTACGGCGTTGGTTCAAAAAATCAGGGCTTAGCGTGGCTGCGCGAGCCAGCGTCTTGCCTTTTGCCAGCTTTGCCACAAGGACCAGACCCGGGCCGTTGTGCGCAGCACCGCGCGCGGCATGAGCACCACCACCACCGCGAGCGCGCCAGCCAAATAAACGGGGTTGCGCCGCAGCCATATCCATCCCTGCAGCAGGCGGTCGCCCACCACAAATACGGGTTCCATCTTCTGCAATTCGCAGGCAGCTTGCTGCCGCAAGACGGCACTGCGTTGCAGCAATCGGGTTCGGCGGGCCTGCAGTTCGTCCGCGGTCATGGTGTATTCACGGCGCTGGCTTTTCGACGCCACGGTCGCGCTGCAACTCGCGCACGCTGGCGTTGAACATACCGCCGGGTTGCCGCATGCGCCGCCGGGCTTGGGTCAGCAATAGCGTCCCTCCAGCCAAAAACAGCATGGTCAAACCGGCCGCTGCGGCCAGGCGGTAGCCCTCCCAAAAAAGCAGCAAGAGCGTGCCGCACAGAAGCACCAGCCCCAGCGCAAGGCAAACCAGTGCCAACGCCCCGAGCCACAGGGCATCGAACCAGCGGCGTTTCTCTAGCTCCAGCTCGGTGCTGATCAGCTCCAAGCGAACCTGCGCGATTTCCAACAGCGTGCTGAGCAATTGCCGCAGCGAGGCCATCAAACCGCTGCTGCTTGCGGGTTCCACGGGTTTCAACCTTCGGGGGTCAGCGGCGGCTGATGAGCACGCCCAGCAGCAGGCCAGCTCCGGCGGCAATGGCCACGGACTTCCAAGGGTTCTCGTGCACGAAATGGTCGGTGGCGTGGGCAGCGGCTTTGGCGCTTTGCAGGGCGCTGTCTTGAAGCGCTTGCAGCTCCTCTTTGGCTTGGCCAAGGCGGGCGCTCACGCGTTCGCGTACAGCCTTGGCCTCGTCGCCGACTTGATCCGCGGTCATGCGCAGCAGGACTTGGGCATCTTCAATGACCAAATTCAGGTCGTGCATCAGTTTGGCTTTGTGTTCGGCGTCAATTGCGACCATGAGATCCTCCTTAAAAAGAGAACCCACTGTAGCGACAAAGTGTGTAAGCGGCTTTGACGTGGGTCAAGACCTGAACAGCGTTTGTCAGGCGCTGGTGAAATCCTGCGCTTGCAGTTCAATCGGCTGGCCGTGGGGTGTGCGCGCCGCAGCGGCTTCCCAGGCGTGTTCCAAGCGGTGAACTTGCTCGGCCGTGCCCAGCCCTTTCGCCAGTACCAGGCGCTCCAACGCGTCGACCCAGTGCTGGTAATAGTTGCTGCCGTCGTCCGGGTCGCCTGCCACCCGTGCCTCGGCGATGGTTTGGCTCAGGGCCTGCGCCCATTGCGGCCAGGTGAATACGCCTCTGGCGTGCAACTGCACCGCCATGGCAAAGGCCTGGGCTTGCCATGGCTCGGCGAATACGGGCGCATCTGCGGCACCGGGCGGCAGCGGCAGGTCGCCGCGGCACTGTGCGGCAATCTCAGCGAGCGTGGCACGCGGGTTGCTCATGGCGCCGCTTCCACGGCTTCCAGATAGGGCTCCCAGGCGTCCACGCTGACCAGCAGCCCAGCGGACGCGCCGCTGCCCCACAAATCGTGCCCGTCAAACACCACGGTGTAGAGCCAATGCGCCTCGTCTACAAAAGGCGGCAGCGGACGGCTCACACGGGTATCGGGGAACACATGTGCGCCGTGAATCCGTTCAACGGTTCCGGTGTGGCCGCGCACATAGCGGGGTAGCCGTGTGTGGCTTACGGGATGCATTTGCCGCGCACGCACACGCTGGCCGACGGCAAAGCGCGGCGGCACGTCGATGTCGCGGGTGCTTGCGCTGCCCTTTGCCAGGGCGCTGGCGGTTTGTGGGCCGTTAAGCGTGCGCACGCCGCCCAGCGGTGGCGTCTCAGCCCCGCCGGTTTGCAGCTCGGTGGCGCTGACCATGCCGCGCGCAAGCATCAACTTTTCCAGGCCAGCTAACCAAATGGCGTAGTAACTGCTGCTGAGGTATTGCGCCGGCGGCAGGGATTCACGCGCGCTGCGGGAAATGTCGATGTTCCACTGACCGCAGGCGCCCATGGCCACTGTCATGGCCAGCGCCTGGCGCTCCCAGGGTGCATGAAACAGGGGCTCGTCGGCCTCGGGGCGCACGGGGCCGAAACCCTGCATACCGCCCATGTCGTGCACGCCGTTCATGCCGCAGCCTCTGCCACAGCGGAGGGCGGCAGCGCCAAGCCGGTGCCGATCATGCTGTCGCGTGTGACCAGCGTGGCTAGTTGCTCCTGCGTCCAGCCGTCGGTTCCGGCCGGACGCATGGGCACCACCAGATAGCGGACCTCCGCGGTGGAGTCCCAGACCCGCAGGGTGACCCCGTCATCAACATGGACGCCGAAATCGGCCAGCACACCGCGCGGGTCCATCACCGCTTTGCTGCGGTAGGGCGCACTTTTGTACCAAACCGGCGGCAGGCCCAGCACCGGCCAGGGGTAGCAGCTGCACAGCGTGCAAACCACCATGTGGTGCGTTTGCGGTGTGTTGGCCACGGCCACCATGTGCTCCCCCTGGCGGCCGGTGTAGCCCATGGAGGCGATGGCGGCGGTGGCGTCGCGCAGCAGCCACTCCATAAACGCCGGCTCATCCCAGGCCCGCGCCACCACGCGCGCGCCGTTGTGCGGCCCGACCTGGTGTTCATAAGTCTCAATGATCACGTCCAGCGCCGCCGGATCCAGGTAGCCTTTTTCCACCAGCAGGCTCTGCAGCGCGCGCACACGGACATCCATTTCGCTGAGGTGGGAATGGTCGTGCACGTCGTTGTGGTGGTCGTGTGCGTGATCGTGGTGGTTTTGGCTCATGGGCGCATGATAGTCAGCGCTGACGCATACTTCCTGGCATGCCCCGCACTTTCACGCTCAGCGATTTTGACTTCGCGCTGCCGCCCGATTTGATCGCCCAGCATCCGGCAGCGCAGCGCAGCAGCGCGCGGCTGCTGGATGCCCGCAGCCCTGTGTTGGTGGACCGCGTCTTTCACGCGCTGCCCGACTTGCTGCGCCCGGGGGATTTGCTGGTGCTCAACGACACGCGGGTCATGAAGGCGCGTTTTTTTGGCGAAAAGGCCAGCGGCGGTAAGCTGGAAATTTTGGTCGAACGGGTGCTGGGCGGCAACCAGGTAGCGGCGCATTTGCGGGTGAGCAAAAAGCCCGCGCCCGGCGACAGCGTGGCGCTGCACACGGCGCCCGGTCTGGCCGACGGCTTGCGCGCCACGCTGCTGGGTCGCTGGCCGGATGCGAACGGGCCGCTGTTCCGTTTTGTGCTCTCCAACGACGCGGGCGATGACCCCTACACCCTGATGGAACGCCACGGCCACATGCCTTTGCCGCCCTACATTGAGCGGCGACAAGATGGTGTGGACCCGGATGCCGGAGCAGACGCGCAGCGCTACCAAACCGTGTTTGCCACGCAGCCCGGTGCGATTGCCGCGCCGACGGCTGCGCTGCATTTTGATGAGGCGCTGCTGGCGCAACTGGAGACCATGGGCGTGCACCGTGCGCACGTGACCCTGCATGTTGGCGCGGGTACTTTTCAACCGGTCAAAACCGAAAATCTCTCTGAGCACCGCATGCACAGCGAGTGGTACCAGGTACCGCAGACCACGCAAGACGCGATTGCCGCCTGCCGCGCGCGCGGCGGGCGGGTCGTGGCGGTGGGCACGACCACGGTGCGCACTTTGGAGAGTTGGGCTGCCAGCGGCGTGGCCAGCGGGGATACAAGCATCTTCATCATGCCGGGCTTTCAGTTCCGGCTGGTGGATGTGTTGATCACCAACTTCCATCTGCCCAAGTCAACTTTGCTCATGCTGATCAGCGCTTTTGCCGGCTACGAGCCGGTCATGGCTGCCTACCGCTACGCGATTGCACAGCGGTACCGGTTTTTCAGTTATGGGGATGCGATGTTGCTGGCGCGCGCGCCCGCGAACCAGGAGAATTTACGGTGAGGGACTGCACGCGCTGGGACCACGCTTAGCGCGATTCCATCGGGTGACTTTTGGCCCATTCAAGAAGGGCTTGCAAACACTCCGCTGCTGCGGGTTGCATCGCCTCCGCGCGGCGCAACGCGTACACGTCGCCGTTGAGCGTACTGCCGTACAGGCGGCACAGGGTCACCGCGTCGTTGTACATGCCGGCTAAAGATGCGGGCACCAATGCCACACCCAAACCGGCGGCGACCAGGTTCACCATGGCGGGAACTTCAATGACTTGCTGTACCACGCGCGGGACAAAACCTGCTGATACGCAGGCGTCAAACACCTTTTGCGCGTAGACCGACGAGCCGGGACGCAGCATCACCAAGGCCTCGGTTTGCAAATCGGCCAGGCCTATGCGCTTGCGAGTGGCCAGGCGGTGGCCTGGTGGCAGCGCGACGACAAGCGGGTCGCGCCACAGCAGCTGCGCGTGCAGTCCAGGATGTTCGGACGGACTGCGCAAGAGACTGATGTCGACCGCCCCATCGTGCAGCGCTTGCAGGTGGTCTGCGGGCATCATTTCGTGTAAGACCACATCGACCTTGGGCCGGCTTTGGCGGAACCCGGCAATGAAGTGCGGCAGCGGCCCCAAAAAATGCGAACCCGCCAGGCCGATGTGCACGCTGCCCTCAAAGCCTTGGGCCACTTGTCGCACGTGGGTGCGCGCCCGCTCCAAGCGCTCCAGAACTGCTTGCGCGTGTGGCAAAAAGGCGCGGCCAGCGGCGTTCAATTGCACGCTGCGGCTGGTGCGGTCAAACAGCCGGGTGCCCAGCTCCTCTTCCAAGCTGGCGATCTGAAAACTCAGCGGCGGTTGCGACACATGCAGTTTCTGCGCGGCCCGGGTAAAGCCCAGCTCCTGGGCCAGAACCGTGAAATAGCGCAGTTGTCGCATTTCCATGATTGATACCTTAATACTATGAATAAATCTGAATTATGTATTGGACTGTATCAATAAAGGTATCCAAAATTCAGTCCAACTCAACAGCTTTTCAACACATGAACACGAAATCCGCATACCGCGTCGGCCTCATTGTTCCGAGTTCCAACACCACCATGGAAACCGAGATTCCGGCCATGTTGCGCGCCCGTGAGAGTATTTTTGCGGAGCGCTTCACCTTCCACTCCAGCCGCATGCGGATGATGGAAGTGACCCAGGAACAATTGGCCGCTATGGACCGCGACTCGGACCGCTGCGCGTTGGAGTTGTCAGATGCGCGCATGGACTTGATGGCCTACGCCTGCCTGGTGGCCATCATGAGCATGGGTTTGGGCTACCACCGAATTTCACAGCAGCGCTTGCACGAAGTAACGGCGGCAAACGGCGGAGCTGCGCCCGTCACCAGCAGCGCGGGCGCATTGGTGCAAGGCCTGCAGGCCATGGGAGCGAAAAAAGTTTCCATCATTGCGCCTTACATGAAGCCCCTGACCCAGTTGGTGATCAACTATCTTGAGAACGAAGGCATTGAGGTCATTGACAGTGTGTCGCTGGAAATCCATGACAACCTGGCCGTGGGCGCACGCGACCCGCAGGCACCGGCCGAACTGTGGAAGCAGCTCAATGTGCACGGTGCGGACGCCATCGTGGCATCGGCGTGCGTGCAAATGCCGTCTCTGGCGTCTGTTTCTTTGATCGAAGAGGCCAGTGGCCTGCCCGTGGTTTCCAGCGCGGTGTGCACCACCTGGTCTATTTTGAAACAGCTGGGCTTGGATTCGCGCGTCCCCGGCGCGGGTGATTTGCTATCGGGTCGGTTCTAACGCGCTCCGGGCTTGTGGCGCGCGCAAAATAGTTTAATTTTTCAACGGCAATTTAAAGGAGTTTGATATGGGTTCTATGGTCACTTACACACGCCCAGATGGGCAGGCCGCCACCGGCTATCTTGTGCAACCTGCCGCTGGCGCTGCTGCGCCAGCTGTTGTGGTGATTCAAGAATGGTGGGGGCTCAACGAGCAGATTCAGCACGTGGCGCAACGCTTGGCGCAGGCGGGCTACCAGGCTCTGGTGCCGGATTTGTACAAAGGACAACTCGCGCTCGAAGAAAACGAGGCCAAACATTTGATGGACGGTCTGAACTTCGGTGATGCGGCCAGCCAGGACATTCGTGGTGCCGTGCAATTCCTCAAGGCCGCGGGCGCACCCAAAGTCGGCGTCACCGGGTATTGCATGGGCGGCGCCTTGACGCTCTTGTCCAGCGTCTTCGTGCCCGAAGTGGATGCGGCAGCCATTTGGTACGGCTACCCTCCCTTGGAGTACGTCGATGCCAGCAAAATCAAAGTGCCGCTCATGGGCAGCTGGGCGATTCATGACGACGTTTTTCCCATTGCGGGCGTGGACGCGCTGGAGCAAAAGCTCACGGCAGCGGGTGTCGCATTCGCCTTTGACCGCTACGAGGCGAAACACGCTTTTGTCAACGAAGAAGCCGACACGAAAAACCTGGCCTATTTGAAACACGACGCGCAAGCTGCGGCGAAAGCCTGGGACAAGACGCTGGCGTTCTTGCACAAGAACCTGGCCTGAGCCTGTAGCCCCGGCCAACAAGCGATTCAGGCGCCGGGTTTGGCCTGGTAGCGCACGCCGGGCAGCCCCTGGTAGTCCACGTCCTGCGTCCAGAAGCTGGCGCCGAATTCCAGTGACATGGCGTACATCGCTGCATCGGCCATGGCCAGTTTGTGCTGCGCCGCGATGTGGGAGGCTGCAACGGCGCGTGCGTCGGTCAAATCGAGCACGCGGCCCAGGCGCATCACGTCTAGGCAACGGTTCACCAGGTCGGCGGGCAGGCTGCGGCTGAGAACCCGGTGCACTTCGAAGAGTGAGATGGTGGGGACCAATAGGTGGTTGCGGTCTTCTATGGCTGCGGCAAACAAATCCGCACGGGGCGTGTCTTGCAGGTACTCAATCCAGCCTGACGAATCGACGAGATTCATTCAAAACTCCCGGTCCGGTTCTTTTTCGGGTTCGATGTCCCCAAGGTCATAGCCTTTCAGCATTCCCCGGTAGGTGCTCATGGGCAGCTCGGGCTTGATCACCAGCTCGTTACCGCGCAGCTCAAAATGGATGTGCGAGCCCGCGCTGATCCCCAGTTTGGCGCGCATCGCGGCCGGAAGGGTGACCTGCCCCTTGCTGGAAACAATGGCTTCTACGTCTGCAATTTCTGACATTTTGAATCCTTTACTTTGTCGAAAGTAAAGCAAAGCATAAAGTAAACCGCCTGCATGCGTCAACCCGCCCGCCTAGAATTCCCGCATGTTGAAGTTCGATGTTCTTGCCCATGATCCGCCCAGCGCGGACGGCAGCTACCTGGGCAGCCACGCCCGCCGGGGCCGCGTGACCCTGAACCATGGGGTGGTGGAGACGCCGGTTTTCATGCCGGTGGGCACCTATGGCACGGTCAAGGGCGTGATGCCGCGCAGCCTGGACGAGATGGGCGCGCAGATCATTTTGGGTAATACCTTTCACCTGTGGATGCGGCCGGGCCTGGATGTGCTGCGCCAGTTCGGCGGGCTGCACGCGTTTGAGAAATGGGACAAACCCATCCTCACCGACTCCGGCGGTTTCCAGGTCTGGAGCCTGGGGGCAATGCGCAAAATCAGCGAAGAAGGCGTGCACTTTGCCTCGCCCGTCAACGGCGACAAGCTGTTTTTGA
>CAIOUR010000021.1 GCA_903861575.1 uncultured beta proteobacterium | reverse complement strand
CACATCACATTCCACCGTGGGATTGCCCCGGCTATCCAAAATCTCGCGTCCTACGATGTCAACAATGGCACTCATCAGATGTCTTTCAAAAGTTGGGGTCGCGATGCTTCGCAAAGCGTAGCCCGGTTGTACGCCAATTAGACGAAACTATTTTCTAAAAACGGATTCTTTTTGGTTACGGAGTCCAGCGCCACCAACGTTTCCAGGAGGGCTTTCATGTGGTGCAGCGGAACCGCATTGGGCCCATCGCTGAGGGCTTTGGAAGGGTCTGGGTGGGTTTCCATGAACAAACCGGCAACGCCCACCGCAACCGCTGCGCGCGCCAGCACCGGCACCATCTCACGCTGGCCTCCGGAGCTGGTGCCCTGGCCGCCAGGCAGTTGAACCGAGTGGGTGGCGTCAAACACCACCGGCGAGCCGGTGTTGCGCATGATGGCCAAGGACCGCATGTCGGAAACCAGGTTGTTGTAGCCAAAACTCGCTCCGCGCTCGCAGGCCATGAAGTTGTCTTCGGGCAAGCCGGCCTCACGCGCTGCGGCGCGCGCTTTGTCGATGACGTTTTTCATGTCGCCAGGGGCCAGGAACTGGCCCTTTTTGATATTCACCGGCTTGCCGGACTGCGCGACGGCACGGATGAAATCGGTCTGGCGGCACAGGAACGCGGGGGTCTGCAACACATCAACCACCGCGCTGACCTGCGCGATCTGGTCTTCGCTGTGGATGTCGGTGAGCACCGGCACCTGCAACTCGCGTTTGACCTTGGCCAGGATCTCCAGGCCACGCTCGATACCGGGACCGCGAAAGGTAGTTCCGCTGGAGCGGTTCGCCTTGTCAAAACTGCTTTTGAAAATAAAGGGAATGCCCAAGGAAGCGGCGATCTCTTTGAGGGTGCCGGCGGTATCCATTTGGAGTTGCTCGGACTCGATCACACAGGGTCCAGCAATCAAAAATATCGGCCGATGCAGGCCGACCTCAAAACCACACAATTTCATGCGGCGACTTTCAGAGGGCGTCCAGAACCCTGGTGTTCCAAGGCAGCGCTGATGAACGCGTTAAACAAGGGGTGCCCGTCCCAGGGAGTGGACTTGAATTCAGGGTGAAACTGCACACCCACAAACCAGGGGTGCACGCTGCGCGGCAACTCAATCATCTCGGTCAACTGCTCACGCTGGGTGAGCGCCGAAATCACCAAGCCGGCCTGGCGCAACGTCGCGAGGTAGTTAACGTTCGCCTCGTAACGGTGGCGGTGCCGTTCGGTCACCACCTTGCCGTAAATTTGGTAGGCGATGGTGTCTTTGGCAACGTCCGAGCTTTGCGCGCCCAGGCGCATGGTGCCGCCCAGGTTGGAGTTCTGGTCACGGGTCTTGACGGTTCCGTCGGCGTCTTTCCATTCGGTGATCAGCGCAATCACCGGGTTGGGGCTGTCGGGTTCGAACTCGGTACTGTTGGCGTCTGTCAGGCCGGCCACATGGCGGGCGAATTCGATGGTCGCCACCTGCATGCCCAAACAAATGCCCAGATAGGGCACCCGGTTTTCGCGCGCAAAGCGGGCCGCTTTGATCTTGCCTTCGATGCCCCGTTTGCCAAAACCGCCGGGCACCAAGACCGCGTCATATTTGGCGAGTTGTTGCACCGAATCGGCGTCCAGCGTCTCCGAGTCGATGTAGGCTATTCGAACCTTGACGTGGTTTTTCATACCGGCGTGGCGCAGCGCCTCGTTGAGCGACTTGTAGCTGTCGGACAAGTCCACATACTTGCCGACCATGGCGATATGAATCTCACCCCGCGGATGCTCTGTTTCATAGACCAAATCGTCCCAGCGCTTCAAGTTGGCGGGCGGGGTACTCAGGCGCAGCTTGTCGCAAATCAGGCCATCCAGGCCTTGCTCGTGGAGCATTCGGGGGACTTTGTAAATCGTGTCCACATCCCACATCGAAATCACGCCCCACAAGGGCACGTTGGAGAACAGCGAAATTTTGTTGCGCTCCTCGTCCGGAATCGGACGATCCGCGCGGCACAGCAAGGCGTCGGCCTGGATGCCGATTTCTCGCAACTGTTTGGCGGTGTGCTGGGTGGGCTTGGTTTTGAGTTCGCCGGCTGCGGCAATCCAGGGGACGTAACTCAAATGTACAAAGGCGCTGTTGTTGGCTCCGAGCTGCAGGCTGAGCTGGCGCACCGCCTCCAAAAATGGCAGGGATTCGATGTCACCCACGGTGCCGCCGATTTCCACGATAGCCACGTCCACCGCGTCTGATTCGCCGTAGCGTGCGCCACGTTTGACGAATTCCTGGATCTCATTGGTGACGTGCGGAATCACCTGTACGGTTTTGCCCAAGTAGTCACCACGGCGTTCCTTATCGAGCACGCTTTGGTAAATCTGTCCGGTGGTGAAGTTGTTGGACTTGCGCATGCGCGTCTCAACAAAACGCTCGTAATGGCCCAGATCCAGATCGGTTTCTGCGCCGTCGTCGGTAACAAAAACCTCGCCGTGTTGCAGTGGCGACATGGTGCCCGGATCGACGTTGAGGTAGGGATCCAGCTTAATTAAGGTGACTTTGAGGCCTCGCGACTCCAAAATCGCAGCGAGGGAGGCTGAGGCGATTCCCTTGCCCAGGGAGGACACCACGCCGCCAGTGACAAAGACAAATTTGGTCATGGCGAAGACGAACCGCAGGGTTCGGGAGCTGGTAAAGCGCAATTATAGGCGTCTGCTACATTGCGCCCCGACGCCCCAGGCGTCCTCGCACCCCATCCGCCCAACCCGAAAAGTCCATCGCGCATCGCTACAACATGCACCTGCAGGGGAAACACATTGTTCTGGGCCTCAGCGGCGGTATCGCCTGCTACAAGGCGGCCGAGCTGTGCCGCGCCATGGTCAAGGAAGGCGCCACGGTGCAGGTGGTGATGACCGAGGCAGCGGCGCAGTTCATTACCCCGGTGACCATGCAAGCACTGAGCGGGCGGCCGGTTTTCGATTCGCAATGGGACCGCCGGCCCGACAACAACATGGCGCACATCAATTT
>CAIOUR010000020.1 GCA_903861575.1 uncultured beta proteobacterium | reverse complement strand
GTTCCCGCTGGTTGAGGGCGAAAAGATCACCGTCGTGCTGCCGCTGACCGGCGAGAAGCGCAGCTTCCCGGCTGACCAGTACATCTTCATGGCCACGCGCATGGGTACGGTCAAAAAGACCAGCCTGGACGAATTCTCCAACCCGCGCAAGGCCGGCATCATTGCCGTTGACTTGGACGAGGGCGACTTTTTGATTGGCGCCGCGCTCACCGATGGCACCCACGATGTGATGCTGTTCTCGGACGGCGGCAAGGCGGTGCGCTTTGACGAAAACGATGTGCGCCCCATGGGCCGCAACGCGCGTGGTGTGCGCGGCATGATGCTGGAAGAGGGCCAGAGCGTGATTGCCATGCTCGTCGCCGAAGACGAGCTGCAAAGTGTGCTCACCGCTACCGAGAACGGCTACGGCAAGCGCACCAACATCACCGAGTACACCCGCCACGGTCGCGGCACCAAGGGCATGATCGCGATCCAGCAATCGGGCCGCAACGGGAAAGTGGTGGCAGCCACGCTGGTGCACGCCGATGACGAGATCATGCTCATCACCGACAAAGGCATTCTGGTGCGCACCCGGGTTGCGGAAATCCGCGAACTCGGACGAGCAACCCAGGGCGTCACCCTGATCAGCCTGGACCCCGGTTCGCAGCTCAGCGGCCTGCAACGCATCGTGGAGAACGACGCGCAGGCAGTATCCGACGCCCAGGAAGACGGCGACGGGGCTGCAGGCGAAGGCCAGGACGACGCTGGAAACAGCGCCGACTGAGACGCGGCCGCATGGCTGTGCGCCCCTTCAACTTTTCCGCAGGACCGGCGGCCATGCCCGCTGAGGTGCTGGCCCAGGCGGCCGATGAGATGCTGGACTGGCCCGACGCAGGCGGGCGTCGCAGCGGCATGGGCGTGATGGAAATGAGCCACCGGGGACGCGAATTCGGCGAGATCCTGGCACGCGCTCAGGCCGACTTTCGCAAGCTGATGGCGGTGCCGGACCACTTCCATATCCTGTTCATGCAGGGTGGTGGCGCGTCACAAAACGCGATCGTTCCGCTGAATTTATGCGGCCCTTCAGTGCAAAGCCCAGCCAAGGCTGACTTTGTCGTCACTGGCGGCTGGAGCGCCAAATCGCTGTTGGAAGCGCGCAAATATTGCGAGGCGCACGAGGCCGCGCACAGTGCCGCATTCCGCGATATTCCAGACCCGGCAAATTGGCAGCTCACCGACGGCGCGGCTTACGTGCATCTGTGCAGTAACGAAACCATCCACGGCGTGGAGTTCCACACACTGCCCGATCTGGCGGGGATGGGATGCAACGCGCCGCTGGTGATCGACTGCTCGTCCCATATCGCTTCGCGGCCTGTGGATTGGACGCGCGTCGGGCTGGCCTATGCCGGTGCCCAAAAAAACCTGGGGCCTGCCGGCTTGACGCTGGTGGTGGTCCGCGAGGATCTGCTGGAGCACACCCTGCCCGCCTGCCCTAGCGTTTTCCAGTACCGGGAGCTGGCGCGCAACGACTCCATGGTCAACACACCGCCCACCTTCGGCATCTACATGGCCGGACTGGTTTTCCAATGGTTGTTACACCAAGGTGGTTTGGCTGCCATCGAAGAGCGCAATATCGCCAAGGCCCAGGCTCTCTACGCTGCAATCGACGCATCCGCGCTGTTTTACAACCCGGTGGATCCTGCCTGCCGCTCGCGCATGAATGTGCCGTTTTTCCTGCGCGCGCCTGAGCGCACCGACGCTTTTCTGGCCAGTGCTGCCGACGCCGGGCTGTTGCAACTCAAGGGCCACAAGTCGCTGGGTGGCCTGCGCGCCAGCATCTACAACGCCATGCCGATGGAAGGCGTGCAGACGCTGATAAGCTTGATGCGCGAGTTTGAGCGCACCCAGGCCTGAACCGCGCCGCGCCCGAAGACCCTTTTCACAGCTCTCACGCCGCCATGACCAAGACGCTCACCGAGCTCCGAACCCAGATCGATGCGCTGGACCAGTCGCTGTTGCGCATGCTCAATGACCGGGCGGCGCTGGCACATGAAGTCGGCGTGATCAAGCACGCGGAAGGGTCTCCCGTGTTCCGCCCGGAGCGCGAGGCCCAGGTCATTCAGAACCTGCAAAAGTCCAATGCGGGCTTGCTCAAGCCCGAAGGCGTGGCCTTCATCTGGCGTGAAATCATGTCCGCCTGCCGCGCCTTGGAGGCGCCGCAGCGCGTGGCCTACCTGGGACCGCACGGTACATTCAGCGAAGAGGCCGCCCTGCGCTTCTTCGGCTCCAGCATCGCGCACCTGCCCTGCAGCAATTTCGACGAGGTCTTCCACGCGGCCAGCGCAGGCGGCGCAGAGTTCGGCGTCGTGCCAGTGGAAAACAGCACGGAGGGCGTGGTCACGCGCAGTCTCGACCTGCTCTTGCATTCGCCGCTGCATATCGTGGGAGAAATCAGCCTGATGGTGCGCCACCATCTGCTACGCAGCAGCCCGTCCGCTGATGGCGTGGAAGTCGTACTGGCGCATCCGCAGGCGCTGGCCCAATGCCAGCAGTGGCTCAACACCCACCTGCCCCGGGCGGAGCGCCGCGCCGTATCCAGCAACGCCGAAGGCGCACGCCTGGCGGCCACCAACCCAGCCTGGGCGGCGCTCGCCAGTGAGCGCGCAGCGTCCGAATTCGGCTTGCATATTGCCGCACAGGCGGTGCAGGACGACGCCTTCAACCGCACCCGCTTTGTGGTCGTGTGCCTGCCCAGCTCGCTACCAGCACCACAGGCCAGCGGCAAGGACTGCGTGAGCCTGGTGGTATCCGTGCCCAACCGACCGGGCGCGGTCCATGATCTGCTGGTACCACTCAAACAACACGGCGTATCCATGACGCGCTTTGAGTCGCGCCCGGCGCGCTCGGGCCAGTGGGAGTATTTTTTCTACATCGACCTGCAAGGCCACCCCAGCCAGCCGCACGTGCAGGCCGCCTTGCACGACCTGCAAAGCCTGTGTGCTTTCTACCGGGTTCTGGGCACCTACCCCTTGTCGGACTGAGGCAGTGGCGAACACAAAGCCGATGTTTCGGCAACTCGGATTGATCGGCTGCGGGCTGATGGGCGGCTCGTTCGCCCTGGCGGTGCGGCAGGCCGGCCTGGTCGAACGCGTGGTGGGCTACAGCCCCACGGCGCGCAGCCGCGACGCCGCGCTCGCCCTGGGTGCCATAGATGCGGCTTGTGACACGCCAGCGGCGGCGGCGCTTGACAGCGACCTGGTGCTGCTGGCCCTGCCCGTTGCCAGCACCGAAGCCACCTTGCGCGCGATCAGCGAAGCGCTGGCGCCCGAGGCCCTGGTCATGGACGTGGGTTCGACCAAAAGCGATGTAGTGCAGGCGGCCGCTGCCGCGCTGGGCGGTACGCAGCTGCCGTGGTTTGTACCGGCCCATCCGATTGCCGGTAAGGCGCAAGCCGGTGTGGCGCATGCGCAAGCCGATCTCTACCGGAACTGCCTGCTGGTACTTACGCCAGGCGCGGTAACCAATCCGCAAGCGATTACGAAGGCGCGCCAGCTGTGGCAAGCGCTGCAATGCCGCGTGCGCGAGATGACGCCTGCCGCGCACGACGCAGGTTTTGCCGCCGTCAGCCACTTGCCACATCTGCTCGCTTTTGCGCTGATGAATGCCATCACGGAACAGCCGGATGGCGCGGATCTGCTGGCGCTGGCCGGCCCGGGTTTTCGCGACTTCAGCCGGATTGCCGAGGGTGACCCGGCCCTCTGGCGCGACGTCCTGCTGGCCAACCGCGCGCAGGTGCAACACCAAAGCGCCTTGTTTCGCGCCCAGTTGGACGCGCTGGAGCATTGCCTCGAACACGGTGACAGCGCCCGGCTCGGCACCCTGATCAACCAAGCCAGCAGCGCCCGCGCCGTCTGGAAAATGGGTAGTTGAAGACATACCCCACGCTGCTTATGTTTCGCACCGCATTCCTCGATATTCCGCACCTGTTGAGCGCAGCCGGTGCTGTCACCCTGCCCGGCTCCAAAAGTATTTCCAACCGCGTGCTGCTGCTGTGCGCCTTGTGCGAGGGCGAGACCGCGGTGCACGACCTGCTGGACTCGGATGACACCCGGGTCATGCTGGATGCGTTGCGCGCCCTGGGTTGCGGCTTGCGCCGCTCGGGCACGCAGCTACACATAACCGGCCTGGGGGGCCGTGTTCCGCACACACACTTAGACCTGTTCCTGGGCAACGCCGGAACCGCCATGCGCCCGCTGACCGCCGCCTTAGCGGTACTCGGCGCTGATTGCACGCTGCGTGGCGTCCCGCGCATGCACGAGCGCCC
>CAIOUR010000019.1 GCA_903861575.1 uncultured beta proteobacterium | reverse complement strand
GTTCCCGGACGGCCCCGCATGAGCGCCGACCCAACACCCGCGCACACGCCCGCCAGCGCTGCGCTGGCCCAACACGCCATGCGGGCATTTGACACCATGGTTCAGCGCAGTGCCGCCTTCACGCCGCGCGCCGGTCAGCAGGCCATGGCGCAGCGCATCGCCGACACGCTGTCCCGCGCCGATCTGGGTGAATGCGAGAACCCGACGCAAGCGATTGCGGTGGTGCAAGCGGGCACGGGCGTGGGTAAATCTGCGGCCTATGCCAGCACGGCGGTCGCGCTGGCCTTGGCCCGCAAGACGCGGGTCATCATCTCGACCGCTACCGTCGCGCTGCAAGAACAGCTCATGCAAAAAGACCTACCCGCGCTGGCGCAAACCATGGACGAGCCCTTTGTGTACGCGCTGGCTAAGGGGCGCGGGCGGTATGTGTGCAAAGTGAAGCTGGAGCGGCTGGTGGGTGTGGGCAGTGCGGAAGACGACTTGTTTGAAGACGATTTTCCCGCCCAAGCGTTGGGCAGCGCCTCGCGCGAAGCCCGGGAAGAACGGCGCACGCGGCTGTACGAGCACATGGCCACGCAGCTCGCTGCCGGCTGGGATGGCGACCGCGACAGCCTGGCCCAAAGCCCGCAGCCCGAAGACTGGGGGCCGGTGGCGGCTGAGCGCCATAGCTGCACCGTGCGCCAATGCCCAAGCTTCAACGGCTGCAGCTATTACCAGGCCCGCAACGCACTGGCGCAAGCGCAAGTAATCGTGGCCAACCACGATCTGGTGCTGGCTTCGCTGGGCACCAAAACGCTGCCCGATCTGGATAACTGCCTGGTCATTTTTGACGAGGCGCACCACCTGCCGGCGGTTGCGCTGGACCAGTTCAGCAACGCGGTCGACCTGGGCAATCTGCGCTGGCTGGACCAGCTGCCCAGAGCGATGAAGGAAGTCGCGAAGGCACTGGATCTGGAATTGGGTGAAGACCCGTCAACGGTGGCCAGCCAACTCAAAGGCATCTTCAACACCTTGGCGCGCATGGTGCTGGAACTGGTGCACGCCAGTACCGGCGGGCAGGACGGCACCCTGCGCTTTGCCCATGGCGTTCTACCCGATGCGCTGCACGAGCCGGTCAGCCAGATGGCCGCGCAAGCAGCCGGTCTGCAAAAGGCTCTCGACGCCCTGGGCCAGGAGGTCAAGACCCTGTCCAAAGAAGACCCCAGCCGCGCGCTGCAATGTGCGCAGCTCTACGCCCGCTTAGGGCCGCTCGCGCCCAAACTGGCCAGCGCGGCCGACACCGCCCAATTGCTGCTCGAACACGGCGAGCAGCCGCTGGCGAAATGGCTGGCCTGCACCACCGACGGCGACTTTTTGCGATTGAGCGCGCACGCCTGCCCCATCGTGCCCGGCGATTTGCTACGGCAGTTTTTGTGGAGCCAGGTGCGTGGCGCGGTGTTGACATCCGCGTCCCTCACCAGCTGCGGCAGCTTTGACTATTTTTTGCAGGAAGCCGGCCTGCGTCACAACCCGCAGGCCAGCGCGCTGGAAGTCAGCAGCCCCTTCGACTACGCCACGCAAGGCACCCTGCGGGTGGCGCAAACCGTAGCCGACCCCAAAAACGCTGCCGCTTACACGGCCGAAATGGTGGAGCTCTTGCTGGAAGATTTGGCGCGGGTGGAACGCGGCGCCTTGGTGTTGTTCACCTCCAAGGCGCAGATGCGCGCCGCCACCGACGCCCTACCCGGCATACTGCTGGACGTGGTGTTGGTGCAAGGTACCTTGTCGCGCACCCGGCTGCTGGCGGCGCACAGCGCACGGGTGGAAGCGGGGCTGCCATCGGTGCTGTTTGGTTTGCAGTCGTTTGGCGAAGGCCTGGATTTACCGGGGGCTTTGTGCGAGACGGTCTTCATCGCCAAGCTGCCCTTCACACCGCCCAGCGACCCCGTGGACGAAGCCCGCGCGGAATGGCTGCGCCGCCTGGGGCGTGATCCGTTCAACGAACTGGTGGTCCCGGCCACCGGCATCAAGCTGCTGCAATGGACGGGCCGGGCTATCCGCACCGAATCCGACCGCGCTGAAGTCGTGTGCTACGACAAGCGCTTGCTGACCCAGGCCTACGGGCGGCGCATGCTCAGCGGGTTGCCGCCGTACCGCTTGGAGCAGCAGGCAGCGGGTTTTTAGGCGCCCAAGGTTGCGCGGTGTTCCCGCCACCACGCCAGAAAAAGCTGCTGGCCCATGCGCACATTGGTGGCCCAGTCCTTGCCAGACTCGGTGTTGGCATCGTCGGAAATGAACTTCAGGGAGCGCCAGGCGACGCCGCTGCGTTGGCACACGGCGGCGAGCGCGAACAACTCCATGTCCACCACGTCCACGCCCTGCGCATTGAACCAGGGATCAGGCCCGGTCACAAAGCTGTCGCCCGTGGCACAGACCAACCCGGACTGGCCGGACTCCAGGGCATGCGGCCCATCATGGAAAGGCGTGGTGCCGCGCGGCGCAAGCGGCTCGGCCAGCATGTCGCGCTGCAGCACCCGCGCTACTTCCAACAAACCCTGGGGCCCGGGCCTGACGCGGCCGGCCGATCCGAAGTTCAACAACAGGCGCGGCCGGTATTGCTGTATGCATTGGGCCGCTGCAATGGCGGCGTTGACCTTGCCAACACCGGTGTAGACCACGGGAACACCCGCAAGCAGGCTGGCATCCAGCTCCTGCGGCAAAGCCACAAGCAGCGCCACAGAACAGGAAGATGCTTCGGAAAGGGACGGCATGCAATACAACGCTTCAGGCTGGACTCTTGGCCCCGGTCGGGGGCGGATTGTGTGCGAACGACAACGCCACCGTGGCGTCCCGCAACAAGTTGCGCACCGCCGCTGAGGCAGGCCCCACATGGCTGTCGATACGGCGGATGTAGGGGCAGGTCAGGGTTGCCAGGGCCGTGTTGTCGGGACCCAGAACCGGGAAGGAAATATCGACCACGCCAAAGGACTGCGCACTGTCCCGTTCCACGTAACCCTGCGCGCGGATGGCAGCCAGCGTCCGGGCCAAGCTTTCGGCCGTGACGGGCACCTCACCGTCTAAGGGCTGGTGCGCGGCCACCATGCGTTGGCGGGATTCCGAGTCCGCGTAGGCCAGCAGGATGTGACCGGACGCCGTGTCGAGCAAGCCGACTCTGGCCCCGCGCTGAACCGAAAAACTCCAGCCACGCGGGCTGTTGACCTGGGCGGCAATCAGCACGTTGCCCCGGTCGTACACACCCATATGGCACGACTGCTCCGCCCGGCGGGCGAAGTCGTCCATCACGGGTAGCGCGTGGTTAACGAGCCGGTTCAGCGGCGGGTGCACATGGGCCATGGCAAACAGCTTCAGGCTGAGGGCGTAGCGGTCACCGCTGGTGCTGCGCGTCACATACTGGCGCGCTACCAGCCGCTCCAGCATGCGATAAATTTCATTGGAACTGCGCGCCATTTCTTTGACGATCTGCGCCCGCGTCAAACCGTCGGGCTGGGTGGCAAGCAGTTCCAGGATATCCAAGCCTTTGTCGAGCGCCGGAGCCCGGTACACAACCTGTGCGCCGGACTCCGCAGCAGCAGTCTTACGTGGGCGACCTCGGGGCTTCGGTGGGCTTGCCGGCGGCATGATCAGATGGGCTTAGAATTGACTAAATAAACTAAACTGAATTAGGGAAAGCACTGAGTGGGGACTGCCTATTCCTCATTATGATCCCCATTCAGTAGTGAATCAATTATTCATATTTGAATTTTTTATAACGAGGATAAGACCATGGCGCAAGGACGTTTGCAGGGCAAGACGGTGCTGATCACGGCCGCTGCCCAAGGCATTGGCCGCGCCAGCGCTCTCGCCTGCGCCGCTGAGGGCGCTCGGGTGATTGCCACCGACATCAATGCAGCATTGTTGGAATCCCTTGCGCAAAGCGCACCCACCATCCAAACCGAGCACCTTGACGTACGCGACGGCGCAGCAGTGCTCGCGCTCGCTGCGCGTGTGGGCCCGCTGGATGCGCTCTTCAATTGCGCCGGTATGGTGGCCAACGGAACCCTGTTGGACTGCAGCGAGGAAGACTGGGACACCAGCTTTGACCTCAATGTCAAAAGCATGTTTCGCATGACCCGTGCCTTTTTGCCGGGCATGCTGCGCCACGCCCAGGACAGCGGGGTTAGCGTGTCCATCATCAATATGGCCTCCATGGCTTCCAGCATCAAAGGCTTTGTTAACCGTTGCGCCTATGGCACTACCAAAGCGGCGGTTATCGGCCTGACCAAATCGCTGGCGGCCGACTTCGTGAAACAGGGCTTGCGCGCCAACGCGTTGTGCCCGGGCACCGTGGACACGCCCTCATTGCGCGGGCGTATCGCAGCAGCCGCCGACCCGGTGCAGGCAGAAAAAGACTTTATTGCGCGCCAACCGGTGGGCCGCTTGGCGACCGTGGATGACATCACGCCCATGGTTGTCTTCCTGGCCAGCGACGAATCGCGTTTTGTGACCGGGCAGAACCTTCTGGTTGACGGCGGCGTCACCATTTGAAGCCGGACCCCGCGATGCCGTCTTTGATCGAAGTTCGCCAGCTGAGCAAGTCATTCCCCGGCGTACGTGCGCTGCACGAGGCCCGATTTGACCTGCAAGCCGGTGAAGTGCATGCCCTGATGGGCGAGAACGGCGCGGGCAAATCCACGCTGATGAAAATCCTGGCCGGGGTGTACCGCAAAGACAGCGGCGACATCCTGCTCGACGGCCAGCCGGTGGATATCCAAAGCCCCGCCCACGCCCAGTCCTTGGCCATTGGCATCGTGCACCAGGAACTGCACCTGATGAGCCATCTGACGGCGGCGCAAAATATTTTTCTCGGGCGCGAGCCGCGCAAGCTCGGCGGCCTTTTACTGGACGAAACGCGGCTCAATGCCGACACCGAAGCGCTGTTCAAGCGCCTCAAACTCGTGCTGGAGCCGACCAGCCGCATCAGCGAATTGACGGTCGCGCGGCAGCAAATGGTGGAAATTGCCAAAGCGCTGTCGCACCAAAGCCGTGTGTTGATCATGGACGAACCCACGGCGGCGCTGAACAACGCTGAAATTGAGGAACTGTTTCGCATCATCCGCGAGCTCAAGGCCCAGGGCGTGGGCGTGGTCTACATCTCGCACAAGATGGACGAAATCCAGCGCATCGCCGACCGCATCACCGTGCTGCGGGACGGCTGCTACATCGACACCGTGCCGGCCAGCACGCCCATGCCACAGGTCATTGCCATGATGGTCGGGCGCACCTTGGAGCAAAGCGCCAAACACATACCGGACACATCGGACCAACCGGTGGTGCTGGAAGTCAAGGGCCTGCGCCGCGGACGGGTGATCCGCGACGTGAGCTTCTCGCTGCGCCGTGGTGAGATTCTGGGTTTTGCCGGACTGATGGGCGCGGGCCGTACCGAAGTGGCTCGGGCGATCTTCGGAGCCGACCCTGTGGAAGCCGGCGAGGTCCATGTACATGGCCGGCGTATTCGCTTGACCGCACCGCGCGACGCGGTGCAGGCCGGCATCGGCTATTTGTCCGAAGACCGCAAGCATTTCGGCTTGGCCACCGGCATGGATGTACAAGCCAATATCACGCTGCCCAGCCTGAGCCGCTTTTTGCGGATGCACATGTTCTTGGAGAAGGCCGGCATCACCCGCGTCTCCCAGAAAATGGTCGATACGCTGCGTATCAAGACGCCGTCCTTGACGCAGACCGCGCGCTTGCTGTCGGGTGGCAACCAACAAAAAGTGGTGGTTGCCAAGTGGCTGGTGCGCGACTGCGACATCCTCATTTTTGACGAGCCCACGCGCGGCATCGACGTCGGCGCGAAAAGTGAAATCTACAAACTTCTCAACGAACTGGCAGCCCAGGGCAAAGCCATCATCGTCATTTCTTCCGAATTGCCAGAGGTGCTCTTACTCAGCCATCGGGTACTGGTGATGTGCGAAGGCCGCATCACCGGCGAGGTGGCAGGCGACCGCGCCACCCAGGAAGGCTTGATGCAACTGGCCACCCAACGCGATACCGTGACAGCATGACCACCAACATCCCCACCTCAACCCCGGCAGCGAACGCACCCGCCAAAGCATCCGACAGCCAGGCCAAGCAAAAGCTGCTGGCCTTTGCCAGTTTGATCGCGCTGATTGTGATCTTCAGCGTGCTCAAGCCCGACGCGTTTTTCACCACTGACAACATCATCGGTATCTTGCAATCGACCACGGTGATCGGCGTGCTGGCGATTGCCAGCACCTTCATCATCATCACCTCGGGTATCGATTTGTCGGTCGGCGTACTGATGACGTTTTGTGCGGTG
The DNA here is from genome assembly GCA_903861575.1 of uncultured beta proteobacterium. GTDB lineage: Bacteria > Pseudomonadota > Gammaproteobacteria > Burkholderiales > Burkholderiaceae_C > Allorhodoferax. The sequence goes on along the minus strand of CAIOUR010000019.1, from coordinate 2,555 downwards.
ATGGCCGGCGTATTCATGGTCAACCTGGGCCTGCCGATATGGATCGGCGTGCCCGGTGCCGTGCTGGTGGGCGCGCTGTGCGGCACGGTATCGGGCCTGGCGATCACCAAACTGCGGGTGCCGCCCTTTATCGCGACCCTGGGCATGATGATGCTGCTCAAAGGCGCTTCGCTCATCATCACCAAAACCCGCCCGATTTATTTCAATGACGTGGAAGGTTTTGATTCCATATCGCTGGGCTCCGCCCTGAGTGACCTGATTCCAGGCCTGCCGATTCCCAACGGCGTGCTGATCATGTTCATCGTGGCGGTGGTCTGCGCAGTCATCTTGAACAAGACGGCTTTGGGGCGTTACACCTTTGCGCTGGGCAGCAACGAAGAAGCCGTTCGCCTGTCCGGCGTCAACGTGGACCGCTGGAAAGTGATCATTTACGCCTTCAGCGGCGGCATTTGCGGCGTCGCCGGTTTGTTGATCGCCTCGCGCCTGAATTCAGCGCAACCCGCGCTGGGCCAAGGCTATGAGCTCGATGCGATTGCGGCTGTGGTAATCGGCGGCACCTCGCTCAGCGGCGGAGTCGGCACGATTCTGGGCACCATCATCGGCGCCTTCATCATGAGCGTGCTGATTAACGGTCTGCGCATTATGTCGGTGGCGCAGGAATGGCAAATGGTGCTCACCGGCGTGATCATTATTCTGGCGGTTTACACCGACAACCTGCGGCGCAAGAAGCAGTAACTGAAAACCCTTGCGATTTTTTCTATCTGTTCCACCCCCATAAAGGAGACGCACCAACACACTGTGCTTTTGATTCCCGTGTATTCGGTTATCGTGTTTTTTGATTCCCTTATCCTTACCCTGTCGATTTGACATTTTTTATCTGGAGACAAGCATGAACGCAAAGAGAAAACTGCTAGCCCTGACCGCAGGCTTGGTATTGGCCGGTATGAGCACCATCAGCATGGCCGCTGACGAAATTTATATCCCCCTGATCTCCAAGGGTTTCCAGCACCAGTTCTGGCTGGCTGTGAAGTCCGGCGCTGACCAGGCTGCCAAAGAATTCAATGTCAAAGTGACTTTTGAAGGTCCTGAGACCGAGCAAATGGTCGACAAGCAAATCGACATGCTGACCGCTGCCCTGGCGAAAAACCCCAAGGCCATCGGCTTTGCCGCGCTGGACAGCAAAGCTGCCCTGCCGCTGCTGAAAAAAGCCCAGGCTGCCAAGATCCCCGTGATCGCGTTTGACTCCGGCGTGGACAGCGACATCGTCCTGACTACCGCACAAACCAACAGCAAGGCTGCCGCAGCATTGGCCGCCGACATGATGGCGAAAATCATCGGTGGCGAAGGCGAAGTTGCGGTTATCGGCCACGACCAGACCAGCACCACCGGCGTGGACCGTCGCGATGGCTTCGTAAACCAGATCAAAGCCAAGTACCCCAAGATCCAGATCGTGGATATCCAGTACGGCGGCGGCGACCACCTGAAGTCGGCTGAAATTGCCAAAACCCTGATGCAAGCGCATCCCAAGCTCAAAGGCATCTTCGGCACCAACGAAGGTTCTGCTATCGGCGCGGGCAAGGGCATGAAAGAAGCCAAGAAAACCGGCGTGACCATCATCGGTTTTGACTCCGGCAAGGCACAGAAAGAAATGATCATGGACGGCACCATGGCCGGCGCGATCACCCAGAACCCTGTGGGCATTGGCTACCAGACCGTCAAAGCAGCTGTCATGGCGCTCAAAGGCGAGAAGTTGCCTAAAGTCATCGACACCGGCTTCTACTACTATGACAAGAGCAACATGAGCGACCCCAAAATCGCCGCTGTTCTCTACGATTGATCTAAGCTAGGGGCCAGCCCGCGCCACCTGGTGCGGGCTGGCTTTTTTTTATTGTGAAGAGGATGAGGCTGTGAAACTACTACGCTACGGATTACCCGGCGAAGAAAAACCCGGTGTCTTGGACGCCCAAGGCCGCGTGCGCGACCTCTCCGGCCACATTGCCGACGTGGGCGGTACCGCCCTGATGCCCGCACAAATTCAGGTGTTGCGCGCGCTCAACCTGGAAAGCCTGCCTTTGGTGGAGGGCACCCCCCAACAGGATTTACGCATCGGCCCGTGCGTGGCCAGCGTGGGTAAATTTATCTGTATCGGACTGAATTACTCTGACCACGCAGCAGAAAGCGGCATGCAAGTGCCGCCTGAGCCCGTGGTCTTTAATAAATGGACCAGCGCGATCTGCGGTCCGGATGATGCGGTGGAGATTCCGCGCGGTTCGCTCAAAACCGACTGGGAAGTCGAGCTCGGCGTAGTCATTGGTCAGGGTGGGCGTTACATCAGCGAGGCCGATGCGCTGTCGCATGTGGCGGGCTACTGCGTCATCAACGACGTGTCCGAGCGCGAGTACCAACTCGAGCGCAGCGGCACCTGGGATAAGGGCAAGGGCTGCGACACCTTCGGCCCCATCGGCCCCTGGCTGGTCACCGCCGACGAAATCCCCGACCCGCAAGCCCTGGGCATGTGGCTCGACGTAGACGGCAAGCGCTTCCAGAACGGCAGC
>CAIOUR010000018.1 GCA_903861575.1 uncultured beta proteobacterium | reverse complement strand
TCAACGGGCGACTGGACCCTGCGCTTCTTGTGCGTAGCGCTGGCCGTTACGCCCGTGCGCGTTGGCTTGGGACTGAGCCCGCTGGCGCGCTTGCGCCGTATGTTGGGTTTGTTTGCCTTTTTCTATGCAATGCTGCATTTTCTGGCCTACAGCTGGCTGGACAAGGGTCTGGAGTTCTCTGAGATCGCTGCCGATATCCCTAAGCGCCCGTTTATTTTGGTCGGCTTTGTATCCTTGCTGCTTTTGAGTCTGTTGGCGGCGACATCCTGGAATGGCGCGGTTCGGCGACTGGGGGCATTACGTTGGCAGCGGCTGCACCGGGCGGTTTACCTGGTTGCCGGCTTAGCGATCCTCCACTTCTTCTGGATGCGTGCAGCCAAGAATAATCTGGCTGCCGTCGCCGTCTACGGTGCGATTCTGGGAGTCTTATTGGGATGGCGCGTATTGCGCGCTTTGCGCAGCCGCCAGGCACCGCCTGTGCGGAATTCTTAGCGCAGCTGTTCGCCAGCGAATAACGAGGCGATGCTTTCGCGCGGACGCAACACGTGCACGGTGTCGCCGTCCACCAGCAGCTCGGCCGCGCGCGGGCGTGAGTTGTAGTTGCTGGACATGCTCACACAATAAGCGCCCGCAGATAGCACTGCCAGGTACTCGCCCGCCCGCGCGCTGATCTGGCGGTCCCGCCCGATCCAGTCGCCGCTCTCGCATACAGGGCCGACCACGTCACACAGCATCGCATCGCCATCGGAGTGCTCGTTCAGCGGCACGATGCGGTGAAAGGCCTGGTACATCGCAGGACGCGGCAGGTCATTCATAGCGGCGTCCACGATGCAGAAATTTTTCTGTTCGCCTGGTTTGCGATAGAGCACCTCGGTCACGCACACACCCGCATTGCCCACGAGGGAACGGCCGGGCTCGATCATCAGCTTGCGCTGTCCGAAACCGCGGGCATCCAATTTGGCGAGCAACTGCGCCCACAGGGCATCGGCCGCTGGTGGCGTGTCGCCGTTGTAGTCAATGCCCAGCCCGCCGCCCAGGTCGATGTGGTCGAGGTGAATTCCTGTTGCTTCGATAGCCGCCACCAGGTCCAGCATCCGGTCCATAGCATCCAGATACGGGTCGCTGTCCGTGATTTGAGAGCCGATATGGCAGTCAATCCCCGTAATGCGAAGCCCTGGCATTTCTGCGGCACGTTGGTATGTGGCCAGCGTACGTTCATGGGCTACGCCAAATTTGTTGCCTTTGAGGCCTGTGGAAATGTAGGGGTGGGTTTTGGGATCCACATTCGGATTGACTCGGATGCTGATGGGTGCTTTGCTGCCCAGTTCCACCGCAACCGCGTTCAGGACAGCGAGCTCTGCTTCGCTTTCTACATTGAAGCAGCCGATGCCTGCCTCCAGTGCCTGGCGCATTTCTACGCGGGTTTTCCCAACGCCGGAAAAAATGACCTTGCCCACATCGCCTCCCGCAGCGATCACACGGGCGAGCTCACCACCCGAGACAATGTCAAAGCCGCAACCCGCTTGGGCAAAAACCTGTAGTACCCCCAAGGTAGAGTTGGCCTTCATGGCATAACAAATCTGCGCCGTTCTGCCTAAAAAACCGCGTTGGTAGGCGGCGAGCGCCGACAGCATGGCCGCCTTGGAATAGACGAACAGCGGGGTGCCGTGCTTTTGCGCCAAGGTTTGCAGCGCAATGCCTTCGACACAAAGCTGTCCGTTGCTGTAGTGGATAAAGGGATGCCCCGAAAGTACGCCCATCTTCATGCTCTTCCTATCGCAAGAACAGATAAACCATCGCTCCACGGGTATGTGATGGGCTGGGAAAGGCCTGCAGACGGTTTGTCCTTTGGCAGATACAGCGGGCCGGTTTGCCCGCAGCCGCTAAGATGAGCCGCGCAGGCGCACACGGCGCACGCCCACCACATGGTTTTCAAGTACTTCAACATCGTCAAATTGTAATGAGCCCATCGCAGTCGGATTCTGAATTCATGAACCAGGCCGAAGCCCTGCTGCAAGCCGTGGAATTGGCCTGCGACCGGATAAACGACGAGGCGGAGGCGGACATCGACAACCAACGCGTCGGCGGCATGGTCACCCTGGTCTTCGAGAATCGCAGCCAGATTGTGGTGAATCTGCAAAAGCCCTTGCAAGAGGTGTGGCTGGCAGCGCGCTCAGGGGGCTACCATTTCCGGTGGGTGGACGGGCGATGGCAGGATACAAAGGGTCAGGGTGAGTTTTTTGAAATCCTCACGCGCAACGCTTGTTCACAGTCTGGTGCAGCGTTGGTTTTTAGCTGAACGGGCGTCTGAGAGACGCTACGTGCTCAGTTTCGAAACAGATCAAAAATTGATTTTTTCTCTTCCGGGCTGACCGCTGGCGGCTGTGCCGCCGCTGTATCGGCGGGCGGGGTGGTCGGGGCTTTGTCATCTCGATCAGAGCGCCCGGCATTGTTGACGCTGTTGACCCCCGCGCCTTTGGTGAACTCCTCGTAGTACCACTCGTTCCCCAAATGAACGAGTCCCTCCGGCACGTCAGGCTCCATCACGGGAACATTGCGCAGGGCAGTGGCCATGTAACTGATCCAAATGGGCAGAGCCAAGCCGCCTCCGGTTTCCCTGTCACCAAGCTTGCGTGGGGTGTCGTAACCAATCCATGTGATCGCAGTGGTCGTGGCTTGGTAGCCTGCAAACCAGGCATCCATGGCGTCGTTAGTGGTACCAGTCTTACCGTAGATGTCTGGACGTTTCAGTGTGGCCTGTGCCCGCGCAGCCGTGCCTGCGCGTGTCACTTCCTGCAATAAGCTCGTCATTAAGAAAGCGTTACGGGCATCGATTGCGCGGTTTTCCTCGCTCAGTGGTACGGCCGGTGTGTCGACTAGTACCCGGCCTCGTTGTTCGGACACGCGGCTGATGAGCCAGGGGTTGATGCGGTAGCCCCCGTTGGCAAAGACGGAATAGGCAGCACCCATCTGCATGGGCGTGACGGAGCCGGCACCCAACGCCATGGTGAGATAGGGTGGGTGCTTGTCCGCGTCAAACCCGAAGCGGGTGATCCAGTCCTGGGCGTACCGTGCGCCGATGGAGTTCAGTATCTGGATCGAAATCATATTTTTTGATTTGGCCAGGCCGCGCCGCATCGTCATCGGTCCGTCAAAGGTGCCGTCGTAGTTTTTCGGCTCCCAAGGCTGTCCGCCGGTGGTGCCTGCGTCAAAGAACAAGGGTGCGTCATTGATGACTGTGGAGGGCGTGAACCCCTTTTCCAGAGACGCAGAATAAATAAAGGGCTTGAAACTGGAGCCGGGTTGCCGCCACGCCTGTGTGACGTGGTTGAATTTGTTTTTGGCGAAGTCAAATCCGCCAACCAGTGCCTTGATCGCCCCGTCGCGCGGATCTAACGATAGAAAAGCCCCTTCAACCTCCGGAAGCTGCGTGGCCTCCCAGCCGCCTTTTTCAGTTTTGACGACCCGTATCACAGCTCCAGGGCGAATTTTGATATTCGGGGCTGCCTTATCCGATAAGCCCGACAGCACCGGTTTGAGCCCTTCACCCACGATCTCCAGCGCCTCTCCACCTTGCCGCTGGACCAGTATTTTTTTGGGTCCTGCCTCCAGTACAACCGCTGACAGGATGTCGCCGTTGTCTGGGTGTTCATCGAGCACTTCGAATATGGCGTCTTCGCGTTCTTGCGCGTCTTCTGGCAGCGTGATGAACTTCTCAGGCCCGCGGTAAATCTGGCGGCGCTCAAAATCCATGATCCCCCGGCGTAACGCACGGTACGCGGCGTCCTGGTCTGCGCTGCGCAAAGTGGTTCGCACGTCCAGACCACGCGTGTAGGTCTCATCTCCATATTGGGCGAACATCAACTGGCGCACCATCTCGGTGACATATTCCGCGTGCACTTTTTGTCTCGATGAAGAGGTTTTGATGTGCAAGACCTCTGCCTTCGCGGCTTCGGCCTGCGCGGCGCTCAGGAAGCCGTTTTCTTGCATGCGTTCAATGATGTACTGCTGCCGCACGCGGGCCCGCTTGGGATTCGCGATCGGGTTGTAGGCGGATGGTGCTTTGGGCAGACCGGCCAGCATCGCTGCTTCTGCAGCCGAAATATCTTTGAGTGGTTTGCCGAAATAGGTTTCGGCAGCCGCCGCAAATCCGTATGCGCGGTTCCCCAAATAAATCTGATTCATGTATATCTCAAGAATCTGATCTTTGCTGAGGTTGTTCTCCAGCTTGAAGGTTAGAAGGATCTCGTAAATTTTTCGCGTGAACGTCTTCTCAGTCGACAAGTAGGCGTTACGCGCAACTTGCATGGTGATGGTGGAAGCCCCCTGGCTTTTGGATTTCCCCACATTGGCCAGACCTGCACGCACAACGCCGAGGTAATCCACGCCGTTGTGTTGAAAGAAGCGCGCGTCTTCGATGGCCAAAATCGCGTCCTTCATGACCTGGGGAATCCCTGAAATCGGAGTAAACGTCCGATGTTCCTCGCCAAATTCACCCAGCAAATCGCCCTCGATAGAGAACACGCGCAGAGGCAGCTTGGGTCGATAGGAGGCTAGATCCGATACCTCAGGCAGGTTGGGGTAAGCAATTGACATAACCAGCGCTACCAGGCATGCCACGCCTAAAGCAGCGGCAATTGATGCACCGATTAACCAAGCAAGCGCCCTTAGCAGCAATCCCAAAATGGGGTGCATTTGCGGCTGGTTAGCGGTGACTGAGGAAGTTTCTTGTGGAAGGGGTTGCATAGGCGGAGGCTAATCGGTCGGGCGACTGGGGTGGCAGCGGTGCGCTATTTCTGGAGCTTTGCGCCGACGGAATGAAAATTGCACTAATTGTTGTAATATGGGGCTGCTCAGGGGATATAGCGGAGAGTCAAAAAATGGATCAAACGGTTGCATCGCCAGTCGGCGCAGAGCAATTATCTGACAGGCAGCAGGCGTTCATTAAATTAGTAGCCGTATTTGTGCTGCTGGGTGGGATTGCCTCGGCTGCGGTTTTTTACTTGATGGGCGGCGCCATCGACGTTCAACACGCCAACATTGCGTTGTTGGAGCGCGAAAACGCTAACTTGGACGCCCAGATCAAGGAAATTGCCACTCTGGAGTCGGACATTAACGTTTTGCACCAGCGGCAGAACGCGGTCGAGTCCTTGCAGGTCATGCGTAATGTGCCGGTGCGGATGATGTCTGCCTTGTTACAAAGTACCCCTGAAACGGTGGTCTTGACCCTGGTGAAGCAGGTCGGAACCCATTTGACGATCAGCGGAGTGGCTCGGTCCAATGCGGAGGTCGCCGAATTCTTAAAAAATTTGGATGCGATGCCTGCCCGCTTCCAGCGTCCCGAGCTCGTGGAATCGGTGTCTTCTGATACCCTGGCCAAGACAAATGGCGGTCGCAGGGCACTGACCTTCAGCATCAGCGTCGATTTGGCGACTGCATTGCAGCCTCCGATTACGCCACCTAATGCCGAGCTACCAGCCGCAGGGAAAACCAAATGACTGCGCGCAACGACCTGACCTTGTCCGAGCGTATCGGCGCTTGGGGGGATGATGTCAGTGAACAGTTCTCAGACCTCGACTTGCGCGATCCCGCCCACTGGCCTCCGGTGCCGCGCTTTACCTTTTTGACGGTGCTGGCGATACTGGTATTCGGCTTGTCTTGGTACGTCAGTTTAGGAGACTCCTACGACGAACTCAACAGCCTGAATGCAAAAGAGCTGCAATTGCGGGAGTCCTTTAGTAAAAAGCTGGCAAAGACCTCCCGCCTCATTACATTCAAACAGCAGCGGGATCAGGTCCGCGGGTACGTACAGGAACTCGAGCTCCAGTTACCGGATCAAACCGGCACCAACGAACTGCTGACTGAGATCAACCGTTTGGGCGTCTTGCGCGATTTGCAGTTTGACTTTCTTCGCCCGGCACCCGTAGTTCGGACTGCGTATTACGTAGAAATGCCAATCAGCTTCAGGCTCTTTGGGTCGTACCACAATGTCGCTGCGTTTGCGTCAGACATTGCCCAAATTCAGCGCGTGGTCCATCTCCAGGACCTCACTTTCACCAGCAAGCCTGACGGAACGCTCAGTGTTGAAGGCACCTTGCGCGGCTACCGCCATTTAGAAAACACAGGTGGGTCATCCCAGAGCCCCGTTAATGGAGGGAGCACATGAGTCCTAAACGCATGAAGCTCCCATGCGTGTGGGAGCAGATGCTGATGTTGTTGTGCTTCGCTTTGAGTGGCTGCGGCTTTTCCACGACGGATGAATTGAATACATGGTTGGCTAACGAACGTAAGTTGCACAGTGCGCCTTCGCTGCCGATAACGGCGCCGCACGTCTTTGAGGCGGAGCCTTACGTGTTAACAGGACAGATCGACCCCTTCTCCCGCAACCGTTTATCGGGCGAGCATGACGCGCCAACGATCTATTCCAGCCCGTCCAAAAAGGGCTCGGCCTATGACCTGGAGCTTGCCAATGAGCGGCGCGATTTAGAGAAGGTTCCGCTGGATTCACTCGAGTTCAAAGGAACGATCTCACAAGACGGAGAACCCGTCGCTTTGGTATGGCTCCATCGGCAATTGCATCAAGTCAGGCTGGGTGACTACCTCGGGCCTAACCGGGGCAAGGTTTTGCAGATCAGCCCGCAAGAAATTCTGCTGCGTGAACTGGAGCAGGATGGATCAGGGCAGTGGACGCCTAAGACCACAGTGTTAGCTTTATCAGGGGGCGGTAAATGAAGAGATCGATGGGGTCGACTGGCATGTGGCGAGCATCGGTACTCGCGCTGCTGCTTATCATGGCAAGTGAACTGGTGTGCGCGCAAAATGCTTTAGTGGGAATGCGCGCCTACGTACAGGATGGGGTGGAGTTCCTGCGGTTGGATTTTTCGCAGAAAGTTGAGCAGGCTCCGCGCGGGTTCACCTTGCAGTCGCCGCCGCGCATTACCCTGGATTTGCCCGGGGTGGAGAACCAGTCTTCAAATAAGCAATGGACTTTCAGCACGGGAAAGCTGGAATCAGCGCAGGTCTTTGTCGCAGGCGAACGAGCACGCATTGTGATGAACCTTAAGCAAAACGCAGGTTACGCGAGCTCGGTAGAGGGCAATAGTGTGCTGATCCGCTTGCAAGCGGAGACTCCCGCCCCAGCCGCTGTGGCGGCTGCTGTGCCCCAAGCACCGGTTGTAGCAGAAGGGTCCTCGCGACCTGCGCTGCAGGATATTGACTTTAAACGCAGCCCGCTGGGCGCGGGGATCATTTTGGTGAAATTGCCGACCGATCAGACCGTAGCCGATATCCGGCGGCAAGGCAAAGGCTTGACGATTGAGATCGACAAGGTTCGGCTGCCTGCCTCTTTGCGCAGGCGGATGGATGTCGGCGATTTCGCTACACCGGTGCAGACCATCACCAGCACCCAGGCAGGCGATCGTGTGCGGGTCACCATCGAACCCAACGGGAATTGGGATTTCAATTCCTTCCAAATCGGTAGCGCGCTGACTGTCGAGATCAAGCAGATCGATGAAAAGGCGGTGGAGGCTGCAAAGGCGTCTGGATCCGGCGGCTACACCGGGCAAAAACTCTCGTTGAATTTTCAGAGCATTGATATGCGGTCTGTTCTTCAAGTGATCGCAGATTTCACCAAATTCAATATCGTCACCTCCGATACGGTTACCGGGACCGTCACCCTGCGTCTGGAGGATGTGCCTTGGGATCAGGCCCTGGACATCATTCTTCAGTCCAAAGGTCTGGCTATGCGGAAAAAGGGTAACGTGATGTGGGTTGCCCCCAAAGAGGAAATTGCGACCCGCGAAAAGTTGGATTACGAGTCTCAGGCTGTCGCGCAGAACATGGAGCCGCTGCTTACCAAGTCTTTTCAAATCAATTACGCCAAAGCGGCAGAGGTGGCCGGCAAACTCAAAGAGGATTCTGCGTCGATGGCTAATGCCGCCTCAACAGCGGGGTCGGCGGCTGGAAACGGCTCTGGGAGTGCGCCTGCTGCTGCGGCGGCCTCGGCTGCGGCTTCGGTCTCTTCAGGAAATCGCATCATGAGTACCCGGGGCACGGTATTTGCCGAGCCGCGCACGAATCAGGTTTTTGTGACAGACACCGCGGCCAGTATGGATCGGGTACAGCAGTTCATTTCCAAAATTGACATTCCGCTAAGGCAAGTTTTGATTGAGGCGCGTCTTGTCGTGGCCAGTGAAGACTTTGGTAAATCTTTGGGCGTAAAGCTTGGAGGTATTGATGCGGGTGGGGGCTCGGGTCTTGGTGGCAACACCCGATCTACCTTTGGAACCAATTTGAACAACTCGATTGCGGCATCCGGCCTTACCACCGGGACGATTTCCGCCACGGACACCTTCTTGAATCTCCCAGCGTCGTCTTCCGCGTCGGCAGTCCCATCTATTGCGTTCACGCTTTTCAGCTCAGCGTCCAGTCAGTTAATCGGCCTCGAATTGCAGGCCATAGAAAACAACTCTACCGGTAAAGTAGTTTCCAGCCCGCGGGTTTTAACCATGGATCAGCAGCCGGCTATTGTTTCCCAGGGAACCCAAATTCCGTACACCACAACCTCAACCAATGGGACCAGCACCACCTTTCAACAAGCGAATCTCAAGTTAGAAGTGACGCCGCAAATTACCCCCGACGGAACACTGATTCTGACTTTGGATGTGACCAAAGATTCGCTAGGCATATTGACTACCAGCGGGTATGCGATCAATACCAAGCACGTGAAAACGCAGGCTTTGGTGGAAAACGGGGGGACCGTCGTAATTGGTGGTATCTACGAATTGGAGGAAAACAATTCGGAGAACAAAGTCCCGTTTTTCGGTGATCTGCCGCTGATAGGTAATTTGTTTAAAAACAATTCCAAAAGTATCAGTAAAAAAGAATTATTGGTTTTCGTCACACCCAAAATCGTGGTCGACAAAAATTTCGCAGCCCCCTGAGTATTCGATTCAGGCCTGAGCCCGTTGGGCTTATGGGGGTTCGCAATGGGTGAAAATGGGGATTCACTCTTGTGAGCGCAGTTGCGATAGCCCAATGCATAAACCCTCCAATATTTCCGGTGACCCGCGCCGGGTGATGATTTTTTTGGTTGGCCTGCCCGGTTCTGGCAAGTCGACCGTTGGAAGACAACTGGGACGGCGCTTGCGAATTCCCTTCGTGGATTCTGACCAAGCTATCGAAATGCGCTTGGGGTGCACCATTCGTACTTTTTTTGAGCGCGAGGGTGAGGCTGCTTTTCGTGAGGTGGAAGCGCAGGTGATTGATGGCTTGACTTTGGATGGCCCACGCATTCTCGCGACCGGGGGCGGAGCGGTTTTGCGGTCCGAGACCCGTAGGAACTTGCGGGAGCGCGGTTACGTGGTCTACTTGAAATCGCAGCCGGAGGAGCTGTTGCGTCGCGTGCGCAACGATGCGAAGCGTCCGCTTTTGCAAGTGGCTGATCCCTTGCAGCGTCTGCGTGACTTATTCGCGCTTCGTGATCCGCTGTACCACGAGGTGGCGCATTGCACCGTAGAGACCGGGCGGCCTTCGGTAGGGAATCTGGTCCAAAGCGTCGTGTCACAGTTGACGCTCCACGGCATCATCGACCCGCAGCACCCGCCCGGTACTGACGGGGCGGCTTAGCGCGGGGTATTGCTCGGTCCTTGAACGCTTGCGCCTAAACTCAGCGCCCATGCATTCCGTTTCTTCCACGCTCGCAACCAGCGTTTCCATTGATCTGGGCTCGCGCAGCTACTCCATCGCAATTGGCCCTGGTTTGATCGGCCAGAAGGCAACTTTCGCAGAACTCCCGCGTGCCAGCCAGGCGCTTATCGTCAGCAATACGGCTGTTGCCCCCCTCTACGCCGAACAGGTTCGTGCATCGTTGATCCCCTATTACCCCCGGGTCCATGTGTTGGTGCTGCCTGATGGGGAGGCTTTTAAGACCTGGGAGACGTTACAGCTGATTTTTGACGCCCTGCTTAGCCATGGCTGTGATCGTAAAACCGTGCTTTTTGCGCTGGGCGGCGGCGTCGTGGGTGACATGACGGGGTTCGCCGCAGCCAGCTTCATGCGCGGTGTGCCTTTTGTGCAGATACCGACGACCTTGCTGGCCCAGGTTGATTCGTCGGTGGGCGGCAAGACCGGTATCAACCATCCGCTAGGTAAGAACATGGTGGGTGCGTTCTACCAGCCACATCGGGTTATTTGCGATCTCGATACCCTACAAACCTTGCCGTCGCGCGAACTCAGCGCCGGCCTAGCAGAAATCATCAAATATGGTCCGATTGCGGACACCGCTTTTTTGGATTGGATTGAGGCCCATCTCACGGATTTGCTGGCACGCGCACCGCACGCATTGGCGCACGCGGTGCAGCGGAGCTGTGAAATCAAGGCCTGGGTCGTGGCACAGGACGAGCGCGAGGCAGGTCTTCGCGCTATTTTGAATTTCGGCCACACTTTTGGCCACGCCATTGAAGCCGGCATGGGCTACGGAGAATGGTTGCACGGCGAGGCCGTAGGCTGCGGAATGGTGATGGCGGCGCGTTTGTCAGCGGCTTTGGGTATGGTGGATCTGGCTTTTTGCGAGCGCTTGGTGCGGTTGATAGCGGCTGCGGGACTTCCCGTGCGGGCACCTGTATTGGATCCGCTGGACAACGCCGGGCGTTACCTGGCCTTGATGCGTTTGGACAAAAAGGCTAGCGCGGGTGCCATCACCTTTGTGCTGATTGACGGGCCGGGTCGCGCCGTGATGCGCGAGGCGCCTGAGGTGCTGGTGCGCAGCGTCATAGATTCCTGCTGCGCATTCTGATGCTGGCGCCCTATGCCTGTGATCCGGCCCACAGCCGCGGCCGCCGTTATCCGCAGAGCCCAGCACCCACCCGCACCGAATTCCAGCGGGATCGGGACCGCATCGTTCATTCGGGCGCTTTTCGTCGTCTGGTGTACAAAACCCAGGTCTTTTTGAACCACGAGGGCGACCTGTTCCGCACCCGGATGACCCATTCGCTGGAGGTAGCCCAACTTGGGCGTTCCATGGCGCGCACTTTGGGTTTGAACGAAGACCTGGTGGAGGCGATTGCTTTAGCCCATGATCTGGGTCACACACCCTTTGGCCACGCCGGGCAGGATGCGCTGCATGATTGCATGCGCGATTGGGGTGGTTTTGAACACAACATGCAAAGCTTGCGCGTGGTCGATCATCTTGAGCAGCGCTATCCGGATTACGACGGTTTGAACCTGTGTTTTGAGACCCGCGAAGGCATATTGAAGCACTGCTCGGCTGTCAATGCGCATGCTCTGGAAGCGCAGGAGCCGCGCTACGCCGACGGGCAAGGTGGCGTGGGTGCGCGTTTTTTAATGCGCCAGCAACCCAGTCTGGAGGCGCAGTTGTGCAACCTGGCGGATGAAATCGCCTACAACGCGCACGACATTGATGACGGTGTGCGATCGGGTCTGATCACCTTGGATGCGGTGCGCGAGGTACCTTTGTTTGCGCGGTTTTGCGATGACGCCCTGCGCGAACAGCCAATGTTGGGTGCATCCACTAACCGCAAGCGCTGGCTCTATGAAGCCATCCGACGCATACTCAGCGCGCAGGTGTACGACGTGATTGAGGCCTCGCGCGCCGGTATCGCGGCGCACAACATCCGTGACCTAGCCGGTGTCCGCTCTGCCTCGCCGTTGGTGGTTTTTTCTGCATCCATGGTGGAGGAGGCCCGGGTTCTGAAAGCTTTTTTGCTGCGTGCCTTGTACCGCCACCCACAAGTGGTGGAAAAGATGGAGGCAGCGCGAGCCGTCGTCAGTGAACTTTTTGCACTTTATGCTGACGCACCCGATCAGATGGCTCCTTTCAATGTCGTGGATTGCATCGCCCAACAGCCGCTGCAGCGCCGCGTCGCGGACTACGTGGCGGGCATGACCGACCGCTTTGCATTACGCGAGCATGAGCGGATGACCGGTCGCCGCATCTTGGTATGAGCCCGCAAACGCTAAACCATGCGGGGGTGCTTGCCCAGACCCGGAGTTGGTTGGAGCGTGCCGTCATTGGTTTGAACTTGTGTCCATTTGCCAAAGGTGCGTACATCAAGAATCAGGTGCACTATGTCGTTTACGAGGGCGTCGACGAGGCAGACTTCCTGGTGCTTTTGCGCGAGCAGTTGGTTGAACTCCAGGCCTGTGAGCCGCAGCATCGCGACACCACGCTGTTGATTGCCCCGCTGGTATGCCCGGAATTTTTGGACTTCAACGCGATGCTGGCGCGGGCGCAGCGCGTTGTGCGTAAATCGGGCCTCGAAGGCGTTCTGCAGCTTGCGAGTTTTCATCCTGCTTATGTATTTGCCGATGCTGCCCCCGACGACATGGCCCATTACACCAACCGTGCGCCTTTCCCTATGTTGCACCTGCTACGAGAAGATTCGGTATCCAAGGCCGTGGCGGCGTACCCGGATGCACAGGAAATTTACGGTCGCAACATGGTGACTTTACGGGCGCTCGGTCTTGCTGGTTGGGAGGCTTTGGAATGCGGGCGGGTAGCATGAAGACCCGCGTGGCGGACAAAGGCGATGCCGCACTTC
The DNA here is from genome assembly GCA_903861575.1 of uncultured beta proteobacterium. Classification (GTDB taxonomy): domain Bacteria; phylum Pseudomonadota; class Gammaproteobacteria; order Burkholderiales; family Burkholderiaceae_C; genus Allorhodoferax. Next base: position 4,208 of record CAIOUR010000018.1, on the reverse strand, counting down.
AGGAACTTTTGCGCCCTGGCCAGTCTGTTGCTTTGCTGCAGGAGCTGCATATCCTGACCCGAGACGGGAAGCTCAACCAGGATTCCCGGCGAAAGCTCAAGCAGGTTAACCACCTGTTCGGATTCATCGAGAAGATATTGCGTGAGTTACCCCCGGCTGAACAGGGCCCGACGCTGGCCGATCATGGGGCCGGTAAGTCCTATTTGGGGTTTATTGTCTATGACCTGTACATGAGGGCCACGGGGCAGGGACACATCTACGGCGTCGAATCGCGCAGCGAGCTGGTCGCAGCTTCGCAGTCTCTGGCGCAGCGCCTGGGTTTTGAGCGAATGCGTTTTTTGAATACCAGTGTTGCAGCTTCTGCAGATAACCCGGCAATGCCGGCGCAAATCGATGTTGTCACCGCGTTGCATGCGTGTGATACCGCCACCGACGACGCCATCGCTTTTGGTTTGGCCAAGCGCGCCCGAGCCATGGTCTTGGTTCCCTGCTGCCAGGCCGAAGTCGCAGCCTGCTTGCGTCAAAGCAAGGCTTTGAACCTGAAGCGAAACGCGCTGGCCGAATTGTGGCGTCACCCATTGCATACCCGTGAGATGGGTAGCCAGCTCACCAACGTGCTGCGATGCCTGTATTTGGAGGCCATGGGGTATTCAGTGACCGTGACCGAGCTCGTGGGATGGGAGCACAGTATGAAAAATGAGCTGATCCTGGCCCGCCATACTGGCCGCCCCAGCCCAAGCGCGGCAGCCCGCTTGGTGGAGTTGCTCGGCGTGTTCGGATTGGAGGCACTGCTTCACACGCGGTTTGCGATGCCCATGCACAATTCGTGTTCTGAACCCCGCGCTTAGTGTCACCGCGGGCGTTATCGATATTGATTTACCGGAGGCTTTACGATGAACCATCACTATTTTTCTTCTACTTGGCTCGCAGCTGTGGGTCTGATGGTCGTTTTGGGTGGCTGTGCCACCAGCGACCCTGACATGATTTCCCGAGACAACGTGCAAACCATGTCGCAAGTCCAAGACGGCGTGGTGCTCAGCGTGCGCAAGGTTACCGTAGACGGCAGCCAAAGTGGCGTCGGTGCCGTGGTGGGAGGCTTGGTGGGCGCTATCGGTGGGTCGGCGGGCAGTGGCGTCCAGCGCGAAAGCCAGGTTCTTGGTGTTCTCGGTGCAGTCGCCGGCGCTGCTGCCGGTAACGCCGCCGAGCGGCTGGTCACCAAAGAGGATGCCATTGAAATTTTGGTCCAACTCAAAGGCGGCGAGCGCCGCGCCATTGTTCAGGCCAAGGGTGCCCAGAACTTCGAACCCGGCGACGCCGTCATCATCGTCACCACAGGCAACAAGGTTCGCGTCACCAAAGCCCCCAAATAATCGGGGTCAGATTCCCATTATCCTCGCGGGATGGCCCGCCTTCCTCGACTCACCCTGACCGATTACCCGCACCACGTCATTTTGCGGGGTAATAACCGCCAGGAGATTTTTTCCGGTGCTTCGGATATGCAGCGCATGCTCCATCTGCTGGAGGAGCATGCCGTGGCGCAGGGCGTGGATGTCCACGCGTATGTGCTCATGGGCAACCATATTCACTTGCTGCTTACGCCCCGCCGCGATGGGGCTTTGTCTTTGATGATGCAGGCTGTTGGACGCAGCTACGTGCGCGCCTTCAACCAAGCGCTTGGCAGGACCGGCACCTTGTGGGAAGGGCGGTACCGCTCATCGTTGATACAGACCGAGCGCTATTTGCTGACCTGCATGGCGTATATCGATTTGAATCCGGTGCGAGCCGGCCTGGTGGAGGCCCCGGAAGACTACCCCTGGTCCAGCCACACGCACTACACCGGGCGGCAGCATCAACCCCTGTTGACGCCGCCCGCTCTGTATTGGGAGCTTGGTAACACCCCTTTTGCCCGGGAAGCCGCCTATGGCGAATTTGTACGGGCCGGAATCTCGGACGAGCACCGAGGTGCGCTGACTTCGGCGACCCTAAGCGGGTGGGCCCTTGGAGATACCGATTTTTTAGCGGCTTTGGAGGCCCAAACACTACGCCGGGTCCAGCCCGGTAAAGCTGGTCGTCCATCCCGCTCACCCAATAATGCGTCCCCAATTAAATAGATCCCAAGAAAGTTCAGAATTAATAGGAATCTGACCCCAATTAATTTTCTCTGCTCCTGGGAGTGATTAGGGTATCCTCTATCCCCTTACAGAGAATTCAGGAGTAACGCATGACCACCGCCGCCGAAATTGAGTACCTGCAGGCGCAGGGTTTGTACAGCGCTGCGGACGAGCATGACGCTTGTGGCGTGGGTTTTGTGGCCCACATTCGTGGACAGCGCAGCCACGGCATTGTGCGCAGCGCGCTGCAAATTCTGGAAAACCTCGACCACCGGGGAGCCGTTGGTGCCGACGAACTCATGGGCGACGGCGCCGGCATTCTGATCCAGCTGCCTGATGCGCTTTACCGTGAAGAAATGGCCGCTGCGGGAGTCACGCTGCCGCCACCCGGGGAATATGGCGTCGGGATGATTTTTCTGCCCAAGGAGCAGGCTTCGCGAATGGCTTGCGAACAGGAAATGGAGCGTGCCATCCGCGCAGAAGGTCAGGTGTTTCTCGGCTGGCGCGACGTGCCGGTTAACGTCCAGATGCCGATGTCGCCCACCGTGCGGGCCAAAGAGCCGGTCATCCGTCAAGTGTTTATTGGTCGTGGCAACGACGTGATCGTGCAAGACGCCTTGGAACGCAAGCTTTATGTGATCCGTAAAACCGCCAGCGCAGCGATCCAGCACCTCAATCTCAAACACGGTAAAGAGTATTACGTGCCCAGCATGTCCAGCCGGACCGTGATTTACAAAGGCCTGCTGCTGGCGGATCAGGTGGGCACCTATTTCCATGACCTGCTGGATGCCCGCTGCGTCTCCGCGTTGGGTTTGGTGCACCAGCGTTTCTCCACCAACACCTTCCCTGAGTGGCCGCTGGCCCACCCCTACCGCTACGTGGCGCATAACGGTGAGATCAATACGGTAAAAGGCAACTACAACTGGATGAAAGCGCGCGAAGGCGTGATGTCTTCGCCGGTATTGGCCGCCGACTTGCAAAAGCTTTACCCCATCAGCTTTGCCGGGCAGTCTGACACCGCCACCTTCGACAACTGTCTGGAGCTGTTGACGATGGCGGGGTACCCGATCAGCCAGGCCATGATGATGATGATCCCCGAGCCGTGGGAAAACCACAGCACCATGGACCCGCGCCGCCGGGCTTTCTACGAATACCACGCCGCCATGCTCGAGCCGTGGGATGGCCCTGCCTCCATCGTTTTCACCGACGGTCGACAGATCGGTGCCACGCTGGATCGCAATGGCCTGCGTCCCTCGCGGTATTGCATCACGGATGACGACCTGGTCATCATGGCGTCCGAATCTGGCGTGCTGCCGGTACCGGATAACAAGATCGTACGCAAGTGGCGGCTGCAGCCGGGCAAGATGTTCCTGATCGATCTGGAGCAGGGCCGCATGATCGATGACGACGAACTCAAGTCAGGCCTGGCGAATAGCAAGCCTTACAAGCAGTGGATTGATAACCTGCGCATCAAACTGGATGACGTGGTGGCCGCTAGTCCAAGCGATGCAGGTGAGGCCACAGGCGTCAGCTTGCTGGACCGCCAGCAGGCCTTTGGATTTACCCAGGAGGACATCAAATTTTTGATGGCCCCCATGGCCGTGGCGGGCGAGGAAGCTCTGGGCTCCATGGGCAACGACAGCCCGCTGGCGGTGCTATCGGATAAGAACAAGCCGCTGTACAACTATTTCAAGCAGCTGTTCGCCCAGGTCACCAACCCGCCGATTGATCCGATCCGTGAGGCGATTGTGATGTCGCTGGTGTCTTTCATCGGCCCCAAGCCCAACCTGCTGGATATCAACCAGGTGAACCCACCGATGCGTCTGGAAGTGTCGCAACCGGTGCTGGACTTCGCGGATATGGCGAAGTTGCGTGATATTGCGCAACACACCCACGGTAAATTTCGCAGCACCACCTTGGACATCACCTACCCGCTGTCCTGGGGTCACGAGGGCGTTGAAGCCAAACTGGCTTCTTTGTGTGCGCAAGCGGTCGACGCGATTCGGGGCGGTAACAACATTCTGATCATCAGCGACAAGGGCGTGGGGCCTGATAAGGTGGCCATTCCTGCATTGATGGCGCTGTCTGCTATCCACC
>CAIOUR010000017.1 GCA_903861575.1 uncultured beta proteobacterium | reverse complement strand
CGCGATCGTGGTCGAGAACCAGCATCAGCCCATCTCCTCAGCTTTGCGCTTCTTCATCAACTTTTCCATCTGGCGCTTGGTTTCTTTTTTGAACTCGGGTCGGTCCACCGGAATGCCTTCCCAGACCCCGGCGTTATCCGCCATTCCCACTTGGCCGAAGAAGTTTTTCATCTGGTCAAAGCGGCTCTGGTTACCAATAGCGGCCTGCACCACTTGCACCAGCGAACCCGCACCGGCAATACCCATCAGGGGCCGCGCGGAAATGAGGTTGGTGTAATACAGCGAAGGAATGGAGAGCTCTTTGGCTTTTTGCACCACAGGCGTGGTGCCGATGGCGAGCTGCGGCGTGTACTCGCGCATCGCGGCGAGGTCTTGCTCCAGCGACGCCCGGAACTGGACCTGCACACCCTTGGAACGCAACCAGTCGGCATCGTGCTGGTTCCAAGGGGTGGCCGGGCAGGCAGAACCCACGTAGCGCAGATCAGCGCCGCACTCGACGAGCAAGCGGCCCACCAATAACTCAGAGCCTTCGTAGCCACTCAAGGTGATACGGCCTTTGATGGGCTTGGATGCCAGCATGCCGCGCATCGGTCCCAGCGTCTGGTTGCGCGCGACATCGATCTTGGCTTGCGGCACGCCACTGGCTTCACCGATGGCTTGCAGCCAGTCGTTCGTACCGTCAACGCCCACAGGTGCGGAGCCAACGATGGGGCGGCCCGCAGCTTGAAACTCGCGCACGGCGGCGGTATAGAAAGGATGGATAGCGGCCACGCTGACGCAGTCCAGGGCCGCATACAACTCGCGCCACTCGCGGGTCGGCACAACGGGTCCGGCGAGCAGGTCCATGGGCGCCAGCATCTGGCCAATGATGACCGGATCAGCCGGGAACATTTCGCCCAGCAAGGCCACAGCCGGTTTATCCAATCGACCGCCACGCGGCGCCTGCACCGGACCGTTCATGATTTCTTCGCGGGCGTACTTGAGCATGGCGCCCGATAGCACGTCTTTTGCCTCGGCGTGTGTCGGAACACCAAAGCCCGGCACATCAATACCAATCACGCGCACGCCGTTGATCTCTTTGGGCAAGAGTTGCAGCGGCACGCCGCTGGCAGTGGGCACACACAGGTTGATGATCACAATGGCATCGAGCTGCGCCGGGTCGGCTTGGGCGTATACCGCTTCGCGGATGTCTTCAAACAACTTGCCCGTGACCAGCGTCTCGGAGTTGAAAGGCACATAGCCCACGCTGCGGCGTGCGCCGTAAAAGTGCGAGGTGAAAGTCAGCCCGTACACACAGCACGCCGAGCCCGAGAGAATGGTTTGGGTGCGCCGCATACGCAAGCCCACCCGCAGCGAACCGAAGGCCGGACACATGCTTTGCGGCTGGTCGTGCGGACCGGCGTGCTCATTGCGGGGGTAGTCCTTGGCGTACTGTTGCAGCACCTCGGATTTGCCTGCCGACTTGGCTGCGGCCAACAAGGTTTCACCCCCGGCGTGGCAGCCCATGCCATCGCCCTCGAGCGCAGTGGTCACCGCGCCTTGCGGTGAAGCGGCATGAATGGGGATGGTCTTTGAATCGGTCATGGCGCGTACAACCTCAGGCTTCGTCGTAGACCACTTCCAATGTGGGCTTGACCAACTCATGGCGGCCCATCATGTCGAAGGTGGTTGCGGGCTCCAAGACCACATTGCGACCCACGGTGTCGGCGCTGAACAGGCCCAGCAACTGGTCCTGCGTCTGCGGCTTGGGACGCACCGGCGGCGCTTCGGCCACATTGAGCGCGAGTTCTTCAAACAAAGGCGCCCATTGCCCGCCGGGGCGACCGATGATTTCGTAACTGGCGCTCTTGCGGCGGATGTCTTCGTCCGCAGGGATCGCCGCCAGGATCGGAATGCCTGCATTGCCGGCAAAGGCCTGGGCTTCGCCGGTGCCGTCATCTTTGTTGATGACCATGCCGGCCACGCCCACATTGCCGCCAAGCTTGCGGAAGTACTCCACCGCCGAGCAGACGTTGTTGGCGACATACAGGGACTGCAAGTCGTTGCTGGCCACGACGATGACCTTCTGGCACATGTCGCGCGCAATCGGCAGACCGAATCCGCCGCAGACCACATCGCCCAGGAAGTCGAGCAAGACGAAGTCAAAACCCCAGTCGTGAAAGCCGAGTTTTTCAAGGGTTTCAAAGCCATGGATGATGCCGCGCCCGCCGCAGCCACGACCCACCTCGGGACCACCCAATTCCATGGCAAACACGCCATCGCGCTTGAAGCAGACATCACCGATGCTGACGGCCTGACCGGCCAGCTTGAGGCGCGACGAGGTCTCGATGATGGTCGGGCAGGCTTTGCCGCCGAACAAGAGGCTCGTGGTATCGCTCTTCGGATCGCAGCCGATCAGCAGCACTTTCTTGCCCTGCTGGGCCATCATGTAACTCAGGTTGGCCAAGGTGAAACTTTTGCCGATACCGCCTTTGCCATAGATGGCGATGATTTGTGTCTCTTTGGTCACGGGGCCTGTGTGCACCGGCGCCGGCTCATCGGCCGCTTCACGGCGCAACACCTCAATGAATTTGATGGGTTGGCTGTTATCGCCTGCTGTGGTTGTCATGCTGTGGCACTCCATGGGAAAGACGGCACTGGGAACGATTTCATTTTCAGGTTGACATTGACTAATGTCAATAATTATTTACACTTAATTCGAGACTCTAGGGAAAATACCTAGGGTTTTGTTCCCACCAGGATGCGGGCATGGATAGGCATGGCGTTGTCGAGCAGGGTGACGGAGCCAAAACCACTGTCGTGCATCAGGCCGGCTAACTCCGCATGGGTGCGCAGGCGCCCGGCGCCCATAGCCAACAAGTAATAGTGGAAATAGGCGTCGCTGGGCTGCGGGCGCTCGCCTGCAGCCTGGGCCATCGGCTCGGCCAGAACCAGGGTGCCGCCGGAGGGGAGCGCCTGAAAAATGTTGCGCAGAATGTCCCGCACCGAGGCGTCGCAGTGGTCGTGCGCCACGCGGATCAGGGTGATGACGTCTGCGCCGGAGGGCAGCATATCGGTGAGGAAACTCCCCGGATGCAAGTGAACGCGGCTGTGCAGCCCCGCCACCTGCAGGGCGCTGCGGGCGACTTCGAGCACCGGCGGCAGGTCAAACAAGGCCAATTCCAGGCCCGGATATTGTCGAGCTACGGCGCTGACAAAGCGACCTTTGCCACCGCCCACATCCATCAGCCTGCGGTGACCTGCCAGCGGGTAGCTGTTGAGGATTTCCTGCAGAACAAAGTTCTGGGACGAGGCCATCAGCTCCGAGTACCGGGCCACCGGCTCCAGCGCTACACCCCCGGGGGCTGCAGCATCCAGCGCCGGCATCTTGCCGTGGGCATACGGCCAATATCCGGCCATGCTGCCGCCCCAGGCGTCGCGCAGAAATTCCACCGGTTGCAACAGGTCCTGGTAGAGCAGATTGTTGTGCTCAATCATGGCCGCGATACCGTCTTGCCGGGCCAATGGCGCGCCCAATGGCCCCAAGCCAAACCGGCTCATCGAGCGGTGCTCCAGCAACCCCAGGGCAACGGCGGATAACAGCAAACGTTGCAGGGCGGGCTGCTCAATTTTTGTCTGCTGGGCCAATGCCTCCAGCGTCTGCGGCTCCTCTTTGAGGCGCACAAACAGCCCCATGCGCACGCAGCTGAGCAGGACCTGCGAATGCACAAACCCGGCCATCAGCCCGAACAGCTTTTCGGTGCGCCGCCGCGTCACCCAACGGGTAAGCGGGTTGGCAATCGCCCAGCGGTACAAAGCGGGATCGCTGAACCAGGCGTCTAGCCGCCTTTGCAAACGTTCACGCCATGTCTCCCACCACCCGGCTGGTGCTGGCACGTGTGCGCCGACCGGCGCGACGTCAAGCGACTGCATTGCCTGTCCCCCGCACCGCCATGGCAGCGGGAACTGGCTGCAGATGCGGATAAGGCTGCCCCACCGCCTCGCACATGCTGGTAGGCACCAGACGTTCGGACTCGCGGCGCACCACTTGGGACAACAGTTCACGGGCACCGCAATCGGGAATCGAATCCACCGCCTGGTCCATCAGATTTTGGAAATAGACCACCGCACCGGCCAAGCCCAGACTTTGGGCTACGCTGGGGCGGCCGTGCAAGGCGTCCTGACCGACCGGCTTGCCCAGCGCCTGGGCGTGGCCCATCACGTCGCGGATGTCGTCGGCCACCTGGTAAGCCTCGCCCAAAAAGGCCCCCAGCGGCGTCCAGGGCTGGGGGTCTGAACCCGCAGCCAAGGCTCCGCCGCAGGTGGCTGCGACAAACAGCGCTCCGGTTTTGGCGCGCTGGTACTCGCTCAGATCGGCCCGCACTTCGCATTCCCAGGCCTGCCCGGCAACGATGCCGGATGGAACTCCGACACCAGCGCTCAGGTTGCGGATCAACGCGCCAAGACGCTGTGGCTCCTGCGCAGCGGCATGGGCCAGCACCTGGTAGGCCAGCACGATCAGGGCGTCACCGGTCAACAATGCCAGCGGCTCGCCAAATGCTTTGTGCACGGTGGGCTGGCCACGGCGGGTATCGGCGTTGTCAAAAGCCGGCATGTCGTCGTGGACCAGCGATGCGCAATGCATCAGCTCGATGGCGCTGCCCATGGCGTCGCTCAGGCCCGGCGCGTCGTCACCACAGGCCAGCGCCACTGCAGTACATAGCTGCGGCCGGATCCGGGCGCCGCTGGAGAAAACCGCATGCCGCATGGCTGCCGCCAGGCGCGGCGGCGTCTGCGGGCTAACCAGCTGGTCGAAGTAGTCAGCGAGAGACCGCTCGGCACGCTCAAGTAGACTCATGGCAGACTCGCTTTCGGTTGTGTCAATATAGATTTACATTGTATGGTGTCAATCTACACAATAAATTTCTCTTGTCAAGCGTGATTTACCCCGAACCCGCCCCCCAGGCCCACCCACTAGCATTGCGCCATGCCCAATAGCCACTTCGCCCCCACCCGTAACGACAGCTTTTTGCGCGCCTGTATGCGCCAAGCTACGGATCACACGCCGGTCTGGCTGATGCGCCAGGCCGGGCGTTACCTGCCGGAGTACTGCGCCACGCGGGCGAAAGCGGGCAGCTTCATGGGCCTGGCCACCAACGTGGACTTCGCCACGGAAGTCACCCTGCAGCCGCTGGAGCGCTACGCGCTGGACGCGGCTATCCTGTTCAGCGACATCCTGACCGTGCCCGACGCCATGGGCCTGGGCTTGAGTTTTGCGCTGGGCGAAGGCCCGCGCTTTGCCAAAAACGTGCGCAACGAGGCGGCGGTGGCCGAATTGGCGGTACCGGACATGAACAAGCTGCGCTACGTGTTCGACGCAGTCACCTCCATTCGCAAGGCGCTGGATGGCCGGGTGCCGTTGATCGGTTTTTCCGGCAGCCCCTGGACGCTGGCCTGCTACATGGTCGAAGGCGCCGGCTCCGACGACTACCGCCACGTCAAAACCCTGATGTACAGCCGCCCCGACCTGATGCACCAGATTCTGGCGGTCAACGCCGATTCCGTGGCCGCCTACCTGAACTGCCAGATCGACGCCGGCGCGCAGGCGGTGATGGTGTTTGACAGCTGGGGCGGGGTGCTCGCCGACGGCGCATTCCAGACCTTCAGCCTGGCCTATACGGCGCGTGTGCTGCGCCAGCTCAAGCGCACGGGCGCCGACGGCACGCCGGTGCCGCGCCTGGTGTTCACCAAAGGCGGCGGTTTGTGGCTGGACGATATGGCGGCTCTGGACTGCGAGGTGCTGGGCGTGGACTGGACGGTGAACCTGGCCAAAGCCCGCGCCCAAGTGGGCGGCGCGGTGGGCGGCCCGGGTAAGGCGCTACAGGGAAATTTAGACCCGAATGCGCTGTTCGGCACGCCGGCCGCGGTGGCCAGCGAAGCCCGCAAAGTGCTCGACGCCTTTGGCACACCGCACACCGATGCGTCCACCACCGGCCCGACCCACATCTTCAACCTCGGCCACGGCATCAGCCAGCACACCGACCCCGAGCATGTCAGCGCCCTGATCGACGCGGTGCACAGCCACTCACGCGCGCTGCGCCAGCCAGTCGCGCGGAACTAAAAAGTAGTCGGTCAGCTTGCGCTCGGGCGTGCCCGGCGCGGCTTCGTGGCGGTACGACCACGACACCAAGGGCGGCATGGACAAGAGAATCGATTCCGTGCGGCCGCCCGACTGCAGCCCGAAGTGGGTGCCACGGTCCCAGACCAGGTTGAACTCCACATAACGCCCACGCCGGTACAGCTGGTGCGCGCGTTCCTGCTCGCCGTAGGGCATGGTGTGGCGGCGCTCCACGATGGGCATATAGGCCGTGAGCAAAGAATCGCCCACGCTTTGCAGCATCTTGAAACTGCGCTCGATGCCGATTTCGGCAAAGTCATCAAAAAAGATGCCGCCCACGCCGCGCTGTTCATTACGGTGCTTATTGCAAAAGTAGCTGTCGCACCAGGTCTTGAAACGCGGATAGAACTCGGCGCCATAGGGTGCCAGCGCGTCATGGCAGGTTTGGTGGAAATGGACTGCGTCTTCATCAAAGCCGTAGTACGGCGTCAAATCCATGCCGCCGCCAAACCAGGCGACCACATCGCCTTGGGCCGGCTGCGCAGCGATCATGCGCACGTTCATGTGCACCGTGGGTGCATACGGGTTGCGCGGATGGAACACCAGGGACACGCCCAGCGCCTCAAAAGGCGCGCCGACCAATTCGGGGCGGTGCTGCGTGGCCGATGGCGGCAGCTGCGCGCCCCGCACGTGCGAAAAACCGCAGCCCGCGCGCTCAAACACCGGACCACCTTCCAGGATCTGTGTGACGCCATCACCTTGCAGTTTTTCGCCCTCGCCTTTGGACCACGGGTCCACCACAAACGTGCCGCCATCCTTGTCGGCAATGGCGGTGGTCAGGCGGGACTGCAGCCCAAGGAGGTAGCTGCGGACTGAATCGATAAAGGGGCGCATGGCAGGATCCGGCGACGGGCGGTTGAACTGCGGCTGAGTTTAAGCCGCAAGGCAAGGCAAGGCACGAGCGAGCTGCCGGCCACGCCGCGCTAAAGCAGGGTCAGCACAGCGCGCATGTCCTCAATCACCCGGTCAGTCTGACAAGCGGCAATCGGCTGACCCATGTTGTAGCCGTAAGGCAGCAACCAAACAGCCACACCGGCGTTGCGCGCGGTGGCCGCGTCAATCGACGAATCGCCGACAAAAAGGCTTTGATCGGCGGGCACGCCAAAGTGCGACAGGCAATGCGCAATACCCGCAGGATCGGGCTTTTTGGTGGCCAATGTGTCGCCGCTGATAACCAAACCAAAGTGCGCCTGCAGTCGGTGGGCGCGTAACACCGTGTCGGTGTAACGCCCTTCTTTGTTGGTGATCACCGCCAGATGCACGCCGTGTGCGCGCAAGCGGTCCAGCACCTCGACCACATGGGGATAAGGCTGGCTGCGGGTTCCGCAACGCTGCTGGTAGTGGCCATCAAAAATGCCGGCGATGCGCGGCAGATCCGGGTCTGCCTGGATCGCCTGAACGGTGCGCCCCTGCGTGCTGGCTAAGGCCTCGGTCAAGAGGGTGCGCGTGCCGTGGCCTATCCAGTCCCGCACCTGCTGCGACGTCACCGGTGGCAGGGCGCATTGGGCCAGGGTGTCGTTGACCGCATCCGCGATCTCCGGAGCGGTGTCGATCAAGGTGCCGTCCAGATCGCACATCACCAGGCGCACTGTCTGCGCGGGTGCTGCCATGCTCAACCTCCAAGGGCGCGCTTGCGCCGCTCCATCATGCGCCAGACAAAAGGCGTGAAGATCAATTGCATGGCGATTTCCATCTTGCCACCGGGCACGACGATGGTGTTAGCGCGGCTCATCCACGAGTCGTGGATCATGCTGAGCAGGTACTGGAAGTCAATGCCCTTGGGGTTGGCAAAGCGGATCACCACCATGCTCTCATCAGCCGACGGAATATCGCGCGCGATGAAGGGATTGGAGGTGTCTACCATGGGCACGCGCTGGAAGTTCACATGCGTATGGGCAAACTGCGGAACGATGTAGTGCACATAGTCGGGCATGCGCCGCAGGATGGTGTCGGTCACTGCCTCGGTGCTGTAGCCGCGCTTATGCTGGTCGCGCCAGAGTTTTTGGATCCACTCTAGGTTGATGACCGGCACCACACCCACGCGCAGATCGGGATACTGCGCGATGTTGTGCTCAGGCGTCACCACGGCGCCATGTAAGCCCTCGTAAAACAGGATGTCGGTACCGGCAGGCAAATCTTCCCACGGCGTGAATGTTCCGGGCTCTTGGTTAAATGGCTCCGCTTCTTCGGCGTTGTGCAGGTATTTGCGTGCGCGGCCTGTACCGTTTTGGGCATAGGTTTTAAATAATTTTTCAATTTCGCCAAAGAGGTTATTTTCCGAACCAAAGTGGCTGAAATGGTTGTTGCCCTCCTTCTCCGCCTGGGCCATACGCTGCTTCATCTCCTGCCGGTCGTAGCGGTGGAAACTGTCACCCTCCACGATGGCGGACTTAACACCCTCGCGGCGAAAAATATTTTCAAACGTGCGGGACACCGTGGTGGTACCCGCACCGGACGATCCGGTAATAGCGATGATGGGGTGGCGTTCGGACATGGAATCAGGCTCCTGAAATGGATGTGCGTGGGCTGCGGCTAGGGTGCATCGCGAAGGAAAAGACTGCGCGTCGCAAACAGGGGGCTGTTATCTTTGACAGCGGCCGGGTTGCGGTGGTAGTCCTCGATGCGCTCCACTTCGGCTTTAGAGCCGAACACCAAGCCGATGCGTTGGTGCAATTCGCGGGGCTGAATGTCCAGCATCGGGAACTCGCCCGTACTCGCACGTCCACCGGCTTGTTCGATCAAAAAGCCAATCGGATTGGCTTCGTACATCAGGCGCAAGCGTCCGGCCTTGGTCGGGTCTTTGGTGTCGCGTGGGTACATGAAAACACCGCCACGCATCATGATGCGGTGCGCTTCTGCCACCATGCTGGCAATCCAGCGCATGTTGAAATCTTTGCCGCGTGGCCCGATTTTCCCGGCCAGGCATTCGTCTACATAACGGCGCACCGGCGCTTCCCAGAAGCGGCTGTTGGAGGCGTTGATGGCGAATTCCTGCGTCTGCTCGGGCACCCGGATGTTCGGGTGCGTGAGCATGAATTCGCCCAGCGTCGGATCCAAGGTGAAACCAAAAACACCGGTTCCCACCGATAAGACGAGCATGGTCGTCGGCCCGTATAAGGCATAACCGGCTGCCACCTGCGCACTGCCAGGTTGCAGGAAATCGTCTACAGCAGGTGGGCCTTCAACAGCGTCAGCGGCACCGGGGCGACGCAAAACACCAAAGATGCTGCCGACAGTAACGTTCACGTCAATGTTCGATGAACCATCCAGCGGGTCAAACACCAGGAGGTATTTACCCCGGGGAAAGTGCGTCGGAATATCGATGGGCAGTTCCATCTCTTCGGACGCCATACCGGCCAAGTGGCCAGACCATTCATTCATGCGCATGAACAACTCATTGCTCAGCACATCCAACTTCTTCTGGGTCTCGCCCTGCACGTTGACACTGGTCTGCTGACCGGGACCGCCGCCCGCCACATGGTCGCCCAGGACATCGCCCAAGTCACCAAACGCCACCGCCTTGGCGATGGCTTTACAGGCCATCGCCACATTCAGTATCAAGGCGTTGAGATCACCGCTGGCATCCGGGTGCTTACGCCGCTCCTCGATGAGAAACTGCGTTAGCGTGCTGCGGTTTTTGGTTGGCATCGTGGTAGTACCTTTCCTTGTTTAGCGCTTTTGGTGCAGGGCGCGAACGGCTGCGAGGTCCGTGGTGGCAAGACTGTCCAGGACCGCCCGCGCACCCTGGAAATCATGGTCCATCGTAAAGCTGTTGCGGGTGATAACCGTGGTCAACCCGGCCGCACGGGCGGAAATCAAACCGTTTTGCGAGTCTTCAAAGGCGATGCAATCTTCGGCCGGCAGACGCAGGCGCTGCAAGGTTTGCAGGTAGACCATGGGATGGGGCTTTTTGAGGTGGGCGGTGGACGCGTCTTCCACAACTGCAAATAATTTGCGCCAGTCTTCACCGATGGCCCGGCGCAGCAACGCGCTGATGTTGACCGGTGACGTGGTCGTGGCAATCGCAAGCTTCAGGCCATCTTGCGCGGCCGCATGGATGAGGTCGAGCACACCCGGGCGCATGGAAACCTGCCCGTCTTGCACGGCCTTTTCGTAGGCGGCGGTCTTGACCAGATGCAGCCGCTCAATCAGGTCTTCAATCGCGCCACCATCGATGGCACGGGTGGCCGGGTTGCTCGTCTTCCAGAAGTGCTTCAGGCGCTCACGCCCGCCGGAAATGGCCAGCAACTGGGTGTAGACCTCCACACTCCAATGCCAGTCTAGCGCGCATTCGCGAAAAGCATGGTTGAAGGCGGCCAGGTGGGCCATCTCGGTGTCGGCAAGCGTGCCGTCCACATCAAATATCAGCGCTTTAAGCATCGAGTTATATCCAACGGTTTTATGTCTACGAGTCGGCGCCCGCTTGCTGAAAGACCCGGCTGGCAGCGATGTCCGATGCAGCCAGGGTCCGTAAATCATCGGCGCTGAGTTGCCGGTCGCGGTCGGCAAACAAGCGACTGGCCTGGCGCAGACGCGCGCGGTCCAGCGCATTGCGCACGCTGCGGGCGTTGGCAAAATGCGGTTGCTGCACCCGCAAGCCCAGGTAGCGCTGGAACACCGCGTCCGCACCCGGCGCAAACACATAGTTTTGCTGAGCCAGCATTTTTTGTGAGATTTGCAGCAGCTCATCCACCGAATAATCCGGGAAGTCCAGGTGGTGCGCGATGCGGGAACTCATGCCGGGGTTGGACTGAAAAAAGGTATCCATCCGGTCTTTGTAACCCGCCAGAATCACCACCAGGTCATCGCGCTGGTTTTCCATGACCTGCAGCAGTATTTCGATGGCCTCCTGCCCGTAGTCACGCTCGTTTTCCGGACGATACAGGTAATAGGCTTCGTCGATGAACAGCACGCCACCCATGGCTTTTTTCAGCACCTCCCGGGTTTTGGGCGCGGTGTGGCCGATGTACTGGCCCACCAGATCGTCTCGCGTCACGGCGACCAGATGGCCTTTGCGGACATAGCCCAGGCGGTGCAGGATTTGCGCCATGCGCATAGCCACCGTCGTCTTGCCGGTGCCGGGGTTGCCGACAAAGTTCATGTGCAAGCTCGGGGCTTCGCTGACCAGACCGAGGTTGGTGCGAAGTTTGTCAATGACCAGCAGCGCCGCGATATCGCGGATGCGGGCCTTCACGGGCGCCAGCCCCACCAAGTCACGGTCCAACTCAGCGATGACCTCCTCCACCTGCGACTGCGCCAGAACCTCGCCCACGCTGCGCGCGTGGGACAGGGGCGCAAGCTTCGGACCGGTGGCGTCTTGCGCGAGCGCCGCCGGCGCAGGCGTCTCGGCGCGCACGCCGGGGATGGAGTAGTTGCTCATGGCTGTGCCCGACGTCCTGCGTGCTCAGTAGCGCTTGGTTTCGGGCTTTTCGGTTCCGTAGCCGCGCGTGGTGTAGCGCATGCTGCGGCCGTTGACCTCCTGGCGCAGGAGCATGAAGCCGGCCTCGTCGTCCGGGCGGTTGACGATGAAACTCATGGCGACCGACTCGACGCCACGGGTGGAGTCAAAGGCCATCAAGCGGATGTAGTACTGCGGGAAGGCCTTGCGGCAGGCCTGCATTTCCATCATCACGCCCGCGGCGTCGGTGAGGTCAAACATCGGCATACCGTACATATCCCAAAAGGTGTTGCGCGGGTGCGGGTCATCGGTGTATTCCACGCTCCAGGCGTAGCCTTTTTTCAGACCGTATTCAATTTGCAAGGTGATTTCGGCGTCTGTCAAAGGGGGCAGAAAACTGAATTGGCCCTGGGTCAAACGGCCGGTGGGGTTGGTCATCATGGTGATTTACTCCGTGTCAAATTGGGCTGATCAGTTGGCTGCCGAGGGCGTGGCGACGTAGTCGCTGCTGTCGGTGGACTGGTAGTTGAAGCTGATGTCGCCCCAGGTTTCGAGTGCGGCTTTGAGCGGGCCGCAGCTTTGCGCAGCTTTTTGTAAAACCGTGGGCCCTTCGTTTTTGATGTCCACGCCTTCGTTGCGGGCCTTGACCATGGCCTCCAGCGCCACGCGGTTCGCCACTGCACCGGCTTGAATGCCCTGCGGATGGCCGATGGTGCCGCCGCCGAATTGCAGGATGACGTCGTCACCAAACAAGTCCAGCAGTTGGTGCATCTGCCCGGCGTGGATGCCGCCGGAGGCCACCGGCATGACCTTTTTGGTGTCGGCCCAATCCATGTCGAAGAACAGGCCGCGCGGCAAATCGGTCTTGGTGTAGCTGTCGCGGCAGACGTTGTAGTAGCCCTGCACGGTGAGCGGGTCGCCTTCGAGCTTGCCCACGGCGGTACCGGTGTGCAAATGGTCGCAACCGGCCAGACGCAGCCATTTGGCAATCACGCGGAAGCTCACGCCATGGTTTTTCTGGCGGGTGTAGGTGCCGTGGCCCGCACGGTGCATGTGCATGATCATGTCGTTGCGGCGGCACCATTCGGCCATGGACTGGATCGCGGTCCAGCCGATCACCAAGTCCACCATTACGACGACGCTGCCCAGTTCCTTGGCCAGTTCGGCACGCTCGTACATGGCTTCCATGGTGCCGGCGGTGATGTTCAGGTAGCTGCCTTTGACTTCGCCGGTAACCGCCTGCGCTTTGTTGACCGCGTCCATCACATACAAAAAGCGATCACGCCAATGCATAAAGGGCTGGGAATTGATGTTCTCGTCGTCCTTCATGAAGTCCAGCCCGCCTTTGAGACCTTCATAAATCACGCGGCCGTAATTGCGCGCGGACAAACCCAACTTGGGCTTGGTGGTCGCGCCGAGCAAGGGGCGGCCAAACTTGTCCAGACGCTCGCGCTCGACCACCAAACCGGTGGGCGGGCCTTTGAAGGTCTTGACATACGCCACCGGGATGCGAATGTCTTCCAGGCGTGCGGCTTTGAGCGGCTTGAAGGAGAAAACGTTGCCGATCAGGCTGGCGGTCATATTGGCAATCGAGCCTTCTTCGAACAGAATCAGGTCGTAGGCCACGTAGGCGAAATACTGGCCGGGGTTGTTCGGAACCGGGATGACTTGGTAGGCCTTGGCGCGGTAGCTGTCGCAGGCGGTCAGGCGGTCGGTCCATACCACCGTCCATGTCGCAGTGGACGATTCGCCGGCCACGGCGGCAGCGGCCTCTTCCGGGTCCACGCCGTCTTGCGGCGTGATGCGGAACAGGCAGATCGTGTCGGTTTCCTTGGGCTGGTAGTCTGGCACCCAGTAGCCCATTTGCTTGTATTTCAATACGCCGGCGCTGTAACGCTTTTTGGCATCGGTAATCTGGCCGCCTTGGCTGCTGTCGCTCATCGATGTGCTCCTGATGTGGAATAGGGATGGGCGAATGTAGAGACGCGACGAAATAAGGTAAATTCTTATTTCTTTACCGGTCAGTTCAGCTTTTACTTAACGACATAACGCAGCAAAGGTCGCCGCCATGAAAAATGCCACCTTCCGGCAATTGCGCGTCTTCAATGAGGTGGCCCGCCAGTTGAGTTTTGTGCGCGCTGCGGAAAATTTGCATCTGACACCGCCCGCGGTGACCATGCAAATCAAAGAACTGGAATCGCAGATCGGCATGCCCTTGTTCGACCGCAGTGGCAAGAAAGTCAGTCTGACCACCACCGGCGAATACATGGTGGTTTACGCCCGCAAGATTCTGGCTTTGCTCAAAGACGCGGAGGACGCCAGCGCCCGCCTGCAGCGCGCTGAAATCGGCTTGCTCACCGTGGGCATGGTGAGCACCGCCAAGTACTTCATGATGCGCATGTTGTCGGATTTCAGAGCACGACACGCGGGCGTCGACATCCGCGTTTGCACGGGCAACCGCGAGCAGCTGATCAAGATGCTGCAAAACAACGAAGTCGATATTGCCGTGATGGGGCAACCGCCCAGCGAGTTGCAAACCCGCGCCGAGCCTTTTGCAGCGCATCCGCTGGTGTTTGTCGCAGCGTGCGACCACCCTTTGGCGGGACGCGACAAACTGACGGCAGATGACCTGCGACCCTACGAGTTCATCGTGCGGGAGCAAGGCTCAGGCACCCGCGTCGCCATGCACAAGTTTTTTACCGACCAGCGGGTGCAGCCGCGCCTGCAAATGCAGGTCAACAGCAACGAGACACTCAAGCAGGCGGTCATGGCCGGGCTGGGTCTGGGGTTCGTGTCGCTACACACCATCGGATCGGAACTGGATCACGGACAGATTGCGATCCTGGACGTGCAGGCAACGCCGGTCTTTCGCGTGTGGAACCTGGTCCACACGCTGTCCAAGGTGCTATCCCCGGTTGCCGAGGCTTTCCGTTACGAAATGCTGGAAAGAGGCGAGCAGTTTTTAGCCCATAAATTCGGGCACCATTTGGTTTTGCCTTGATTACCGCCGATGGCGTTGGTCAGCGCCGCCGATCTGGCCTCGACGCGGGGCCGCCGGGTTTGCCAGGGCAAGCCGCAAATTACTGTCATAATTCAGAGCGATCAGCCCACAAGGCCTGTTTTGGCGATGTCCAAGCGGTTTGCGCAACAACACGTTTGTTAGCGCCCCACCAATCCCCCACTTTTCTCAACTCCGATTTGTCGGCAACCCCCAACGCGGGAAAACTCTCATGCATCTGAACGAACTCAAGGCGCTCCACGTATCCGAAGTGCTGCTCCAAGCCGAAGCGCTGGAAATTGAAAACACCGGCCGCATGCGCAAGCAGGAGTTGATGTTCGCCATCATCAAAAAGCGCGCCCGCACCGGCGAACAAATCATTGCCGACGGCGTCTTGGAAATTCTTCCCGATGGCTTCGGTTTTTTGCGCAGCCCCGACACCAGCTACACCGCCAGCACTGACGACATCTACATCAGCCCCAGCCAGGTGCGCCGCTTCAACCTGCACACCGGGGACATGATTGAAGGCGAGGTCCGCACCCCCAAGGACGGTGAGCGCTACTTCGCACTGAACAAACTGGACAAAGTCAACGGCGGCTCACCCGAGGGCAATAAGCACAAGGTGATGTTTGAAAACCTGACGCCCCTGTTTCCCAAAGAACAGATGCGTCTGGAGCGCGACAGCAAGTCGGAGGAAAACATCACCGGGCGCGTGATTGACATCATTGCGCCGATTGGCAAAGGCCAGCGCGCCCTGTTGGTGGCGCCGCCCAAAAGCGGCAAAACCGTGATGATGCAGCACATCGCACATGCGATTTCGGCCAACTACCCCGACATCCACATGATGGTGTTGCTGGTCGATGAGCGCCCGGAAGAGGTCACCGAGATGCAGCGCACCGTCAAAGGCGAAGTGATCGCCTCGACGTTCGACGAGCCCGCTGCGCGCCACGTGCACGTCGCTGAAATGGTGATCGAGCGCGCGAAGCGACTGGTCGAGCTGAAGAAAGATGTGGTGATCTTGTTGGACTCGATTACCCGTCTGGCGCGGGCTTACAACAATGTGGTTCCATCCAGCGGTAAGGTGCTAACCGGCGGCGTCGATGCCAATGCGCTGCAACGGCCCAAGCGTTTTCTGGGCGCAGCACGCAATGTGGAAGAAGGCGGATCGCTGACCATCATCGCAACCGCCCTGATCGATACCGGCAGCCGCATGGACGAGGTGATCTTTGAAGAATTCAAGGGCACCGGTAACTCGGAAATCCATTTGGACCGCCGCCTGTATGAAAAGCGCGTTTTCCCGTCCATCCAGCTCAACCGCAGCGGAACCCGTCGCGAAGAACTCTTGCTACAGCCCGAAATATTGCAAAAAACCCGCATCCTGCGGCAGTTCTTGTACAGCATGGACGAGGTGGAGTCCATGGAAATGGTGCTCAAACAAATGCGCGCCACCAAGACCAACAGCGAATTTTTTGACATGATGCGACGCGGCGGCTGAACCGGGCAGCCAGCCCTGCGACCCCAACACCTATAATCTCGGATTTTTCGCGTCAAGTACAACGGACTTTGGATTGGGCAGGTTCTGCCCGAGGGCCCGATGCGGCTAACGCAAGCGATGGAGCAAATGATGAAAGACGGCATTCACCCCAACTACCGCGAGGTCTGTTTCCTCGACCTGTCCAACAACTTCAAGTTCGTGACCCGGTCCTGCGCCAACACCAAAGAGATGATCAAAATGGACGACGGGCGCGAGTTGCCCTTGTACAAGTTGGATACATCCAGCGAGTCGCACCCGTTCTACACAGGAACCCAGAAGTCGGTAGACAACATGGGCGGTCGTGTGGAGCGCTTCCGCAACCGTTTTGGAAAGACGGCCGTCAAGTAAACGCAGCGACAGCGGCGTGCGCCCATCTGTAAGGGATGACAAGCGCCTCGCGATAAAAGGCAACCCGGGTCCCGGTGTTGCCTTTTTTTCTTTTGATACACCCGCGCGCTATCGACCATGAGCCCCACCAGTCCGGCACTTGTTTCACAGGACGCTGTGCGCAGGCTTGCCCGCTCCGTGCTCTTGCTGGTCTGCACGGTTTACGTGTTGGCCGGCTTTGTCGGGCGGGATGCGTGGCGCAATGACGATGTTGTCGCCGTCGCCCAGATGGGCGAAATTGCCCACGGCCACAGCACCTGGCTGCACCCGACTTTGGCGGGCATGGCAACCGAACACCCGGGGCTCTTGCCGTATTGGCTGGGTGCGGCGAGCTTGAAGCTACTGGCCCCTGCGGTCGCGCCGGATATTGCAGTGCGGCTACCTTTCATGGCGCTGCTGGTACTGGCCCTAGCGTGCACTTGGTATAGCACCTACTACCTGGCACAGGCCAAAGCGGCCCAGCCGGTGCGCTTCGCCTTTGGAGGTGAAGCCAAACCCAAAGACTACGCTCGGGCGCTTGCGGACGGCGGACTGCTCGCCTTGGTCGCCTGCCTGGGACTCGCCAAACTCGGACACGAGGCCACCCCAGCCGTTGCGCAATTGGCCCTTTCCGCGGTGCTATTTCTTGGCTATTGCATACGTCCCTATCGGCGGGCGCAGGGCACCTGTGCCGTAATCGTCGGCGTAACGGGCCTAACCCTGTGTGGAGCACCTGAGTTGGCCATCATTCTGGGTTGCGGAGGCGCTGTACTGGAATGGCGGCAAACCCTCGCAACACATTCAGAGGAAGCCTCACGGCAAGACCAAGGCCTTTTGCTTATTCTTGCTTGCACGGTCGCTTCGGGCTTCGCTGCGCACGCCTGTGGATTGTGGCAATCGCCCGGTTATCCGTTTTCTTTGGCGAACGTTCAATGGAGCGGCTACGCGCAAATGCTGGTCTGGTTCATGTGGCCTGCATGGCCGATCAGTGCTTGGGCGCTTTGGGGCTGGCGCCGTCAACTGCGGAATTGGAGCAGCAATCGCCATCTCGCCTGGCCCTTTTTCTGCGTGGTGACAATGAGCCTGGCAAGCCTGCGCTTTGATAACGCAGACACCACTTTATTGCTGGCTTTACCGCCCCTTGCTGCGCTGGCCGCATTTTCGCTAGTCACCATGAATCGACAGGTGGCGGCGTTGATGGATTGGTTTGCCGTGCTGTTTTTCTCGGTGTGCGGCATCATCATTTGGGTCGTTTGGGTTGCGATGCATACCGGCATTCCAGCCGCACCAGCAGCCAACGTCGCGCGCCTGGTACCGGAATACGTTCCACGCGTCGTCTGGTGGGAGTTGGTGCTGGCCCTCGCGGTGAGCGGCGCATGGGCTGCACTGGTGCGCTGGCGCAGCGGAAGACACCGCACCGCCATTTGGAAGACGCTGGTTTTACCGGCGGGTGGCGCCACGCTGTGCTGGCTTCTGCTGGCCACGTTGTGGATGCCGCTGCTCGACTTTGCACAAAGCTACCGCGTTCTTGCGTTGCAAGTGCGGCGCAGTATCCCGGAAGGCCAATGCGCCCACATATCAGGGCTGGATCGACACGAAATTGCCGCGTTGCGCTGGTACGGTCACGTTCCGATTGCCAGCCCGTGGGGGCTAGAGAACTGCCCTTGGTTATTGGTTCAAGCGGCGGGCGAAGACAACAAGATCGAAACGCTAGTCGATTTGACGCAATGGAGGCTGACTGCGGCCATCAGCCATTTTGTGGTTTACCGCGATTCAGTTCTGATCTACCAGCGTCGCTGATGGGTTTACTTGCACCCGTACGCGGTGCGCCGGAAACACCATCTGAAACGACGAGCCCGATCCGAAGGTACTTTCAATTTTCAGCTCTGCGTCATGGCGCTGCAGTACGTGCTTGACGATGGCCAATCCCAAACCGGTTCCCCCAGTTTCTCGCGATCGGCTTCGATCCACCCGATAAAAGCGCTCAGTCAAGCGGGGAATGTGGTCTGGCGCGATGCCGATGCCCTGGTCGGTCACCGTCACGACCCCTTGCCCATTCGCCTCGCATCGCCATGACACAGAAATTGATTTGTCCGCCGGGGTATACCGAACCGCATTACCAACCAAATTGAACAAGGCGCTGTGTAACTCTGACTCTGATCCAGCGATTTGATCCTCAGCATCAAAATCCACGTGGATCTCCTGGGCACTACCCCACACCAGATTGGACAGGACGCGTCCTTCGTCCGCACACTGGCGCATCAGTGACCCGACATGAATCCATCCATCTTCGGAGGGCAACGGGCTGCCCTCTAGTTTAGAAAGTGTCAATAAGTCATCCACCAGCGATTGCATGCGTGACGCCTGTTGCGCCATCAGATCAAGATAGCGAACCCGCTCCGCGTCGTTGAGTTGCAAGGTCTGCAAGGTCTCCACAAAACCGCCCAAAACCGTCAGCGGCGTGCGGATTTCATGCGAAACATTAGCCACAAAGTCACGGCGCATGGCCTCCGCCTGCTCAATGGCCGTCACATCGCTCGACAGCAACAGGCTGCGACTTTCGCCGTACACGTGCAATTGAACCGAAATGCGTTGTGCCGAAGAACGCGCAGAAGACCTTCCAGCTATCAAAACACTGTGCTGAAAATCGCGCGCAGAAAAATAAGCAGCTATGACGGGATCACGCACGAGGTTCGTGAAATGCTGCTGTGCGTCGCGCCGCGCGTCCAAACCGAAATGTTGCGCAGCCGTTTGGTTGAACCATTCAATCCGATCATCAGCATCCATCAAAACAACGCCGTTTGGTGAGGCCTGCATGGCGGCAAGGAAGTCTTCAAGGCGCTTGTCACTGTATGCAAGTCGGTCCTTGTGCCTCCGTCTCTGGCGGATCACATAGCTGGCCAACTCCATCCATTGCCGAGATAAGCGACGGGGTAGTGGCGCGTCCGTGTTCCTTAGCCACTCTAAAAGACGCCCAATCTGCTGGGCGTCAAGCGCCTGACTCGCCAACATAATCAGGCAAAGCGAAGCAAGCCAAGCCGTGGGCCAGCTCGCTATTCGCTGTGAGAGATACGACAAAAGGGCCGCCGCAGCGCTGGCAAGGACAGCCTGCCAGGCGAGTCTGACGAGTAGTCGGCGGAAAATGGAACTGCCAGACAGAGCTCAGACCCCGGCTCTGGCGGTCGCCACTGGCTCCACAGCCGGCTTCGCCGTGAGACGGTATCCAGCACCACGGACTGTTTCCACCATGGTTCCAGCTGCACCCAAAGCCTCGCGCAGGCGCTTGACATGCACGTCTACCGTGCGCTCCTCGATGTAGACATGGTCTCCCCAGACTTTGTCAAGCAGCTGGCCACGGCTGTGAACGCGTTCAGCGTGTCCCAGGAAATACTGCAGCAGTTTGAATTCTGTAGGTCCGAGCTTCAAGGGTTCGCCCAAGTAACTGACACGGTGGGTGTCCGCGTCCAAACTCAAACCGGCTACCGTAAATTTTTCCTTTGATAAGTCAGGCCCCCGGCGACGCAACACAGCGCGCACTCTGGCCAACAACTCTTTGGTGGAAAAGGGCTTGGCCATGTAGTCATCCGCGCCAGCATCCAACCCGGCTACCCGGTCCATCTCGTCCCCGCGCGCCGTGAGCATGATCAAGGGAATGTCCTTCGTTCGGGACTCTGATCGCCATCGCTTGGCCAGAGACAGTCCGCTTTCGCCAGGTAGCATCCAATCCAATAAGATCAAATCTGGAACGGATGCGTCAATTTCCCGCTGTGCGGAGGCGCTATCCATGGCCCAGGTAGGACGGAATCCGTTATGCCGCAAATTGACGGCGATCAACTCGGCGATGGCCGGTTCATCCTCGACCACCAAAACTGCGGGCATCGTTCTCATTTGATGACCGATTCGATCGTGGCAATAGGCGTGTGTCGCACATCGGCGCCTTTAACCACATAAATGATGAACTCGGCAATGTTTTTGGCGTGATCGCCGATACGCTCCAAGGCCTTGGCTAAGAAAAGCAAATCCAAGCTTGCAGAAATTTTGCGCGGGTCTTCCATCATGTAAGTCACGAGTTTGCGCACAAAACCGTCAAACTCTTTATCGATCAAATCATCTTCTTTCAAGATACTCAAAGCGACATCCACATCAAGCCGGGCAAATGCATCTAGAGCTTTGCGCAACAAGCCAGATGCCAGGTCTGCGGCGACGCGCAGCTCCAGCGAAGGCAGGGAACGTGGAGCGCCGTCACTGATGATAGATATCACCATACGCGCTATCTTCTCGGCCTCATCGCCCGCACGCTCTAGGTTAGCCGTTGTCTTAGCGATGGCAATCAGCAAGCGCAAATCGCGGGCGGTAGGCTGGCGACGTCCAATGATGCTGGAGATGTCGCGGTCAATCTCAACCTCCATCTCGTTGACACGCGCTTCGTTGTGCATCACGCGCTGAGCGATCTCCACATCAAATTCGGACAACGCCATGATGGCGTGCAAAATTTGCGCCTCCACAAGGCCACCGAGTTCCATAACCTCGGCGGAAACAGCGGTGAGCTCGCTGTCAAACTGGGTGGATAAGTGCTTATCTGGCATATTGGTTCCTAATGGGCGGTTCATTGAGCGTCAAATCGGTTGTGCTAATCAACCAAAACGTCCTGTGATGTAGTCTTCGGTCTCTTTGCGCTGGGGCTTGAAAAACATTTGTTCAGTGGCACCAAATTCAATCAAATCGCCCAGATACATGTAGGCGGTGAAATCGCTGCAGCGCGCTGCCTGCTGCATATTGTGGGTCACAATGACAACGGTGTAATCGTTTTTCAATTCGACAATCAATTCTTCCACCTTGCCAGTGGAGATCGGGTCCAGAGCCGAGCAAGGTTCGTCCAGCAACAAGACCTCGGGCTTGATAGCGATGCCGCGTGCGATGCACAGGCGCTGCTGCTGCCCGCCGGAAAGACTGGATCCGCTTTGATGCAGCTTGTCCTTGACCTCAGTCCACAGCGCGGACTTGCGCAAGGCCCATTCGACACGCTCCTCCATGTCCGAAGAGCTCAGGTCTTCAAATAACTTCACACCAAACGCCACGTTGTCGAAAATGGACATAGGGAATGGCGTGGGTTTTTGGAACACCATGCCGACCTTGGCACGCAATAGCGCCACATCTTCTTTGCTGGTCAGGATATTTTCGCCATCCAGCAGGACCTCACCTTCGGCGCGCTGCTCCGGATACAAAGCAAACATACGGTTGAAAACCCGCAAAAGGGTGGACTTGCCACATCCCGAGGGACCAATGAAAGCAGTTACCCGCCCTTCGGGTATTGCAAGATTAATGTTCTTCAAAGCATGGAACTTGCCATAGTAGAAGTTCAAATTTTGAACCGCAATTTTGGTGGCTGTCGTTGGGCTGTTGGTAGGTAACATGGGCAACAATATAAAGGTGGGTGGGCGAATAGGTGTGCCGGTTGGCGTACTTAAGACTTGCTGCGGGTTAGCACCCGCGCGGCGATGTTCAAAACCAATACCGCCAAGGTGATCAAAAACACCCCGGCCCATGCGAGCTTTTGCCAATTTTCATAAGGGCTCATGGCGAATTTGAAAATGGTGACCGGGAGGCTGGCCATCGGCTGCCCCAAGCTAGACGTCCAGAACTGATTACTCAGGGCGGTAAATAAAAGCGGAGCTGTTTCACCCGCAATCCGTGCAACAGCCAAAAGTACGCCAGTGATCACACCGGCACGGGCCGCCTTCAGCGTGATACTGAGTATCACTTTCCATTTGGGAGCTCCAAGCGCGTATGCAGCTTCACGCAATCCGGGCGGCACCAGCTGGAGCATGTTCTCGGTTGTACGGATCACTACGGGAATTACGATCAACGCCAGCGCCAGCACGCCGGCGAAGGCAGAAAACGTGTGGAATGGATTGACAGCAACCGAGTACACAAACAGGCCGATGACGATGGAAGGAGCCGAGAGCAAGATGTCGTTAACAAATCGCGTCACGTTGGCTAACCACCCGGTGGTGTGAAACTCCGCCAAATAAATGCCCGCGAGCACCCCGATCGGGGTGCCAATGAACGTGGCCAGCACCACCATCAATGCAGAGCCGTAAATCGCGTTAAGTAGACCGCCCTCTTCGTTCGGTCCCGGTGTCATCTGACTCAAAGCACCCCAAGACAAACCCTCAATACCCAGCACCAAGGTCTGCAACAAAATCCAAAAGAGCCAGAACAAACCGAATGCCATAGCCGCCAATGCCAGAGCACTTGCGATTTGGTTGACAAATTTACGCTGGGCAAATTTTTCAGCCCGCTTGTGCACAGTCGCGGCGCTGGTGGTTGTGGTACTCATGATTTGGATCCCTCGCCTTTACGCAGCTGCGCAAGCAACAACTTGGACAGCGACAAAATGACAAAAGTAATGAAAAACAGCACCAGCCCTAGGTACATCAGGGCTGCCTGATGAAGACCCTGCCCGGCTTCGGCAAACTCGTTCGCCAGCGCAGAGGTAATGCTGTTGGCAGCTTGGAAGAGGCTCAGCGAATCAAGCTGGTTGAAGTTACCGATGACGAAAGTCACAGCCATGGTCTCGCCAATCGCGCGTCCAAGTCCTAACATGATGCCGCCGACCACACCCGCCTTTGTGAAGGGCAAAACGACTTTGGAGACAACCTCCCACGTCGTAGCACCGAGCCCGTAAGCAGATTCTTTCAGCAGCGGCGGAGTTACCTCAAACACGTCACGCATTACGGCTGAAATGAACGGAATTATCATGATGGCCAAAATAATGCCAGCCGACAAGATACCAATGCCCACGGGCGGACCCGACACAAGTGAACCCAATAGGGGGACGCCGCTGAGCATGGCTTGCAAGGGCTCTTGCACGTAAGTCGCCAGTACAGGGCCGAAAATCAGCAAGCCCCACATCCCGTAAACAATTGACGGAATAGCCGCCAATAATTCGATCGCTGTGCCCAATGGCCTACGCAGCCAGGCGGGCGACAACTCCGTTAGAAACACGGCAATGCCAAAACTTACCGGCACAGCGATCAGCAGTGCGATCAGCGAAGTGGCAATCGTTCCGTAAATCATCACAAGTCCGCCAAACTCCTCTTGCACAGGGTCCCAGGCGGTG
>CAIOUR010000016.1 GCA_903861575.1 uncultured beta proteobacterium | reverse complement strand
ATTCCCGGCGCGCTGTGGTAATCGGGTGTGAACGCGAAGGGCGCGGCGTGGCCGAACCAGCCGGTGAGCGGCTGCATCCAGGGCAGATCGGTGCGCGCGGCGTGGCGCGTATGCGCCCAAACAAAGGCAGGCGCGCCGGGCCCGCCGTTCAAAAACTTGTAGCCACATCCCACGGCGAAGTCCGCATCAGCGCCATGGAGGTCGACCGGCACCGCGCCGGTGCTGTGCGCCAGGTCCCACACCACCAAGGCGCCTGCTGCATGGGCTGCGGCTGTGATGGCGGCCATGTCGTGCATGGCCCCGGTGCGGTAGTTCACATGGGTCAGCATCAGGACCGAAACCTTCTCATGCAGTGAAGCCGCGATTGCATCAGGCTCCACCATTTCTAGCGCACAGCCATGCGTGTGACAAACGCTTTGGGCGATGTAGAGATCGGTAGGGAAGTTGTGCCGCTCGCTGAGCACCACGGTTCTGCCCGGCGAATCGGCAGCGGCGATGGCCAGTGCGGTGGACAACACTTTGAACAGGTTGACTGAGGTGCTGTCGGTTGCGACCACTTCGTGCGGCTGCGCGCCGATCAGCGGCGCTATTCGGCCACCCACACGTTGTGGCATATCAAACCAGCCGGCGTCGTTCCAGGAGCGGATCAGCCCCTGGCCCCATTCCTGTTGCACGACCTGCGCCGCCCGCGCCGCAGCGGCGCGGGGGAGTGGGCCCAGGGAGTTGCCGTCGAGGTAGATCAGGCCGTCGGGTAGCGCAAAGTGATCGCGTAAACAACGCAGCGGATCGGAGGCATCGCGTGCCAGGCAGTCGGATAGGGTGTGCATCAGGGTGAAGCGTGGTTTTCCAAAGACTGCGACAGTACCACCGCGCAAAACCGGCCAGTGCATGGTGAAATGCATGCACGCCATCCCGCTTTTTTGAGAGACCACGCCATGCAACACGCAACGCATACGCCACACGCAGTCAACACAGCGGCAGCGCGGCGATGGCACGTACTGGGTGCGTTGTGCGCCGGATGGTGCGTAGCGGTCTGCGCAGCCGCCGAACCCGCAATCTATCTGCTCGGTGAGGTCCATGACAACCAGGAGGGTCACGCCTTGCGGTTTACGCAAATCGCGGACATTGTCCGTAGCGCGCCGCAGCCGGTGATCGCGATGGAGCAGTTCGACCGGGAGCGGCAAGAGGATTTGAGCGCTGCACAACAGGAGTGCCCCGACGCGGCATGCGTGATCGCCCGCGCTGGAACCAAGGGCTGGGACTGGGATTTCTACAAGCCGGTGATTGACCTGGCCCTGCGCCAGCGCATTCCGTTGCTGGCCGCCAATGTCTCGTCGCAGGACGCACGCCTGGTTGTGCGTGACGGCCTGAGCGCGGCCTTGAGCGCGCCACTGCGCAAGGCCTTTGGCTTGGATGCCGGCGTGCCGCCCGAGGTGGACGCAACCCAGCGGGAGGCGGTCTTTCAGGGCCACTGCCGCATGGTGCCTAAATCGGCGTTGGGCGGCATGGCTTTGGCACAGGTGGCGCGGGATGTCTGGATGGCGCATGTGTTGCGCGAGCATCCGCAGTCCACGGTCCTGCTCCTGGCGGGCAACGGGCATGTGCGCAAAGACGCCGGCGTCTACCACTGGCTCTCGCCGCAGGAGCGCCAGCGCACGCAGGTGCATGCCTACCTGGAGGGTCCGCAGCCAGGGGACGCGGCTTTGTTTGACCGGGTCCACCCTCTTGCTGCGATGGAGCGTGAAGACCTGTGTGCGCCTTTCCGTGTTCCGGAAGGCAAGGTGCAGCAGCCCTGAAGCCCTGCCCTGCAGCGGGCTTTGTCACGCTCGCGCAAAAAGCCCGCGGCCTAAAATCACACGTAGCCGGTTGAGTTGCCTTTTTGCTTTGAAGTGGTGGTCGCCGGCCTTACCTGGTACACCCATGCCCCGACACATTCTTGACGAGACCCATATCCATCCCGCTATCCGCGACGCCGTCGCCCGCAGCCACGAATCCATTGTTCTGGAAGTGCAAGCGGCGGTAGCGCACCACGCAGTGGTGGTCGTGGGCATGAAGTCCAACCCCTTTGTCGGCAAAGCCCGTGCAGTGCTCGACGCAGCGGCCATCGAGTACCACTACATGGAATACGGAAGCTACCTCAGCCAGTGGCGCTTGCGCACGGCCCTGAAAATGTGGACGGGTTGGAGCAGCTTTCCTATGGTTTTCGTCAAGGGCGTGTTGGTCGGTGGTGCCACCGATCTCAAGGCCTTGAACGAATCGGGTCAACTGCGCGCCATGCTTGGCTGATTCACTTGTAGGGTTTGATCTGATGCACCGGCCCATAACCCCTGAACCCACCCGGCTGAGCAGCTTGCTGCCGCCCGACGATTCTTTGCGCCTGGCGCTGCACAACGAGGTGCACGCCCGGCCCACTGCGGAGATCACGCTACCGGCTCTGGT
>CAIOUR010000015.1 GCA_903861575.1 uncultured beta proteobacterium | reverse complement strand
CCAAGCCGGTGCAGGAGAAAGCAGCATGAAGTTCGACGACGAACCGGTACCCGGTTACCCCCTGCCCATCCTGCCGGGCCATACATCGCCTGGCCGTTTGGAGCGGGTATTGCGCAGCGGCGGCTTTGCCATCACTGCCGAGCTGGAGCCGCCGGACTCTGCCGACCCCAGCGAGGTCTACCGCCGCGCGAAGGTGTTTGATGGCTATGTGGACGCCATCAACGCCACAGACGGCAGTGGCGCGAATTGCCATATGTCCAGCCTGGCGGTGTGCGCGCTGCTGACCCGGGTGGGCTACGCGCCGGTTATGCAAATCTCCTGCCGCGATAAAAATCGCATTGCGATCCAGGGTGACATCCTGGGCGGCGCGGCCATGGGCGTGTGCAATATGCTGTGCCTGAGCGGCGACGGGGTGCAAAGCGGTGACCATCCGCAGGCCAAGCCGGTATTCGATTTGGATTGCATGTCGCTGCTGGAAATCGGCCGCGACATGCGCGATGCGCACCGTTTCCAAAGCGGACGCAAGGTCACCTTCGCACCGCGTGTATTTTTCGGCGCAGCGGCCAATCCCTTCGGCCAACCGTTTGACTGGCGCGCGCAGCGTTTGGCCAAAAAGGTCGAGGCGGGAGCCCAGTTCATCCAAACCCAGTACTGCTACGACGTGCCGCGCCTGCGCACCTTCATGCAAGAGGTCGAAGACCTGGGCTTGCTCGGCAAGGTCTTCATTCTGGTGGGCGTGGGCCCTATGCGCTCGGCCAAAGTTGCCGAGTGGATGCGCAGTAACGTGCCCGGTGTGCACATCCCCGATTCCATCATCAAGCGCATGGCCGGGGCCGAAAAGCCCGCAGCCGAAGGGCGCAAAATCTGTACCGAAATCGTGCAGGAAGTCAAAGAGATCAAAGGTGTTGCGGGCCTGCACATCATGGCTTACCGGCAGGAAGATTCCGTGCCTGAGATCGTCACCAATTCCGGTGTGTTGCAAGGCCGCGTGCCTTGGTACCCGGGGCGCGACGAGTCGATGCCCGAAGTGCCGCATATCCCGCCGCCCATGAGCGTGGCGGCCTGATATCCCGCCCCATTCGTTATTTGTTTTTTCTATTCAAAAGGAACTAGCGTGACCGATACCATCATCAGCTCCGCGACCAAAGAAGTCGTAATCGGCTTTGACCGCCCCTTCGTCATCATCGGTGAGCGCATCAACCCCACTGGCCGCAAAATCATGGCCGCCGAAATGATGGCCGGTGACTACAGCCGCGTCATCGCCGACGCGCTGGCCCAGGTCGAGGCCGGTGCCCACATGCTCGACGTGAACGCGGGCATTCCGCTGGCCGATGAGCCGGGCATGCTGGCCAAGGCGATTCAGCTGGTGCAGGGCGTCACCGACGTGCCTATCTCGATTGACTCGTCCATCGTCGCAGCCCTCGAAGCCGGTCTGGCGGTCTACAAAGGCAAGGCCTTGGTCAACTCGGTGACCGGCGAGGAAGACCGCCTGGAGACCGTGTTGCCGCTGGTCAAGAAATACGGCGCAGCCGTAGTCGCGATTTCCAACGACGAGACCGGTATTTCGCAAGACCCGGATGTGCGCTTTGCGGTGGCCAAGAAAATTGTCGAACGTGCCGCCGATTACGGCATCCCCGCGTGTGACGTGGTGGTCGATCCCTTGGTGATGCCGATTGGCGCGATCAACCAGGCTGGCGTGCAGGTCATGCGCCTGGTGCACCGTCTGCGCACCGAGTTGAAGGTCAACACCACCTGCGGCGCCTCCAACGTGAGCTTCGGTCTGCCCGAGCGCAACGGCATCAACGCCGGTTTCCTGACCATGGCCATGGCGTCGGGCATGACCTCGGCGATCACCAACCCGCTACACGCCGAAGTGGTGCGCGCCATCATGGCCGCCGACGTGATGATGGGCCATGACCCGGATTGCTTCCGCTGGATCCGCAAGTTCCGCGAAGCGCCTGCCGTGGGTGCAGACGGCGAGATGGGCCGTGGACGCCGCGACACCAGCAACCGCCGCCGTCGGGAAGGTTGAATGCATGGCAGTTGCTGACGCGCTAGTCGTTTTCACGCCCTCGGGGCGACGCGGACGTTTTCCCCTGGGTTCCTCGCTGCTGCAGGCCGGGCGTTCGCTCGGCGTGGACATTGATTCGGTCTGCGGCGGGCGTGGCATCTGCGGGCGCTGCCAGGTCTTGGTGGCCGAGGGCGAATTTGCCAAGCACGGCGTGGTTTCCGATGCGGGTAATTTGTCGCCGGTCTCGGCGGTTGAAGAAGCCTATTGCGCAACCCAAGCACTGGCTGAAGGCCGCCGCTTGTCCTGCTGCGCGCTGGTGCAGGGTGATGTGGTCATCGACGTGCCGTCGAGCAGCCAGGTGCACAAGCAGGTGGTGCGCAAAGAAGCCGAGGCGCATGACATCCACCTCGACCCGCTGATCCGCTTGTACTTTGTCGAAGTGCAAGAGCCGGATATGCACGACCCCTCAGGTGACTTGCGCCGGCTGGAAGATGCGCTGGAATTTGAATGGTCGCTCACCGATTTGTCCTGCGACATTCTGGTGGTGCAGCAACTGCAAATCGCGCTGCGCACAGGGGCCTGGAAGGTCACCGTGGCGGTGCATGCCGGCAAACAAATCATGGCTGTCTGGCCCGGCTTGCATGAGAAGGCCTTTGGGCTCGCCGTGGACGTGGGCTCCACCACCATCGCCGCCCATTT
This sequence comes from uncultured beta proteobacterium, assembly GCA_903861575.1. GTDB lineage: Bacteria > Pseudomonadota > Gammaproteobacteria > Burkholderiales > Burkholderiaceae_C > Allorhodoferax. The sequence goes on along the minus strand of CAIOUR010000015.1, from coordinate 4,935 downwards.
GTGTGATTTGTCGACGGGCGATGTGCTGGCCTCCGCCGGTGTGATGAACCCGCAGATCCGCTTTGGTGAAGACCTGATGAGCCGCGTCTCGTACGTGATGATGAATCCGGGCGGCGAGGTGGAGATGACCGCCGCCGTGCGCGAGGCACTCAACACCCTGGCGGTGGAGGTGACGCAGCGGGTCGGGGCTCAGCCTACCGACATTTTGGAGGCCACTTTTGTCGGTAACCCCATCATGCACCACCTGCTGCTGGGCATCAACCCGGTGGAGTTGGGCGGCGCGCCGTTTGCGCTGGCCACCGACCGCTCCATCACGCTGTGGGCCTCCGAAATTGATTTCGCGGTCCACCGCAACGCGCGCATTTATGTGCTGCCGTGTATCGCCGGGCACGTGGGTGCGGACACCGCCGGTGTGATTCTGGCCGAGCGGCCCGATCTCGATTCGCCCGTGACGTTGTTGGTCGATGTGGGCACCAACGCCGAGATTGTCCTGGGCAATAACCAGCGCATGCTGGCCTGCTCCAGCCCCACCGGCCCGGCGTTTGAAGGCGCACAAATCAGCTGCGGCCAACGCGCTGCGCCCGGTGCGATTGAGCGCGTGCGGATCGACCCCGCGACTTTAGAGCCGCGCTACAAAGTGATCGGCTGCGACCTGTGGTCTGACGACCCCGGCTTTGCCACTGCGGTGGCAAACACGGGTGTGACGGGCGTTTGCGGCTCCGGCATCATTGAAGCGTTGGCCGAGATGTACCTGGCCGGCATCATCCGCCATGAGGGCACGATTGACGGCAACCTGGCCGCCCGTTCCCCCCGCGTACAGCCGGACGGCCGCACCTTCTGCTACGAACTCGCCCCCGCCACTGCCGAAAAGCCTGCCTTGCGCATCTTGCAAAACGACGTGCGCGCCATTCAGTTGGGCAAAGCCGCGCTCTACGCGGGCGTGCGCTTGCTCATGGAGCGCATGGGCGTGGAAAAGGTGGACCGCATCCGCTTGGCCGGTGCCTTTGGCAGCCATATTGACGTGAAATACGCCATGGTGCTGGGCATGATTCCCGATTGCATTTTGGGCAACGTCAGTTCGGCAGGCAATGCGGCTGGTACCGGCGCGCGCATCGCCCTGCTGGACAAGGGTTCGCGCAAAGTCATTGAAGACCTGGTGCGCCGCGTCGAGAAAATCGAGACGGCGGTGGAACCCCGCTTCCAGGAATTTTTTGTTGAAGCCATGGCCATTCCCAATTTGAATGATCCGTTCGAGCGCTTGCAGGAGGTGGTGACTTTGCCCGAACGCGTGGCGGTGGCCACCGAGCAAAACGCGCGCAGCCGACGCGGCCCGCGTCGCAGCTGAGGACTACCCACCATGGCTCTGCAGGAATACGACTACATCATCGTCGGCGCAGGTTCGGCCGGTTGCGTCATGGCCAATCGCCTGAGTGAAGACGGCGACGTCAGCGTCCTGCTGCTGGAGGCTGGGGGCGATGACCATAGCGTCTTCATTCACATGCCCTCGGCGCTGAGCTATCCCATGGCCAACCCGCGCTACACCTGGATGTACGAATCCGAGCCCGAGCCCTTTATGGACAACCGGCGCATCCACTGCCCGCGTGGCAAGGTCATTGGCGGTTCATCGTCTATCAATGGCATGGCCTACGTGCGGGGTAACGCCATGGACTACGAAGCCTGGTCCCGCGCGCCGGGCATGGAAGAGTGGTCGTACGCGCAATGCCTACCGTACTTCAAAAAGGCTGAGACCCGCGCCATCGGCGGTGATTCGTACCGGGGCGATTCCGGCCCGCTGCATGTGAGCACCGGTGCCTGCAAAAACCCGCTGTACCGCGCCTTCATCGACGCGGGCGAGCAGGCGGGTTACCCGTTCACCAAAGACATGAACGGCTACCAGCAGGAAGGTCTGGGGCCTATGGACATGACCACCCATAAGGGGCGGCGCTGGAGCACGGCCATGGCCTACTTGCGCCCTGCGCTCAAGCGCAAGAACCTCACTTTGCACAAGCACAGCGTGGCCACGCGCATCCTGTTTGAAGACGGCGAGCGCAAGCCCCAGGCGGTGGGCGTCGAGTACCTGCAAAAAGGCCGCCCGCACAGCGCACGCGCCCGACGCGAGGTCATTTTGTGCGGCGGCGCGATCAATTCGCCGCAGCTGCTCATGCTCTCGGGCGTGGGCGACCCGAATGCGCTAGGGGCGCTGGACATCGGCGTGGTTGCGCCTCTGCGCGGCGTAGGGCAAAACCTGCACGACCACCTGGAAACCTATGTGCAGTACCGCTGCAAAGAGCCCATCACGCTGTATTCGGCCGTGGGAATGTTGGCCAAGCTGAAGATTGGTATCCAGTGGCTCTTGTTTAGCAGCGGGCTGGGTGCTACCAACCACTTCGAATCGGGTGGTTTTATCCGTAGCGATGCGGGCGTGCTGCACCCTGATTTGCAGTACCACTTCTTGCCGATGGCGGTGCGCTATGACGGCAACGCACCGGCCACCTGTCACGGCTTTCAGGCGCACGTGGGCCCCATGCGCCCGACCAGCCGGGGTGAGCTCACGCTGAAAAGCGCCAATCCGCTGGAGCCGCCGCGCATCCTCTTCAACTACATGGGCACCGAGCAGGACCGCAAAGAAATGCGCGCCGCCATCCGCCTGACGCGCGAGATCTTTGCGCAGAGCGCGTTTGACCGTTTCCGCGACGAAGAGTTGTCACCCGGCGTGCAGGTGCAAACCGACGCCGAAATCGACGCCCACATCCGCCAAAACGCAGAAACCGCGTACCACCCTGCGGGCACCTGCCGCATGGGTACCGACCCGATGGCCGTCACCGACGGGCAAGGCAGGGTGCACGGCGTGCGCGGGCTGCGCGTGGTGGATGCCTCGCTGATGCCGCAAATCGCCAGCGGCAACCTGAATGCCCCCACCATCATGATGGCCGAGAAGCTGGCCGATGCGGTGCGTGGGCGTACGCCTTTGCCGCCCTCGGATGCGCCGTATTACGTGCATCCCAAGTGGCAAACGCACCAGCGTTAACCCCTTTTTTACGGGGCGTTTTGTGGGCTTGCAGGCGCCCAAGCTCCACCGCTTTTTAGGTTTGCGCGTGTGGCGTGTCGCGCATTTGCCATAGGACGTGCGCCAGCAACGCCACACACACCACGCCACCGCCCCATAGCGTGGCCGGGCGCGGCGTTTCCCGGTGGATCAGCCAGACCCATATCGGGCCCAGCACCGGCTCGCCAATGCCGATCAAGGCGGCCACCGCCGCAGGAATACGCCGTACGCCGGTCACAAACAGCGCCATGCCCAGGCCCAGATTCAATGCGCCAAACGCAAACAGCAGCGCGAAGTCGCTGCCGCTCACCAGCGCCGGTGCCACGCGCAAGCCCGCGAACAGCGCGGCCAGGCTGCAACCCAGCAGCACGGCGGGCATCATCGCCACGTGGGCGTGGCGGCGTGTGATCACCGTGGCGCCGGCAAAAGCCAGAGCCATCAAGACCGCCAGCGCATCACCAATCGGCGAGACGCTGCCGCTGAGTGAGTCGGAGACCATGATCGCCACCCCCGCAATCACCGCCACAATCGCCAACCAGGTCGGGCCGGACACATGCTCGCGGAACAGCAACGCCGACATCAGCGCCGCAATCAACGGCACCCCGGCTTGCATGAGCAGCACATTGGCCACACTGGTGTAGGGCAGGGCGCTGACAAAGGAGGTGGATGCCACCGCAAAGCAGGTGCCCACCGCGACACCAGGCCAGCCCATGGCCACAAACAACGTACGGGTGCCGCGCAGCCCGTCGCGCCAGAGCATGAAAGCCAGCAGAAAAAGCGCCGCAAAGGTGGAGCGCCAGAACACCACGGTCCAGCTTTCCTGCACGGTTAAAAACCGCGCAATCGCTCCGCCAAAACTCCAGGCTGTCGCTGAGCCGAGTACCAGCAGCGCCGCACCGCGGTCCAAACGCGCATGCTCCATGCTCAGACCGGGCCGGTGCGCTGTATCAGTTCAACTTTGTAGCCGTCGGGGTCGGTGACGAAGGCGATCAGGGTGGTGCCGCCTTTGACGGGGCCGGGCTCGCGGGTGATCTTGCCGCCGCTGGCGCGGATTTTTTCGCAGGCGGCGTAGATGTCGCCCATGCCCAGCGCAATGTGTCCGTAGGCCGTGCCCATGTCATACGACTCCACGCCGTGGTTGTAGGTCAGCTCCAACTCCGCATGGTCCGGGTTGCTGCCAAAGCCCAGAAAGGCCAGCGTGTACTTGTATTCGGTGTTCTCAGATTTTCGCAAGAGCTGCATGCCGATGACCTGGGTATAAAAATCGATGGAGCGTTGGAGATCACCGACGCGCAGCATGGTATGGAGGATTCGCATGGGGGTTTACCGCCTAGGCTGTTGAATAATGCTTCGAATTTAGCATCCGCCCCATCATGACCCCAGCCCCGCTCGCCGTCTTCCAACAAACCATTCTGTACACCGGCCCCGACGGCCGGGCGCGCTTCAAAGAAGAACCCATTCCCCTGAACCAGGGCAAACCTGCTGCGGTCTTGTCCGAAGTATTTGCCAGCGACGGTTACCAACTGCGCCGCAGCCCGGTGGGCTTTCGCAGCGAGTTCCATTGCACCGGCGCGCCGCAGTGGGTGTTCATTCTGGAAGGACAGATGGAAATCGGCGTGCACGGCGACGCGCAGTCGCCCGGAGGCTACAGCCGCGTCTTCGGCCCCGGCAGCCATTTTTTCAGCGCCGACCTCTTACCCGAGGGCGCTGTGTTTGACCCCGCGATCCACGGCCACTGGAGCCGCCAGGTCGGCGATCAGCCGCTGACCGAGGGCCTGGAGCGCGCCGGCTGGCGCCTGGCCTGGTCCGAGAAGGACAGCCCCTACGCGCAGTCCGACGACGACGGCGAAGAGGGCAAGCGCGACGACCACACGCACTCGCTGGGCATG
>CAIOUR010000014.1 GCA_903861575.1 uncultured beta proteobacterium | reverse complement strand
TATCAAATTGACTGGCTACTAATGACAGCCCAGGGTTACCAAGAATCTCACCTAGACCAGAACAAGAAAAGTAAAGTGGGTGCAATCGGTGTTATGCAAATTATGCCCGCTACAGGCTTCGGTAACGATGTGGGTCATGGAATTGAATGGGGGATGTTTCTTCGAGAACGCTTCAAAGCGTGATCCGGCAAGATTTTACGGGTTAATCCCAGCCGGCATCGACCTTGAATTCCTGCGCCGTGCACATCGCGCCATCGGCCGAGGCCAGGAATAACACCATCCGGGCAATGTCCGAAGGCTGCAGCTTGTCAGGCAGACACTGGTTGCGCGCGATCGCGGCCTCGCCTTCGGCATCGAGCCACAGGCGCATCTGACGCTCCGTCATGACCCAGCCCGGCGAGACCGTATTGATACGGATCCGGTCCGCGCCCAGTGTGTCGGCCAGACTGCGGGTGAGTCCGTTGACCGAGGACTTGGCCACCGAGTAACAGATGTAGCCGGTGCCCTTGCCTTGCCAGCCGGTGGACCCCAGGTTGATGATGGAGCCGCCACCGAGCCGGCGCATACCGGGCACCAGGGCCTGAATGCTGAAAAAGGCTGGGCGCTGGTTCAGCGCCATGCGCTCATCGTAGTAGTCCAAAGTGACCGCCTCCAGTGCGTGTCGGTCGTCGCTGGCCACGTTGTTGACCAGGGTGAAGAAGTCGCCCAGCTCGGTTTGCGCCTGCGCGATCGCGTTTTGCAGCGCGGGAATATCGCGCACATCGCAGGCGCGCCACCACACTGGCGGGTAGCCCCGGGCGGCAAGGCGCTCTGCGAGCGCGGTGGCCTCAGCCTCGGCGATATCCACGAAGGCCACCTGCGCACCCTGCTGTGCAAATGCCTCAACCATCGCTGCGCCGATGCCCGTGGCGCCACCTGTCACGAAGACGCGCTGGCCGCGCAGGCTGGGAAATGTGGCAAGTGCAAGCGATGGGGTCATGTGGAGCGGATTTGGCGTTGGTGCAATTGGAAGATGGGGACTTCAGCGTGCGGTGTAGGTGAGGGGGCGCAAGGTTGGATTATTGTGCGCGGCGAGGCGACACACCTAGCGCGGGCACAATAGGCCCTGCAATGTCTGTTCACACCGTCTACTGTCAGGAATTGAAGAACCGGGGCTTTCAAAGCGACCCTGCCCAAATCCGTGCTGTAGACGCTCTGGAGCGGTGCGCGCAGGAATGGGCGGAGTACAAGCACCGGCGCTCCAACGCCATCAAAAAGTTGTTGGTGCATCCCCCGATCCCCCGGGGCGTGTACCTCTACGGGGGGCCGGGCCGGGGCAAAAGCTTTTTGATGGACTGCTTTTTTGACGCTGTGCCCTTGGTCCGCAAAACGCGTTTGCATTTCCACGAGTTCATGCGGGAGGTGCACCACCAGTTGCATGAGCTGAAAGGCCTCGCTGATCCGCTGGATGAACTGGCGCGACGTATGGCAAAGCGTTACCGCTTGTTATGTTTCGATGAATTCCACGTAGCGGATATCACCGACGCGTTAATCCTGCATCGGCTGTTATCGGCGCTCTTTGAAAACGGTGTGGGGTTTGTGACAACGTCCAATTTCAGACCCGATGATTTGTATCCAAACGGGATGCACCGTGACCGGCTTTTGCCCGCGATTGACCTGCTGAATGAGACTTTGGATATCGTCAACGTGGACAACGGCATTGATTACCGCAGTCGTGCTGTGGTCGATGCCCAGTTTTACCTGACCCCCGGTGGCGTTGCGGCGGACGCCAAGATGGCTGCGATGTTCTATGCGATGGCGCGATTGAAGGATGAAGAGCCGGTGCTCTCCCTAGGGGAGCGCGCGGTGCGCGCCCGACGCGTCGCCGGTCGCGTGGCATGGTTTGATTTTTTTACGCTCTGTGGCAATGCCCATTCTCAGAATGATTTTCTGGAGCTTGCGGCGCGATTTGATGTGATTTTTTTGAGCGACGTGCCGATGATGGATGCAGACATGGCTTCTGAGGCCCGCCGCCTGACATGGCTGGTGGATGTGTTGTACGACCGACAGGTTCGCTTGGTGGTATCGGCAGCGACCCAGCCGGAAGAGCTGTACCTGAACGGACCGCAGGCCCATGAATTTCCCCGCACCGTTTCCCGGCTGCACGAGATGACGGCGGCGGATTTTGGTGTGAATGGTCCGCGCCACGTGGATACGGCCTTGGTATGACTGCACGTTATTTCAACTGTGTGAAGCGGGTCCTGGTGCTGGCTTGTGCGGTGTCGGCCGCGCTGGCATGGGGGTTTGACATATCGGACCCCGGGCTACTCGCCCAAATGGACGATCTGCAGCGCCAAAGGGATGCGGTTCAAGCTGAGCACAATCTCCGGGACCTTGCGTGTTACCGGAAATTTTTGGTCAATTCCTGTCGAGCGGATGTGATGCTTTCGCGGCGTACGGCGCTCAACAGTATCAAAAAGCAGGAGCTGGAGATATCGCAGCAGCAGCGTGTTCTCCTGGTGCAAGAGGTGGTGCGCGCCGATCAATTGCGGCGCGAGGCGGCTGCTGAGCAAGAGCTGGAGCGGTTGGCGCGTTTGGAAGACCGGGCGCAGCGTGAACACGACCGTACGCAGCGTTTACAAGACCGCGTCGAACTGGAGCAAGAGGCCCTTGAGCGCGCTGCTGCCCAGGCTGAAAAGGAGCGGGCGCTGGTGGAGAAGCGGGCTGAGCATGCGGCCATCGCCGCCGATGCAGCCGCCTCTGTCAGCCAAGAGGAAAAAGCCCGTGCGTTACAAGAAAAACGTGCTGCACATGCTGCAGTGGCTGAGTCTTCCTCAGGCACCTCTGGACCGGATGCCAAGCAGCGCGTGTTGGACCAAAAGCGCGCGGAGCATGCGGCTGTGGCGGCTTCTGCGTCCGAGGCTTCGCAGCCGCAGGTGCGGCAGCGTGCCCTGGAGGAAAAGCGTATATCCCACACCGCGATCGTCATCGCAGCACCCCTCAAGCCTGCCAGCAAACCTGCGCCCAGCTCCACCGAGCCCTCTACGGTCTTGCAAAAGGAAGCGGCCTATGCCCGTAAGCAGAAGGAACTTGAGGAGCGCATTGCGGAGCGTGAGCGGCGCTTGCGGGAGCAAAAAGGTTCCCAGTCTGCGCCCCTGCCGGCCTCTCCTTGAATTGACATTCGCGTGCCGCTGATCGCCGCCGTGCGCCAGGTTTTTGCGCCAGATGGGCCCCTGGTGCGCGACCTGCCAGGATTTGTGCCTCGCACGGGTCAAACTGATATGGCGCTGGCAGTTGCGCGCACGGTGCAGGGCGGCGGCGCGCTGGTAGTCGAGGCCGGGACGGGTGTTGGCAAAACATTTGCATACCTGGCACCGGCTCTGCTCAGCGGCGCCCGGGTGCTGGTGTCCACGGCGACTAAAGCCTTGCAAGACCAGCTTTTTCTGCGTGACATCCCGCGCTTGGCATCAAGTCTGGGTGCGCCGGTGCGGCTTGCGCAGCTCAAGGGTCGCAGCAGTTACCTGTGTTTGCAGCGTTTGGAAGACGCCTTACTCGGCGAAGCCGCCGCCCATCTCCCTCTGGCGCAGCGGCGTTGGATAGAGCCGGTTCGCCTATGGGCGCAGGTGACGCGCAGCGGTGATATCGCGGAATTGCCGGAATTGGACGAGGCCTCGCCACTTTTGCCATTGCTCACCTCAACCCGCGAAAACTGCTTGGGTGCGTCATGCGTGCACGCGGAACATTGCCACGTGAATGTGGCCCGTCGTACCGCTTTGGCGGCCGATGTGGTGGTTGTCAACCACCATTTGTTTTTTGCTGACTTGCGGGTGCGCGAGTCCGGTGTGGCCGAGTTGTTACCCAGCGCCAGTGTGGTTATTTTTGATGAGGCGCATCAGATCAATGCGACAGGATTGCAATTCCTTGCGGTGCAAACAGGCACCGCAGCCTGGAAGCGCTTGGCAGCCGATTTATTGCGTCAAATGACCGGGCCGCTGCGGGGTTACGCCGACTGGCAGAGTTTGTCGCACTCAGTTTCCCAGTCCGCGCAGGAGCTGGTTGCACTCTTTCATGGGCCGGCCAGTGTCCAGCGCGTACCGTGGATGGATAGCGGTCCCGCGGGCATCGACAGTCTCGCCTGGCATGCTGCATTGGAGCAAGTTTCTGTCGCATTGGAGCGGGCGCTTAGCACCCTGGATCTATTGGCGGACGCCGATGCGTCGATGCAATTGTTGTCCCAGCGCGCGCGCGCACTGCATCAGCAATTGTCAGGATTCGGCGGTGCTACCCCCGCTGGAACGGTGCAGTGGGTGGAGGTAGGCCAACAGGTAAGACTGTGCGCGTCGCCATTAGACATCAGCGCGGTGATGCAGGCGCACGTGGCTTTGCCCGAACAGTCCAGCAGGGCCTGGATTTTCACATCCGCAACCCTGGGGAACGATGATGCTTTGAGCTGGTTTGTGACGCCTTGTGGCTTAAGAGGCGCGCGCACCTTGCGTGTTGAAAGTCCTTTTGACTACGCTCGGCAGGCGGCACTTTACGTGCCACAGGCGTTTCCGGAACCCGCGCACCCCGGACACAGTGCGGCGGTTGCCGCGCTGGTTGGCGCAGCGGCTATGCAAATCGGCGGTAGAACGTTGGTGCTGACCACCACGCTGCGCGCTGTGCAAGCAGTGCGCAAGGCTTTGCAGGAATTCATAGCCCAGCGTGACGACGGCGATATAACAATTTTGGCTCAGGGTGACGCGTCCAAGCGCGAGTTGTTAGAGCGTTTTATTGAGCAGGCGAGCCCATCAGAAAAGGGCGCTGTTTTGGTCGCTTCGGCTGCATTTTGGGAGGGCATTGATCTGGCCGGTGACGTTTTACAGCTGCTTGTGATCGATAAGCTGCCATTTGCGCCGCCCGATGATCCGCTGGTGAGGGCGCAGGCTGACGCCTGCACGGCGGCAGGAGGAAACGCATTCAAAGACATCCACCTTCCGCACGCCGCCATGGTGCTCAAACAGGGCGCAGGGCGCTTGATCCGAACGGAAACCGATCGTGGAATTTTGGTGGTGTGTGACACCCGTTTGCACACGCGGACTTACGGTAAGAAGCTACTGCAAGCGCTGCCGCCCATGCGCCGATTGCATGACCAGGCCGACTGGCAAGCCGCATTGGCTGAGCTTTCGACGCGTGCAGCGCCGCAGCCCGCGTGCTAGCGCCTCAACCAGTCGTCACCGTCCCCCGCAGGCCCCAGGTACTGAGAATCCGGGAAACTGGCCGCCAGGACCCGCCTTGCGTCGTCGCGCATCGCAGGTAGGCCCATCACGTCATACGCTTTGTAGATTAAAAACAAGGCATCCTCGACGGCTGGCACGTTGCGATACTCCGAAACTGCATTTTGAGCACGGTTGATCGCGGCCAAATAAGCGCCTCGGCGGAAATAATATTTGGCGACCACCACGTCGTATTTAGCCAGCGCAGAGACCGTAAAACCCATGCGTTGTCGTGCGTCCTCTGCGTAACGCGACTGTGGGAAGCGGGTGACCAGTTCGCGAAAAGCCTCGAAGGACTCGCGGGCAGCCTTCTGGTCCCGTTCTGCTAAGTCCTGTCCCGTGTAGCGTCCGAACATGCCCAAATCATTGTTGAAGGTGACAACGCCCTTCAGGTAAAAAGCATAGTCCAGCGCCGGGCTGGCGGGGTTCATCCGAATGAAGCGCTCAATGGTGGCCAATGCCATCACCGGCTCATGGTAGAGGTAATACGCGTAGGCCTTATCCAGTTGCGCCTGAAGCGCCAGGGGCGTACCAGCGGCGCGCGCCTCGAGCTTTTCATACAAAGCGATGGCCTTTTCAATCTGCTGATTCGACATTTCATCTTTGGCTTCAGCGTATAGCTGTGCCGGTGTCATGCTCAACGTCTTATCCACTACTGCCGTAGAGCAGGCGCCGATTGTGGCAACCAGCATCAACACAGCCAGCAATTTCAGCAGGCCGGCGCGGACTACATCGCCGTACAGCGCGGATAATTTGCCGCTCAACATCATGGAAAGATCCTTGGAAAATAAGCCGATCAGTATAGCCATCGACCCGCTGGAGAATGGTCTTGATGAGGCCGACATCCCTGGTGACGGGATTGAAATCCGGCAGGTGATTCTGGGGCCCGGTCAGCACGGCATTCGCCTGGACAAAGCTTTGGCGGAGGTGGTACCTGAGTTTTCACGTAGTTACCTGCAGCAACTGATTGAGGCTGGGCACGTGTCCGTGAACGACCGCATTGCCGGTAAGCAATCAGCCACGGTGCGTTGCAATGACCGGATGCAAATCAACCTGCAGCCGACGCCGCAAAGTGCCGCCTTCAAGCCGGAATCAATGACGATGGATGTGGTCTACCGCGACGCCGATGTCCTGGTCATCAACAAGCCCGCAGGCTTGGTTGTGCACCCCGCGCCGGGTAACTGGAGCGGGACGCTGCTCAATGGCTTACTCGCTTTGGATGGTGAGCTCATGGACGTGCCGCGCGCAGGCATCGTCCATCGGCTGGACAAAGATACCAGCGGCCTGATGGTGGTGGCGCGCAGGCGCAATGCGATGGATGCTCTGGTTGCAGCCATAGCGGCCCGTGAGGTGGACCGCGAATATCTCGCGATTGCACAAGGTCATTGGTCCCGCGGTGCGGTTTGGCATTCCCAGAGCCCGATAGGCCGTGACCCGCGTAACCGACTGCGTATGGCAGTAGTTGACCTGACCCGCCAATCCGGTAAGACGGCGGCGACAGACATCCACCTCGTTGCCGATAGCCCCAACTTGTGTCTGGTCCGATGTGTTTTGCATACGGGGCGCACCCACCAGATCCGGGTGCATATGGCGGAAATTGGTCATCCGCTGGCCGGAGATGCGGTCTATGGTGGCAGGCCCGTGGCCGGACTGGCTGGACAGGCACTTCACGCGTTTCGGCTGGGCTTTGCGCATCCGATTACAGGCGAGCGCTTGCGCTTCGAAGCCGCGCCGCCGGACGGGTTTCTGGCGCTATTGGCCTCTCAGGGGCTCGGCTACAATGGCTTGTCCCCTTTGAACTGACTGCCAGCGGCACGCCATTCGGCGCTCACGTGGCGCGCAACATGCGCCGATGCGCTGAGTTGTGGGGTGCAACGCGCCTGGCACCTCCCCTTACGACTTATCGCACCTGGAGCCGGGGCCACGGACCATTGTTATGAAGGAAATCTATGCTCGATGCCATGCGGGTACTGGAGGCGGCGCTTCTGTGCGCGGAGCAGCCCATGCAGATACGCGATCTGCGTACTTTGTTCGATGAAGTTGTGGAAGAGCCGCAATTGCGGGCGCTGTTGGAAGAAATTAGGCTTCGCTGGGCTGACCGCGGCTTACAACTAACCCAAGTGGCGAGCGGTTGGCGGTTTCAAAGTCATCCCGATTTGGCTCGTTATCTGGAAAAGCTACACCCTGAGAAACCTCCACGCTACAGCCGTGCGGTGTTGGAAACCCTAGCCATCATTGCGTATCGACAGCCGGTGACCCGGGGAGATATCGAGGATATCCGTGGAGTGACCGTTAACTCCCAACTGCTTCGGCAACTGGAGGACCGAGGTTGGGTAGAGACTGTCGGCCATCGAGAGTCCGTGGGGCGTCCAGCACTACTGGCGACTACCCGGCAATTTTTAGATGACCTCGGTTTGGCATCTTTGAAAGAGCTTCCAGCTTTGACTGCACCAGGTAACGAGGGTGAGGCTTTGGGGCAGTTGCTGGGTGGCGACGATGCCGTAGCCGCCGAATTGCCATTTGCCGATGTGACCGTGCCCCATGCGGACACAGAAGACTTAACCCCGACTCCACCCGCACTATGAATAGCCCCAAAGTCCCGCAGGACCCCACTATGGATCCCACCGCGATACCCGGGGGGACGGCACCTACGTTACCCAATCCGGATGCCGTTCCTGCTGCGCCCGAAGCGTTGCAAGATGCGCCTGCGAGCCCCTTCCTGGACATTATTTCCGGCCAATTCGACGCGGAAGATATGGGCGAGGTTGACGATTCGGTGGCAAAGCGCGTTTTAGCGCCGCAGGTGGAGACGCCTAAGCTGCACAAGGTCTTGGCCCAGTCAGGCATGGGTTCTCGGTTGGAGATGGAGCAGCTCATCCTGGAGGGGCGCATCTCCGTCAACAACGAGCCTGCGCACATCGGGCAGCGGATTCAATTTGGTGACACCATAAAAGTGAACGGCAAGCCGATTCGCTTTCGCATTGATCCGCCTGCTGCCCGCGTGATCGCCTACCACAAACCCGCAGGGGAGGTCGTCACCCATGACGATCCGCAAAACCGCCCTACAGTGTTCCGCCGTCTTCCCAAATTGCCCCAAGGCAAATGGCAGTCAGTTGGACGTTTGGACCTGAACACCGAAGGTCTGCTGCTTTTCACCAGCTCCGGCGACCTGGCCAACAAGTTGATGCATCCTCGATTTGGCCTGGAGCGGGAATACGCTGTCCGCGTTCTTGGCGCGTTGACTGCTGAAGAGAAGCAAACTTTATTGTCCGGGGTGATGTTGGACGATGGTTTGGCGCAGTTCGGGGCCATTGAGGAGGGCGGTGGCGAGGGCTCCAACTGTTGGTACCGGGTCACAATTTCTGAGGGACGCAACCGTGAGGTTCGCCGGATGATTGAGGCCGTTGGTCACGCAGTGAGTCGTCTCATTCGTATCCGTTACGGCGCTATGGTTTTGCCGCGCGGGCTCAAACGGGGAGCTTGGATGGAGCTGGACCAGGCCGACATCGGTTCGCTGGCACAGGCGGCAGGCGGGCGCTCGAACTATGAGGGCAAAAATATCCGGCAGCCCGACGCCCAGGATGGCGCGCGCTCAGGAGGGTTGCGGGGACCGTTGGTTTCACGGGCCCGGCGTGACAAGGATCGCGTTCGGGGACGCGATCCGCGCGCTGAGGGTGCCAAGGGCGCCGGTCGTCAACCCGCGCGAGGGCCTAAAGCCCCGGCCCAACCCGATCCGATGCGTACCTCTTTGGGATACATCGGAACCGACAGCTTGAGCCGCCAGCGCGAGCAGCAGGCCCGAAGGGGTCGCTCTGGCCGCGGTTCGGCCAGGAAAAACGGCCCCGGGGGTGGATTTGGCTCTTGAGGGCTGAATGCTAAAATTACACCGTCTGGCGACGGCCTGTCGTCGGAAAATAACTCTTGAAGAACAATGACTTATGACTATTGAAAAGACGCTCTCCATCATCAAGCCGGACGCGGTTGCAAAAAATGTGATCGGTCAAATTTATGCCCGCTTCGAAGGCGCTGGATTGAAAGTGGTCGCCTCCCGCATGGCGCATTTGTCGCGTACCGAGGCGGAGGCGTTTTATGGCGTACACAAAGACCGTCCATTTTTCAAAGATCTGGTGGAGTTCATGATCTCCGGCCCGGTCATGATTCAGGTTCTGCAAGGCGAGAATGCGATTCTGAAAAATCGCGACCTGATGGGTGCGACGGATCCTAAAAAGGCGGCCCCCGGCACTATCCGCGCTGATTTCGCCGACAGCATTGATGCCAATGCGGTGCATGGCTCCGATGGTCCGGATACGGCTGCGGCGGAAATTGCCTTCTTTTTCGCTGGTATGAACGTGTTTTCTGGCTAAAACCCGAGATGAAGGCCAATCTGCTCGACTTTGATATCGAGGGCTTGGCCGCTTTTTGTGCGGGGCTGGGAGAAAAGCCTTTTCGCGCAACCCAGCTTTTTCGCTGGATTCATCAGCGTGGCGAGGCTAACTTTTCCGAGATGACGGATCTGGCCAAGTCGCTTCGCGACAAGCTGTCAGTCTCGGCCTTTGTCAAGGCTCCCGCGGTGCTGTCGCAGCAAGCGTCGGTTGACGGTACGATCAAATGGCTTTTTGATGTTGGTGCAGGAGATGCCGTCGAGGCCGTTTTCATCCCTGAGACGGATCGGGGCACCTTGTGTATCTCGTCTCAGGCCGGTTGTGCTGTCGGCTGCCGATTTTGTTCAACCGGGCATCAAGGATTCAGTCGTAACCTCAGCACGGGAGAAATTGTGGCCCAGCTCTGGTTTGCAGAGCATTTTTTGCGCAAACACCTAGGCCAATCCACGCGGGTTATTTCCAATGTGGTCATGATGGGAATGGGTGAGCCGCTTCAAAACTACGCTGCATTGATCCCGGCCCTTCGCGTCATGCTCAGCGACCACGGTTACGGGTTGTCGCGCCGTCGCGTGACGGTGTCAACCTCGGGCGTGGTGCCCATGATGGACCGATTGGCGGTCGATTGCCCTGTGGCGCTGGCGGTGTCCTTGCACGCCCCTGAAGACCATTTGCGTAGTCAGCTTGTTCCCCTGAACCTGAAATATCCGCTTGTGGAATTGCTTGGCGCGTGTGAGCGTTATCTTGCGCATGCTCCGCGTGATTTCATCACCTTCGAATATTGCATGCTCGACGGTGTCAATGACAGCGTGGAACAAGCCCAGCAACTGGCTGCAGTCGTGGGTAGCCACGCCAGCGGCACTGACTGGTGCAAGATTAATTTGATCCCTTTCAATCCTTTTCCGGCTTCCGGGCTTCTGTGCTCTGCGCCTGAGCGGGTTCAAGCCTTCGCCCGCGCATTGATGGCGTCTGGGCTGACCACGACCATCCGGAAAACGCGGGGGCAGGATATTGATGCGGCGTGTGGACAGCTTGCGGGTGATGTGATGGACCGCACTCGCGTGCAAGAGCGCATGTCCAACCAGCGAACCGTGCAGTTTGTGCGGGCCCCGTCTACGCTTGCAGGTGCTGCGTCGTGAGGCTGTCTGCGCGTTTGTCCTGCTTTGGACCGCTTGTGATGATCGTATTGCTGTTTGCCGGTTGCGCCGGGAACCCGGGTCGGACTGGGGGGGCGGATATTGCGACAGAGTCGGATATTTCCCCCGAGCAAAAGCGTGCATTGCTGCGTTTGGAGTTGGCTTCGGCGTACTTTGGTAATGGACAAAATTTGGTCGCCTTGGACGAGGTTAAGCAGGCTATTGCATTGAACCCGAATTCTGCGGATGCGTTTAGCCTAAGGGGATTGATTTACACCCGCATGGGCGAGCTCAATTTCGCGGAAGATAGCTTTAAACGAGCCTTAGTCCTCCAGCCTAACGCCGCTTCGATCCAACACAATTACGGCGTTTTACTGTGTCAGCAAGGTCGCCTGCCGGAGGCAGAGGCTTTCTTCGGTAAAGCTTTGGCTTCGCCGACTTATACAGACCGGGTAAAAACCTGGACCACCCTTGGACTGTGCCAGCGAAAAGCCGGGGCTTTGCTCGAGGGCCGTACCAGTTTGTTGCGTGCCTACGAGCTGGATCCGTCTAATCCCACCGTTGCTTACAACCTGGCGCTGAGCATGGCCGAGTCGGGCGATTGGACCCGTGTCCAGTTTTATCTGGGGCGCATCCATGCGGCTGGCGTTCGCACGGCCGAGTCGCTGTGGTTGGCCATCAAAGCGGAGCAGCGGTTGGGCGATGCGTCTGCCATGGCGCAACTTGCTTCGCAACTGCGTACCCAGTTTCCAAAGTCGCCTCAGGCGCAGTGGTACGAGCGGAAAGCTTTCAATGAGTGACGAAGAACAGACTTTCCATCTGAAGGTGGCTGATACGGAGTCGTCGTCCGTCTTGCTACCCGCCGCCGGGCGCGCCGGTGCTTTGCTGCGCCTGGCGCGGGAAACTGCGGGCTATAGCCTGGAATCCTTAGCGGCTATCGTGAAGGTCCCCGTGCGCAAGCTGGAGGCACTGGAGGCAGGGCGACTGGAGGCTTTACCGGAACCGGTATACGTGCGCGGTATCGTGGTCGGAATATGCCGTGTCCTGCATGCTGACGCCCAGGCGATTTTGGCGTTGCTTCCTGCAGCGCCCGCCAAGCCGTTGAGGCAGGAAGGCGCTATCGCCCCTATGCCTTTTGAGATGACTGGCGCTGAGAGTCCGCATCGCTTGTTTGAAGCGGTTGCTAAGCCCCACATACGTTGGACTTTGGCCTTTGTTTTGGGTGCGGCATTGTTGTATTTTTGGCCTGCCATCTCCTCCTGGACCATCCGCAGTGCGGCGGAGTCAGAGGCCCTTACAGCCCTTCAGCCTTGGGTTGCCAAGGGCACAGTCGCTTTGGTTTCCCAACAAGATGCGGGGACTGCGCCCTTGCCCTCTGAATCCCCAGTTGAAGTATCGCCGAGTTCGGTGTTGCCGCTGCCTGCTAACCAAGCCAGCGCGCCTGTTGAAGTTCCATTGCCTGTGGCTGAAGAATTGGTGCATTTGAAAGCCCACGGCAAGACCTGGGTTGAGGTCTCAGACGGGCGTGGTGTGGTTGTTTTGCGGCGTCTTCTCGCCGACGGTGAGCAGACGGGTGTTGGCGGGCAGCCGCCGCTTTCGGTCGTGGTGGGGAACGCCGATTTCACCGAGGTCTGGGTTCGCGGGAAGGTCTACGAGATCAAGTCAATCTCCCAGGGCAATGTGGCCCGTTTCGAGGTGAAGTAATGGACACAAATCTGGCAGCGGTGCACGGCGCAACCGCTTTTTCTGCCCCGCTGGTGCGGGCATCGCTGCAGGCCCGCGTGGTTTGGGGTGATAGGGTCGTGACGGTGGGGGGTGGCGCGCCGGTTCGCATCCAGTCCATGACCAACACGGATACGGTGGACGCCGTGGGGACCGCGATCCAGGTGAAGGAGCTCGCCAACGCCGGTTCGGAGATGGTGCGTATCACCGTGAATACGCCGGAGGCTGCGCAGGCCGTGCCGTACATCCGTGAGCAGTTGGACCGCATGGGCATTGATGTGCCGCTGGTAGGTGATTTCCATTACAACGGCCACCGGCTTCTGACCGACTACCCCGATTGCGCTCAGGCGCTGTCCAAGTACCGCATCAATCCCGGCAATGTCGGTAAGGGTGACAAGCATGACCGGCAGTTCTCGCAAATGATCGAGATTGCGATGCGCTGGGACAAGGCCATTCGAATCGGAGTCAATTGGGGCAGCCTGGATCAGGAGTTGTTAGCCCGTTTAATGGACGAGAACAGCCAGCGTGCGGTTCCATGGGATGCCAAACAAGTGATGTACGAAGCGCTGCTGAACTCGGCGATTGGCTCGGCGCAACTGGCGGAGTCGCTGGGTATGGCTGCGAGCCAGATTATTTTGTCCTGCAAGATGAGTGCGGTACAGGACTTGATTGCCGTCTACCGGGAACTGGCCAAGCGTTCGAACTATCCCTTGCATTTGGGCTTGACCGAAGCGGGCATGGGTACCAAGGGCACGGTGGCCTCTACCGCCGCATTGGCGGTGCTGTTGCAAGAAGGCATTGG
>CAIOUR010000013.1 GCA_903861575.1 uncultured beta proteobacterium | reverse complement strand
CTGGCCCCAGGTTTTGCCCAGCAACCAACGCGGCGCGCTCACCGCCTGCTGCAAGGTCTGGCCGTAAAACGCGTAGCGGCTGAACACCGCCGACTGGCTTTGCGGCTGGCCGTCGCCGCCCATATTGCCGTACACCATGTGACGGCCATCGTCGAAGCGGGCATGCGCGGGGTTGAGCGTGTGGAAGGGCTTTTTATGCGGCGCCAACATCAGGTGCGAGGCCGGGTCCAGCGAAAAACTCGAACCCCGGTTTTGCCAGGCGATGCCGGTGTCCGCCAGCACCACACCGGAGCCGAATTCCCAGTACACGCTTTGTATATAGCTGACCATGCGCCCCTGCGCATCGGCCGTACCCATCCAGATGGTGTCACCCGGAATACTGCGCTCCGGCCAGGGTAAGGCCTTGGCCATGTCCACCGCTTCGACGCAACTGTCGATGAAGCTGTCGCTCAAAAATTGCTGTGGAGTCACGCCCATGCGGTCCATCGTGGCTGGGTCGGCAACAAACCGGTTGCGGACCTTGAAGGCCTGCTTGGTGGCTTCCACCAGCGCGTGCAAATACGGCGCGCCATCGGCCTCATGGATACCGTGGCGCAAGCGCAAGCGGTCGAAGATCGCCAAAATCATCAGCGAGGCCAAGCCCTGTGTGGGCGGCGTCATGTTGTACAGCGTGGCCCCGGTCACGCGTACATTCAGCGGCGTCACGCTGCTGGCGCGGTGCGCCTGCAAATCAGCCAGGCGCAGCGGTCCGCCCAGCCGCGCATGCTCGGCGGCAATGGCTTCGGCGACGCTTCCCCGGTAGTAATCATCCAGCCCCTTGTCGGCCAGGGTTTGGAGCGTGCGCGCCAACGCCGGATAGCGGCGCAGCGTGTTGACCAACGGCACCTGCCCCGCTGCGCCGGGCGTTGTCGGCGTATCCAAAAACTGTCCCGCAAATCCGGGAACATGGGCCAGCTCAGGCAAAAACTTGGAAGTGAAATTCACCTGGCTTTGGGTCACCGGCGCGCCCTCGCGGGCGTACCAGATCGCGTCTTGCAACAAGCGCGATGCGGGCAGCTTGCCGCCCAAGCGTTCGCTGTGGCGCAGCGCTTCCTGCCAGCCGGAGATGGCTCCGGCTACCGTGTTGGCGGCCAATGGGCCGCGCCCGGGAATGGCTGGGTGGCCGGCGTAAAAGTCCAGGGTCGCCGCACCGGCGGCGCGGCCGCAGGCGTCAATCGCCACGGGAGCCTGGCCAGGCTCGGAGATAAGCCAGAAGCCGTCACCGCCAATGGCGTTCATGTGCGGGTAGACCACGGCAATCGTGGCGGCTGCGGCCACCATGGCCTCGATGGCATTGCCCCCCTCGCGCAGAACGGCGCAGGCGCTACTGGCAGCGAGGTGGTGGGGCGCGGTCACCATGCCGCGCGGCGATGTCAAAGTTTGGCGCATGGCGGGCTTTCAGTCTTTCAAAAGTTGCTGGGCGATGGCTTCGAGCGCAACGTCGATTTTCGTTGCTGGCGAAAGCCGCTTCCCCCTAAAAGCCCTTCCGGCGCGTGGTTGCATGTGCATGTCCTCATCAGGACCAATATAGCCGCGAGTCGGGACTGGCGCTTCAATAATCAGCCGTGAGCGATCGCAATTCCTATCGCTAGGTACCGTGACTTGGTTTTATGTCATGACCACGCCTTGCTAGGATGTGTCTGACAGGTTCCTGTTACATCAAACCTCCCCCCCCCTTTTTTTCTAACCGCGAAGACGACGCCATGGAATCTAAAAAATACCCGGTACGCCGCAGCCAGGCCTGGTTTGGCCGGCAGGACAAAGACGGTTTTGTGCACCGGAGCTGGCTGAAAAACCAGGGCTACCCGCACGACGAGTTGGATGGCCGCCCGGTAATCGGCATTTGCAACACCTGGAGCGAGCTCACGCCCTGCAACGGGCACTTCCGGGAGATCGCGGAGTTTGTGAAGCGCGGGGTTTACGAGGCTGGTGGCTTTCCGCTGGAGTTTCCGGTCATGTCGCTGGGCGAGACCCAGCTGCGCCCCACCGCCATGCTGTTTCGCAACCTGGCCAGCATGGACGTGGAAGAAAGCATTCGTGGCAACCCGATTGACGGCGTGGTGCTGCTCATGGGCTGCGACAAGACCACGCCCTCGCTGCTCATGGGCGCGGCCAGTTGCGATCTGCCCACCATCGGGATTTCGGGCGGGCCCATGCTCAACGGCAAGTTCCGGGGCAAGGACATCGGCTCGGGCACGGGCGTGTGGCAAATGTCGGAGATGGTGCGCGCGGGGGAGATGAGCCAGGCCGACTTCACCGCAGCCGAATCGGATATGCACCGCTCCAAAGGCCATTGCATGACGATGGGCACGGCCAGCACCATGGCCAGCATGGTCGAGGCGCTGGGTATGTCGCTGCCGGAAAACGCGGCCATTCCCGCGGCCGATACGCGGCGCAACCGCTTGGCGCAAATGAGCGGGCGGCGCATCGTCGAGATGGTCGAGCAGGACCTGAAGATGTCGAAAATTTTGACGCGCCACGCTTTTGAGAATGCCATCCGCACCAACGCGGCCATTGGGGGCTCGACCAACGCGGTGATCCACCTGATTGCGATTGCCGGGCGCATGGGCATACCACTGACATTGGACGACTGGGACCAGCTCGGCGCGCAAGTGCCCTGCCTCTTGAACCTGCAGCCTTCCGGCAAATTTTTGATGGAAGATTTCTATTACGCTGGGGGTCTGCCATCGGTGATGCGCGAAATCCAGCATCTGCTGCACACCGAAGCCTTGACCGCCAATGGCAAAACCATTGGCGAGAACATTGCCAACGCGCCTTGCTACAACCGCGACGTCATCAAAACCCCGCAAGAGCCGTTTATGAAAGACGCCGGCATTGCCGTGTTGCGCGGCAATTTGGCTCCAGACGGGGCCGTGATCAAGCCCTCAGCTGCATCCGCGCACCTGATGCAGCACCGGGGTCGTGCGGTGGTGTTTGAAAACATCGAAGACCTGCACGCCCGCATCGACAGCGATGACCTGGACGTGGACGAACACTGCGTCATGGTGCTGAAAAACTGCGGTCCGCGCGGCTACCCCGGCATGGCGGAAGTCGGCAATATGCCGCTGCCACCCAAGGTGCTCAAAAAAGGCATAACCGACATGGTGCGCATCAGCGACGGCCGGATGAGCGGGACTGCCTATGGCACGGTGGTTTTGCACACCTCACCCGAAGCCGCTGCCGGTGGCCCGCTGGCCCTGGTGCAAAACGGCGACATGATTGAACTCGACGTTGCAGGCCGCAGGCTGCATCTGGATGTGAGCGAAGCAGAGCTAGCCGAACGTCGCAAACACTGGGTCGCGCCACCGGTGCCAGCGCGGGGCTACCAAAAGCTGTATGTGGACCATGTGCAGCAGGCGCACCTGGGCGCCGACCTCGATTTTTTGGTTGGAAAAAGCGGTGCCGACGTACCGCGAGATTCACACTGAAGCCGACCGCCGAAAAAAGGCCCTCGGCTTTACAGCGCCACCGGTTGCCCGCTTTGGCAACTCTGCGTTGCGGCATCGGCCAACTTTTGCGCGGCAACACCATCAGCCACCGTGGTTCTGAACGTTCCGCCTGACTGCAGAGTCTCGAAGAAATGTTCGATCTCCAGGCGGTATGCGGCGGCATAGCGCTGTAAGAAAAAGGCCTCCGGCTTGTCGCTGTGCACGCCGCTGGCGTCCGACTGCACCACGCCGGTGGGCGTCTGGTTGCTACATTGCAGCAGGCCTTTGGAGCCCAATACCTCGAAGCGCTGGTCGTAGCCATACGCAGCGCGGCGACTGGTGTTAATTTGACACAAGCGGCCCTTGCGCGTGCGGATGGTGACGGCCGTGCTGTCGTAGTCGCCCAGATCGGCAATCGCAGGGTCGGTCAATACGGAACCGGCGGCGCTGAGCCAGGCGGCCTCGTCGCCGTCAGCGCACAAAATCCAGCGGAACACGTCCAGGTCATGGATCAGCATGTCGCGAAAAATGCCCCCGGAGCCTTTGATGTATTCGGCCGGTGGCGCGCCGGGGTCGCGGCTGGTGATGATCAGCATTTCAGCGTTGCCGATATCGCCCGCAGCGAGGCGGCGGCTGGCTTCATTAAAAGTCGGGTCAAAGCGGCGCTGAAATCCGATCATGCAGGCCACACCGGCGGCCTTCACAGCCTCAGCGCAGGCCTGGGCACGGAGGACGGAGAGGTCCACCGGCTTCTCGCAAAAAATATGTTTGCCTGCCGCAGCCGCGCGGGTGATCAAGTCGCTGTGCGTCACGGTGGGCGAACAAATGGCAACCACGTCAATTTGCTTGTCGGCTAGTACCGCCTCAATCGTGGAGACCTTCGCGCCCAGCGACTGCGCCAAATCGCTGGCGGCT
>CAIOUR010000012.1 GCA_903861575.1 uncultured beta proteobacterium | reverse complement strand
GTCAAACAAATCAAATGCCGCGTTAACCACCATGTCGGGGTTGGAGCCGGGCTTGTCCACCTTGTTGACCACCACGATGGGCTTCAAGCCCAGCGCCAGCGCCTTCTTGGTCACAAACCGCGTTTGCGGCATGGGGCCTTCTTGTGCATCGATCAGCAACACCACGCCGTCGACCATGGACAAGGCGCGCTCGACTTCGCCGCCGAAGTCCGCGTGTCCCGGCGTGTCGACGATGTTGATGTGGGTGCCCATCCAGCTCACTGCGCAGTTTTTTGCCAAGATGGTAATTCCGCGCTCGCGCTCAATCGCGTTGTTGTCCATCACGGTGTCGACCACCTTCTCGTGGTCTGCGAAGGTGCCCGACTGGCGCAGCAGCTGGTCCACCATGGTGGTTCTGCCGTGGTCAACGTGGGCAATGATGGCGATGTTGCGGATTTGTTTGCTACTCATGGATCAACTTTCTTAAGAAACTACAGATTCAAGTTGCGTGGTCGTTTTGTGCTGCACCACGCATTGGGAAACCTCTATCGGACTCAATAGCCGGGTGGGAATCAACTCCCCGGCCACGCTGTGCGCAGAACCCAGCAGCGCTGCATCCGGTGCAGGTCCGTACACCGCCAGCTGCGCACAATCAGGCCAGTCACCCCGGCGGCGCAGGCCGCTCAAAAAGCGCCCGGCATTGTCGCTATCTAATGTGACGCGGGCAAAACCGTCCAGCAGCGCGTCCACCGGCAGCACACAAGCCAGACGATGGTCCTCATCCATGGCTTCCAAGTCGGAAAGCGTTACGCATTGCGCGGCGCTGAAATTGCCGGTCGCTACACGCCGCAGCGCGCTCAGGTGCGCGCCGCAACCCAGTGCTTCACCCATGTCTTCGCCCAACGTGCGGATATAGGTGCCTTTGCTACAGCGTACGCGGATATCGATGGCGGGATTCGACGCATCCAAGCGCAGGGCCAGCACCTCAAGTGCGTGGATAGTGACTGCGCGCGATGCACGCTCGACTTCAATCCCGGCGCGGGCATATTCATACAAGGCTTTGCCGTCCTTTTTGAGCGCGCTGTGCATGGGTGGCACTTGGGTCACAGGTCCGGTGAATTGGCGCACTACGGCAGCCACATCACCGGCATTGATCCGGACGGGCCGGCGCTGTAGCACATCGCCCTCGGCATCACCTGTGCTGGTGGTCACACCGAGCGCCAAAGTTGCCTCATACGACTTATCCGCATCCAAATGGATTTGGCTGAACTTGGTCGCCGCACCAAAGCACACAGGCAACACGCCGCTGGCCAGCGGATCGAGCGTGCCAGTGTGGCCGGCCTTTTCTGCCCGCAGCAGCCACTTGGCTTTTTGCAAAACCTGGTTGCTGGAACCCCCCAGCGGCTTGTCCAACAGCAGCACCCCATGCACGGGGCGCCTTGCAACCCGTGCACGTGGCGCATCCATCGGTTCAGGCCTCCTGGGCGCGTGACGCCACTGCCCGCGCAATCAGCGCGTTCATGTCGGCAGCACGTTCGGTGGTTTGGTCAAACAAAAAATGCAGCGTGGGCACAGTATGAATGTGCAGCCGCTTGAACAGTCCATTGCGCAGAAAACCCGCCGCCTGGTTCAACCCCGTGGCGCAGGCCACCGGGTCGCCCTGCAGCAAGCTGAAATACACCTTAGCATGCGCATAGTCGGGCGTGACCTCCACCGACTGGATAGTCACCATGCCCACGCGCGGGTCTTTCAACTCGCGCGCAATCAGCTCCGTCAGGTCGCGCTGAATTTGGTCGGCGACCTTGAAGCTGCGGTTGGGCGTGGCGGACTTTTTGCGCATGGGGCAATAGCGCTTACAGCGTACGGGCGATTTCCTTGATCTCAAAGAACTCCAACAAATCACCGGTATTGATGTCGTTGTAATTCTTGAGTTTGATACCGCACTCAAAGCCTTCTTTCACCTCGCGCACATCGTCTTTCATGCGCTTGAGCGATTCGAGTTCGCCGGTGTAAATCACCACGTTCTCGCGCAACAGGCGGAAGTGCGCGCTGCGGGTGACAAAACCGGCGGTGACCATACAGCCCGCCACGGTACCGATCTTGGACGCCACAAACACGGTACGGATCTCGGCCATACCGATAACTTCTTCGCGCTTCTCGGGCGCGAGCATGCCGGACATGGCGGCTTTCAACTCGTCGACCGCGTCGTAAATGATGTTGTAGTAGTGGATGTCCACACCATTGCCTTCGGCCAGCTTGCGCGCACCGGCATCGGCCCGCACATTGAAGCCGATCACGATGGCCTTGGATGCAATCGCCAAATTGATGTCCGACTCGCTGATACCACCCACTGCGGAGTAGACCATCTGCACTTTGACTTCTTCGGTGGAGAGTTTGAGCAGTGACGCGGCCAATGCTTCCTGGGAACCCTGCACATCGGCCTTGACGATGATGGGCAGCATCTTGATGTCGCCGGAGGTCATGTCTGCAAACACGGAATCCAGCTTGGCTGCTTGCTGCTTGGCCAGCTTGGTATTGCGGAACTTGCCTGCGCGGTAGGTCGCGATTTCACGGGCGCGCCGCTCGTCGGACATCACCATGAATTCGTCACCGGCCTGGGGTACTTCGGTGAGACCCTGGATTTCCACGGGGATAGACGGCCCGGCAGATTTTGATGGCTTACCGTTTTCGTCCAGCATGGCGCGCACCCGGCCGTAGGTCTGGCCTGCCAGCACCACGTCACCGGTTTTGAGCGTGCCCGATTGCACCAGCACAGTGGCCACAGGTCCGCGGCCTTTGTCCAGCTTGGCCTCGATCACCAGGCCTTTGGCCATAGCGTCCACAGGTGCGCGCAATTCCAGCACCTCGGCTTGCAAAAGGACCTGCTCCAGCAGGTCGTCAATGCCCTGGCCGGTCTTGGCTGATACGCTGACGAACGGTGAATCACCGCCAAATTCTTCTGGCACCACCTCTTCGACCACCAGCTCGTTCTTCACTCGCTCGGGGTTGGAGTCGGGCTTGTCGATCTTGTTGATCGCCACCACGATGGGCACGCCCGCTGCTTTGGCGTGCTTGATCGCTTCTTTGGTTTGGGGCATCACACCGTCGTCGGCCGCCACCACCAGAATGACGATGTCGGTGGCTTGCGCGCCGCGGGCGCGCATGGCCGTAAATGCCTCGTGACCCGGGGTATCCAAAAAGGACACCATGCCGCGCGCAGTTTCCACGTGGTACGCACCGATGTGCTGGGTGATACCACCGGCTTCCCCGGAGGCCACCTTGGCGCGACGGATGTAGTCCAGCAACGAAGTTTTACCGTGGTCGACGTGGCCCATCACCGTCACCACAGGAGCACGCGGAAGCGATTCGGCATGCGTTTGGACTTCGTCGTCGGTGAATGCCTCGGGGTCGTCCAGCGCGGCAATGACCGCCGTGTGGCCCAGCTCTTCGACCACGATCATGGCCGTATCCTGGTCCAACGGCTGGTTGATGGTGACCATCTGCCCCAGCTTCATCAACTGCTTGATCACCTCGCTGGCTTTGATCGCCATCTTGTGCGCGAGCTCCGATACCGTAATGGTCTCGGGCACATGCACTTCGATAACGCGTGCCTCCACAGGCGTCGCCACGCTCTGGTGGTCGTCACGGTCGTGTCCGCGTTTGCCGCGCGGTCCGGCACGCCAGTTCGTGGAGCGCCCGGTTCCCGCGCCGGTGTCGCCGCGCGTTTTGATTTCTTTTTTCTTGGCAGTGTCACCGGCCCAGCTGCTGGAGAGCTTGGCGGACTTGACTTCCTTGCCCGCGCCAGCCGCCGGTGCGCCACCTGGCTTGGCGGCTTTTGCAACCGTGCTGCCCGCAGCCGGCTTGTGCAACGTGCCTTTGACGGCGGCTTTGCCGTCCGCATCGGGTTTGGCTTCTTCCGGCTTTTTAGCGACCAGCACCTTTTTCGGCGTGGACATCATCATGCGGATGGCGGAGGCCTCCGCTTCGGCCTTACGGCGCCTGTCGCTCAAATCCGCAGCGCGCGCCGCGTCCTCGTCCGAAGCTGCCTTGGAGGCTGCCGCGGCTTGCGCCAAGCTATCCAAGCGCGCTTGCTCGGCAGCAGCAGTGGCCTCTTCCTTGGCCTGTTGCGCTTGCAATTCCTCTTCAGACGGTAGGATTTTGTTGCCTACACGGCGCGTAGCCGGTTTGGCCGGCGCCTCTGTGGCTTGCGCCACCTGGCGCTCGGCTGCGGCCTGCTCTGCCGCTGCTCGTTCGCGCGCTTCAGCTTCTTCGCGCTCACGGCGGCGCTGCGCGAGTTCCTCTTCCTGGCGCCGCAGCAATTCAGCCTGGCGGCGCGCTTCCTCTTCGCGACGGGCCAATTCGGCTTCATCGATCACGGACGTTTGCGGGGTAACCGGTTCTGATCCCTCGGAAGTTCCTTCGGGGCCGTCTTCGCGGCGGATGAAGGTGCGCTTCTTGCGAACCTCGACCTGGATGGTCCGCGCCCGGCCAGATGCATCAGCCTGTTTGATCTCGGTGGTCTGTTTTTTGACCAAGGTGATCTTTTTGCGCTCCGGCGCGGCTGCGCCGCTGCTGCTTTGTAAAAACGCCAGCAGCTTGTGCTTGTCGGCGTCCGTCAGGGTGTCGCTAGCGGCCACTTTGGGCACGCCGGCAGATTTCAGTTGCTCAAGCAGGGCTTCTGTAGGCCTCTTGAGTTCATTAGCGAACTCGGAAACAGTGGTGATGGACATGTTGTGTGTAACCTTTCATGGCCATTACTCGTGAGCGGCTGCGTCATCGGCGAACCAATGTGCGCGGGCCTTCATGATCAGGGCGCGGGCATCGTCTTGCGACTGGCCGGTGATATCAATAAGTTCGTCAATAGCGAGATCGGCCAAATCGTCGCGGGTTCGGATGCCACCAGCTTGCAATTGCGCAATGGTGCCGGAATCCAGGTCTTCGATGTCGTGCAGGTCTTGCGACACGGTGGGGGCGGTTTCGACGCCCTCCTGCGCGATTTCCATGGTCAGCAAAACGTCTTTCGCACGGGTGCGCAGTTCATTGACGGTGTCTTCGTCAAAGGCCTCAATCTCCAGCATCTCTTGGATGGGAACGTAAGCCACTTCTTCCAGGCTGGTAAAGCCCTCGGCGATCAAGATGTCTGCAATCTCTTCGTCCACATCGAGCTTTTCCATGAACAGGCGTCGGCCCGCATCGGTCTCGGAAGCCGCTTTGGCAGCGGATTCCGTCGCGTCCATGATGTTGATTTTCCAGCCGGTGAGCTCTGACGCCAGGCGTACGTTCTGGCCGCCGCGGCCAATCGCAATCGCCAGGTTTTCTTCGTCCACCACCACGTCCATGGCGTGGCGCTCTTCGTCCACCACGATGGAGCTCACATTGGCCGGAGCCAGCGCGCCGATGACGAACTGCGCGGGGTCTTCGCTCCACAACACAATGTCGACCCGCTCGCCGGCCAGTTCGTTGGTCACGCCGTTGATGCGGGTGCCGCGAACGCCGACGCAGGTGCCGATGGGGTCCACGCGTTTGTCATGCGAGAACACGGCAATCTTGGCGCGCGAACCCGGATCGCGGGCGCAGGATTTGATTTCCAAAACGCCCTGCTCAATCTCCGGCACTTCCTGGCGAAACAGCTCGATCATGAATTCCGGCGAGGAGCGCGACAACACAATGGGTGCGCCGCGTAGCGTCAAGTCGACTTCCATGATCATGGCGCGCACGCGGTCGCCGGTGCGGAAGTTTTCCTTAGGAATCATTTCGGTGCGGCGCAAGCGGCCTTCGACCCGGCTGTTCTCCACAATCAAATCGCCCTTGTCCATGCGCTTGACCGTGCCGGTGAAAATTTTCTCACCCCGCGACATGAAGTCATTGAGCAGCATCTCGCGTTCAGCATCGCGGATTTTTTGCAAGATCACTTGCTTGGCTGCCATCGCGCCAATGCGTCCGATCGGCACCGACTCAATGGCCTCTTCGATGTATTCGTCGACTTCAATGTCTTCGATTTGCTCTTTGGCTTCGAACAACAAAATTTCCTGGTCTGGGAGTTGCAGACCCGCTTCGTCGGGGACGACATGCCAGCGGCGGAAAGTCTCGTAGTTACCGCTGTCGCGATCCAGTGCGACGCGGATATCCACATCGCCCTCATAGAGCTTTTTGGTCGCTTGCGCCAAAGCGGCTTCCACCGCTGCCAAGACCACATCGCGCTCCACGTTTTTCTCGCGGGAGATCGCCTCAACCAACATCAACAATTCGCGATTCATGCCTGAACTCTCCAAAAATCACTGTGTGCCATACCAAAACTTGTTGCCATCAAACCGCCGATTTTTCCTGTAACGCAGGTGCTTGGCGGCCTTTGAAATTCACCAGCGGGGCTAAGCGCGCCTCGCGCAACTCGTCCAACGTAAAACCCAGGGCCTGTAGGGGAGCCGGCGCGCGCTTTTTGCTTACCCGCTGCCCGGGCTTGACCGGCGGCGCATCGCTCCAAACGATTTGCCAACCCGCTACACCTTGGGCATCTACAACTTTCTCCAAGGTTCCGCGGAACTTCTTGCGGTTGGCCCGAACCTGTCCGGCCGCATGCTCGCCCATCGGCGCTTTCAACGTGACATCAATCACCTGGCCGGTAAAACGTTCGAAATCCTGTTGCTTGCGCAATGGGCGGTCAATGCCCGGCGAGGACACCTCCAGCCTGCGGTACTCGATAGCCTCGACCTCTAAACTGAATTGCAATTGGCGGGTAACTTTTTCGCAATCTTCCACGGTGACCAATTCCGGCGCTGCGGCCTGCGGGTTCCAAGGCAGGTCTATGGTCACGCGCAACAGGCCCCCGGCGGATCGTTCAATGTCCACCAGTTCCAGCCCGAAGCCGGTCACGATCTGTTCAACAATATCTTGAAGCGCCACGTATCTGCAAGATTCCCAAAAATTTAAACAATGCATCGCACCGTAAAACGGACCGATGAAAAACAATCGACCAAAAAAAACGGGCGGTAGTTACCCGCCCGTTTGGTCGTGAACGCGCATTGTAACTGACATATTCACGTTTCCCGCGTGCAAGAGCAACACCGCTTAGTCTGCGTGCGACAATTCCTGCCTCATATGTACGCACATTCTTGGCAAGGGGACGCAATGGGTTTTCTCAGTGGCAAAAAGATATTGGTGACCGGCGTGTTGTCTAACCGCTCGATCGCATATGGCATCGCCAAAGCGTGCCATGCCCAGGGGGCCGAGTTGGCGTTCAGCTATGTGGGCGAACGCTTCAAAGATCGGATTACCGAATTCGCGGCTGATTTCAATTCCTCGCTGATATTCGACTGCGATGTGGGCGATGACGCGCAGATTGACAAACTGTTTTTGGATCTGGCCGCCCATTGGCCGCAGTTTGATGGTTTCGTGCACAGCATCGGCTTCGCTCCGCGCGAGGCGATAGCCGGTGATTTTCTGGAGGGCTTGAGCCGCGAGGCTTTCAAAATCGCCCACGACATCAGCGCCTACAGCTTCCCCGCCATGGCCAAAGCGGCCCAGCCCTACCTGCGCGATAAGTCCGCGCTGCTGACTTTGACTTACCTTGGGTCGGACCGCATCATTCCCAACTACAACACCATGGGCTTGGCCAAAGCCTCGCTCGAGGCCTCGGTGCGCTATACCGCTGAGGCGCTGGGCCCGAAGGGCATTCGCGTTAACGGCATCAGTGCCGGCCCCATCAAGACGCTCGCAGCCAGTGGCATCAAAGATTTTGGCAAGCTGCTCAAAGTGGTGGCTGATGCATCCCCCATCCGTCGCAATGTCACGATCGATGACGTGGGCAATGTCGCTGCCTTTCTGCTCAGCGATCTAGCCGCTGGCGTGACGGCTGAAATCACCTATGTAGACGGCGGCTTCAACAAGACGATGGGTGTGATAACTGATTAATCGGCGTTCGCACTCAAACGCGCACGCAATCCGCAAAATAGCGCGTCTTACCGTCCACATCCACCTCCTCCACCAGTCCGTGGATGTCGGTCTCAAAGCCTGGACACAGGCCGTTGAACTCGCGGGCAAATTTCAGGTAGTCGACGATCTGGCGGTTAAACACTTCGCCGGGAATCAGCAGCGGAATGCCGGGTGGGTAGGGTGTGATCAAGCCAACAGTTACACGGCCCTCCAGCGCATCAATGCCCACCCGCTCGGTTTTGCGCAAGGCGATGTGCGCATAGGCGTCGCTGGGTTTCATGGCGGGCGTCAGGTCACTCAAGTACATCTCGGTGGTTAGGCGCGCGATGTCGTACTTG
Source organism: uncultured beta proteobacterium (assembly GCA_903861575.1). Lineage (GTDB taxonomy): Bacteria > Pseudomonadota > Gammaproteobacteria > Burkholderiales > Burkholderiaceae_C > Allorhodoferax. The sequence goes on along the minus strand of CAIOUR010000012.1, from coordinate 18,025 downwards.
GCATACAACTGGTGAATGTGCTGGCACAGGTCGGCCAGTCCCATTTTTTCGTAGCGCGGATATTTCTGGCAGAACTCGGGCAGCACGCGCCACATGGGCTGGTTCTTGTCGTAATCGTCCTTGAACTGCTGTAAGGCGGTGAGCATGCTGTTCCAGCGGCCTTTGGTTATGCCGATGGTGAACATGATGAAAAAGCTGTACAGGCCCGTTTTCTCGACCACCACGCCATGCTCGGCCAGAAATTTGGTGACGATGCTGGCCGGAATGCCGGTCTTGGCGAACTTGCCATTCAGGTCCATTCCGGGCGTGACGATGGTGGACTTGATCGGGTCCAGCATGTTGAAGCCGCTGGCCATCTTGCCAAAGCCATGCCAGTGCACGCCGTTTTTGGCGCTACGCGATTCGGCCTTGATGACCCAGTTGTCGGCAGTGCCTATACCCTCTTCCGCATGGATTTCAGGGCCCCAGACCTTGAACCACCAGTCTTGCCCGTATTCCTCGTCCACCTTGCGCATCGCGCGGCGGAAGTCCAAGGCTTCCATGATGCTTTCTTCCACCAGCGCAGTGCCGCCAGGTGGCTCCATCATGGCGGCGGCCACGTCGCAGCTGGCGATGATGCTGTACTGCGGGCTGGTGCTGGTGTGCATCAGGTAGGCCTCGTTGAAGAGGTGCTTGTCCAGCTTGACCGTTTGTGAGTCCTGCACCAGTACGTGGCTGGCCTGGCTGATGCCCGCCAGCAGCTTGTGGATGGACTGCGTGGAATACACCATCGCCTCTTTCGGCCGCGCGCGCTTTTTACCCATGGCGTGGTAGCTGCCGTAAAACGGGTGAAAGGCCGCGTGCGGCAGCCAGGCTTCGTCAAAGTGCAGGTTTTCCACGTAGCCATCCAGCATCTTCTTGACGGTCTCCGTGTTGTAGAGCACGCCGTCGTACGTCGATTGGGTCAGCGTCATTACCCGCGGCTTGATGGACGCGGTATCGACCCCGGCCAAATGCTCAGCCACCAGCGGGTTGGACTTGATCTTGGCCCGGATGGTGGCGGGCTCGAACTCTTCTTTGGGGATTGGTCCGATGATGCCGAAATGGTTGCGCGTGGGCTTCAAGAACACCGGAATCGCGCCGGTCATGATGATGGCGTGCAGGATGGACTTGTGGCAATTGCGGTCCACAACCACGATGTCGTTGGGCGCCACGGTGTGGTGCCAGACCATTTTGTTGCTGGTGCTGGTGCCGTTGGTGACAAAAAAGCAGTGGTCGGCGTTGAAGATGCGCGCCGCATTACGCTCGCTGGCGCCAATCGCGCCGTCGTGGTCCAGCAATTGGCCCAACTCTTCCACCGCGTTGCACACGTCGGCACGCAGCATGTTCTCACCGAAAAACTGGTGGAACATCTGCCCCACCGGACTCTTCAAAAACGCCACGCCCCCCGAATGGCCCGGGCAATGCCAGGAATACGAGCCGTCTTCCGCGTAGTCCAGTAGCGCCTTGAAAAACGGTGGTTGCACACCCTCTAAATAGCCTTTGGCTTCGCGGATGATGTGGCGCGCCACAAACTCCGGGGTGTCCTCGAACATGTGGATGAAGCCGTGCAACTCGCGCAGGATGTCGTTGGGGATATGGCGGCTGGTCTTGGTCTCGCCATACACGTAAATCGGCACGTCCAGGTTCTTGCGCCGCACCTCTTCGATGAACTGGCGTAAATTCAGCACCGCCGGGTCCAGGTCCGGTCCGGGTGTGAATTCCTCATCGTCGATGGACAAGATGAAGGCGCTGGCCCGGCTTTGCTGCTGGGCGAACTGGCTCAGGTCGCCGTAGCTGGTGACTCCCAGGACTTCAAAGCCCTCGGACTCGATGGCTTGCGCTAGCGCCCGAATGCCCAGGCCGGAGGTGTTTTCCGAGCGGAAGTCTTCGTCGATGATGATGATGGGAAAGCGAAACTTCATGGCATAGGACTCCGGCAGGGAAAAAAGAGCGCCCGCTAGGGCGCAGGCGAGTGTAAGGACAAAGCGTGAATGCTTGGCCAGGCATCGTTGGGCAGCGGCGCATTACATTTCGGCCCTGCGCCACCGCTGAATAGGAACCCCATGCTCGTCAAGCAAATTTGGACCGCTAACGCCTACCGCAATTTCAACTACCTGGTCGCTTGCCCCGAGACCGGCGAGGCGCTGGCCATCGACCCGCTGGACAGCCAGAAATGCCTGGATGCGGCCAAAGACGCGGGTTGGGAGATCACCCAGATCCTCAACACCCACGAGCACCACGACCATATCGACGGCAACCAGGCCATCGTCGATAAAACCGGCGCGGCGGTGCTGGCGCACCATGCGGCCAAAGACAAAATTCCGGGCATGACGCGCGGCCTCTCGGCAGGCGATGTGATCAAAGTTGGCAAAAGCGTGGAGCTGGAAGCCCTGGACACGCCCGGCCACACCTTTTGTCATATCTGCCTGCGCGCCCACACCGAACAGCCCGCCCTGTTCTCGGGCGACACCCTTTTCAACGCCGGCGCGGGCAACTGCCACAACGGCGGTAGCCCCGCCGCGATGTACCAAACTTTTGCGGACCAACTTAATCGGTTACCTGAAGATACGTTGATATACCCTGGCCACGATTACATCGAGAACAATTTGCGCTTCACCCTGGACCGCGAGCCCGGCAACCAGGACGCGCAACAGTTGCTGGACGCGGTCAGCGGCCAAAAACTGGATCAGCCCTTTGTCAGCACCCTGGCACGCGAGCGTGAAGTCAACAGCTTTTTTCGCCTGCAAAGCCCGGGCGTCATCGCCCGCTTGCGCCAGGCCTTCCCCGATTTGCCCGAGCAACCTGATGCGCAAACCGTGTTTTTGAAACTGCGCGAACTGCGCAACTATTGGTGATTACAGCTTGAGCGGCCCCAGGTAGCCCGTCAGTTCCAGAAAGCCTTTTCCACCGCCCGTGCCGGTGGCTGCGCCCTGCTCTTGCGCGCGCACCGCGCCTTCCCAGTACGCCGGCCCGACCGGGCGGCTGTCGAGTTCCGAATCCGGCATCAGCGGCTGCAGCGTCCAGCGGCGCCAGCCTTGCGCCGTGCGCACTTCCACGCTGCGCTGCACCGGGTACGCAGCGCTGGTGCGCGGTGAGCGCCACCACTGCGCGGGGGCTGGCGCGGGCAGGCGCACATCCTGCGGACCCAGCTCGCGCAACACGCCTGCCGCGCTGCGCAGCGAACCCCCTGCCCATAGCGGATCTCCTTTGGCGTCGCGCACCACAAAAGCGGTAAGCGCGCCACCGTCGTCCAGGTTCACCCCCACCCAATCCCAGCCCACGGCGCGGGCATCCAGCAGCGTGGACGACCATTCGCGGTCCAACCAAGCCTGACCGTTCACGCTAATCGGTTTGCCCTGGCGCGTCAGCGTACCGGTCACGCGCAGATGCGGTAGGCTGAAATAGTGGCTGGCTTGTTCGGGCTGCGGGCCTTTTTGGCTGAAACCGGCCTGGCCTTGCAGCAGTGCCGCTTGGGTTGGCTCCAAGGCGAGATCGAGCGAAAAGTCCGGCGTGGCCACACGGGTGCTGAAACGTCCGGACGCTTCGCGCTGGAGCCGCCAGTCGTCCAGCACGATGCCGGGATCGCCCTGCGCCGCCTGCGCCAGGCCAAAGCCCTCGCGCGCGACCCGCTGTCCGTGCAGCAAATGGCCGACCTTGGGGTCTGTCAATGCTGCGTGCGCGAACAAAATCTGGCGCGGCGCAAATTGGCTGGGGTTGGCCGTCCCGGCACCGGGCCGGCTGCGGAAAAAGGTCACCTGAAAGGCCAGGTCTTCGCCCTGGGGTGTTTGCAGCCAGCCGGTGAGGTACCACCATTCGGTGCGGAAGTCCGGGTGCGCGCCATGGTCGCGCGGCAGTGTGATGGCCACGCCGGGGAGCACTTGCGCCATCGGCTGCGCCCACGCGCCCAAGGCGGCGCAGCCCAGAAGCAAGCCCAGGCACAAACGGTTCAAGTTAAGCGAATGCATCACCAATCCTCCCGCACCGCACGCACCGCGTCAGACGACAAGGCGCTGCGCCCGGCGAGTACGGCGGTCAGGGCCGAAGCCAACACCAAGCCGATCCACAGCGCCGCAAACAAGGTGAGCGGCCAGCGTGTGTCCATGGTCCAGTGGAAGGACTGCGGATTCACCACCTGGATCAGCACCTGCCCCATCGCCGTGCCCAAAACCAAACCGGCCACGCCGCCCACGCCACCGAGCAAAGCCCCTTCGAGCGCCAACATGGCCAGCACCTGGCGGCGCAGCACGCCGATGTGGCGCAGCATGCCGAACTCGCGGGTGCGCGCCAGCGTCTGCGCGGAAAACGTGGCCGCCACCCCGGCCATACCGACCAGAATGGCAATGGCCTCCAGCGCATAGGTGGCGGCAAAGCTGCGGTCAAAAATCTTCAGCGCTACCGCGCGAATTTCACCCGGACGGGCGAACTCGGCACGCCCGGCCATATCAGCGGGCAAGGTCTGGCGCAGGGCGTCAATGGTCGCTTGCACGGATGCGCCGCTTTGCAGGTAAATGGCCGCCTCGGCGCGGCCCGTGTCGCCACTCAGCGTCTGGTAATCCTGCTCATCTATGGCCAGCGCGCCGAATTGGCGGCTGTAGTCGCGCCATACCCCGGCTATGAAAAGCGTGCGCAGCTGCCCACCGAGCGGCAGCGCCAGCGTCTGACCCGGCGATTGGCCATAGAGCATGGCAAAGGGCTCAGACACCCAGACTCCGATCTGCCCCGGCGGCACCTGAAGCGCTGTGCCAACCAGCGGCAGACTCTCATGCGGCTGGGCCGGGTCGATAGGGCTCGCCAGCAGCGCCACCGGCGCACGCTGCGTGTCCAGGCGCAATAGCACGGTGCGGCGAAAGGCCACCTTTGCCACGCCGGGCGTAGCCCGCAGCCGGCCCTGCGCCGCCGGGTCCAGACCACCGTCTTCAGCGCCTTCGATGCGCAGATACACGTCGGCCGCCAGAATGTTATGCATCCATTCGTCCACCGAGCCACGAAAGCTCGCCACCATCAGCGCCATGGCCACCATCAAACTGGTACTTGCCACCACCCCGGACAAGGCAACCGCCGCCTGCCCCGGCGCACCCCACAGCCGCTGAATCGCCAGATACAGCGCAGCAAACCGGGTGGCCCGCGTCTCCACCCGCCTCTGCCAGGGCGACAGCAGCACCCGCGCCAGCCAAGGGGTGGCTGTAATGCCACCGGCCAGGATGATGGCAATCGACGCATAGCCCAACAGCGGCAAGCCCGCCACGGGCGGCGCCAGTGCGGCCAGCGCCCCCAAAGGCAGCAATACGGCGGCTGCGCGCAAGCGCGGCTGCTGGCGCGGGTCCGTTGCGTCCACGCCCGACTTGAGTGCCACCGCCGCCTGCACCCGCAAGGCCTGCAGCGCCGGCCACAGGCTGCCGGCAATGGCCACCAGCACACCGAGCATGAAAAAAACCAAGGCCGCAAGCGGGGAGAGGCTCAAGGCGGGCCGCGTGGATGCGAAATAGCCCCCGCCGAGATCGCCACCTAATAGGTGCAGCGCTAGTGCGGCCAAGGCCGCACCCAGCATCAGCCCCAGCAAAGACCCCAAAACGCCCAGTGCCGCGCCCTCCACCAGCAACTGGCGCAACAGGGCACCCTGGCGCAAGCCCAGCACCCGCAACAGCGCGAAGGGCGCCCGGCGCCGCACCACCGACAGCGACTGCGCGGAATAGACCAGAAACCCGCCCGTGAGCAGCGCCACCATGGCCAGCATTTCCAAATTTACCCGGTAAGCGCGCGACAGGCTGTCACTGCGCCGGGCCTCCGATTGCGGCGTGACCAGCTGCGCATCCGCCGGCAACACGGCGCGCACGGCCGCTTGCACCGCAGCAAGGTCGGCACCGGGCTGCAGCGCCAGATCGACGCGCTGCAGGCGACCCAAGCTGCCCAGCCGCCATTGCGCTGCGGCGATGTCCATGACCGCTAACAAGCGGCTGTCCGATGCGCCGGGAAGCGTGCCACGGTAAATCCACTGCGCCTGCGGTGCGGCTTCGCCCAGGCGCACCGCCTGCCCGGGTTGGGCCCGCAAAGCGCTGGCTGCCGCGCTGGAAAGATAGACCGCATCCTCGGCAAAAAGATCGAATGCTGCGCCCGCGCCGCCCGCCGCCGTATCCCCCGTGAAAGGCCGCCCCAGCAGGGCGGGTGTGACCCGGGCCGCGCGCAACACGTCCAAGCCCAGCACCGTCAGGCGGCGGCGCTCCGGCAAAGGCAGCGTCAGCTCGACCACCGGGCTGGCCTGGGCCACGCCGGGAATCCGGGCGAGTACCGGGTACAGGTTCTCATCAAAGCCTCGCGACTGCGTCGCTTGCACTTGCAGATCTGCGGCACCGTTGACCGTTTGTACGGCGCGGGCAAATTCATCCAGTGCAGAGCGGTTGACCAGATGCACCGCATAACCCAGCGCCACGCCGATGGCAATGGCCAGCGCAGCTGTCAGCCAGCGCGCCGGGTGGGCGCGCAGCTCGGCCACCGCCATCCAGCGCAGGGCCAGTGTTTGCCATCCGGGTGCCGACGCCATTGGCGGCGCGGCGCGGGTGTCCCCTTCAGCCGCCATGGTGCGCATGCAAGCCGCGCGCAGTCAGCACCAGCACGCGGTCTGCCACCGCTGCTGCACGTTCGGAGTGGGTGACGATGAGGGCTGCAACCGCCGATTGGCGAACGGTGCGGGCAAAGAGTTCCAGGATCCGTTCGGCGGTCTCGGGGTCGAGGTTGCCGGTGGGTTCGTCAGCCAGGATCAGCGCCGGTCTGTGGACTAAAGCGCGGGCAATCGCAATGCGCTGTAACTCGCCGCCCGAGAGCTGCGCAGCGTAGTCCAAGCCGCGTCCACCCAGCCCCACGGCCTCGAGCATGTCCTGCGCCCGCGCCAGTGCGCCAGGCCCGCCCTGCCCCGCCAAGACCAGCGGCAACGCCACGTTTTGCGCCAGGCTCAGGTGCGGAAGGATGTGAAAGGCTTGGAACACAAAACCGATGTGGTCGCGCCGCAGCGTCGTGCGGGCATCGTCATCGAAATGCGCGAGGTCCTGGCCCTGCACCGCGATGCTGCCGGCATCCGGCAAATCGAGTCCGGCAACCAGGTTCAACAAGCTGGATTTGCCGGCCCCTGATTCACCCATGACCGCCACGATCTCGCCTGGATGCAAGTGCATATGCAGGCCGTCAAAGAGCGTGCGTCCCCCGGGCACGGTTTTGCGAAGGCCGGTGATTTGCAGAACCGGCGCGGTGGGCGCTTGCGACATGGGGGTGATGGTAGTCGTCCAGCGCAGATTCAGCCCTCAGGCAGACACATCGAATAGGGGCGCGCTGAAACAAGCGAAGAATCCGCGCAGCTGCGGGGCCGCTCTGACCCGCAGCGGTTGCAAACAGGGGTTTCCCCTAGGTTGGCCAGCGTTCGTTATTGGTAATAATTGGTTTTCCGCCCGAACTAAATCATGTTCTCCATGTTTGAAGACGGTAGGAAATGGACTGCAACCGACATTAACGCTGCCCCAAGGGGCCTATTCACACCCGGAGATAACGCATGAAATTGAAACGTCACCTCAGCGCGCTGGCCATCGCCATGGCCGCAGGCTCATCTTTTGCACAACTCGTCGTCGGCGTCAGCTACGACGCTTTCCAAGAAGAGCGCTGGAAAACCGACGAAGCAGCCATCAAGGCGGAGCTGGCCAAGGCCGGTGCCAAATACATCATGTCGGACGCCGGCGCTTCCACCGAGAAGCAGCTGTCGGACATCGACGGCCTGATCGCCAAGGGTGCCAAAGTCCTGATCATCCTGGGTCGCGACAAAGACGCCATCCTGCCCGCAGTCAATAAAGCGGCCCAGCAGAAGATCCCCGTGATCGCCTATGACCGCCTGTTCGAAGCACCCGGCGTCACCTACATCACGTTTGACAACAAAGAAGTCGGCCGCATGACCGCGCGCGCCATCCTGGCCGTCAAGCCAAAAGGCAACTACGCCATCATCAAGGGTGACCCGGGCGATGCAAACGCCAACTTCCTGCGTGAAGGCCAGGCCGAAGTGTTGGCTGATGCCATCAAAAAGGGCGACGTGAAGATCGTTGGCGAAGAGTTCACAGCCGGCTGGAATCCCCAGAACGCGCAGAAGAACATGGAACAGATCCTGACCAAAACCGGTAACAAAGTTGACGCGGTGGTTGCCCAGAACGACGGCATGGCCGGCGGTGTGGTCGCTGCATTGACTGCCAAAGGTCTGCAAGGTATCCCTGTCTCCGGACAAGACGGCGACCTGGCTGCTCTGAACCGCGTAGCTTTGGGCACCCAAACCGTGTCCGTCTGGAAAAACTCTGCTGACCTGGGCACCGCTGCCGCCAAAGCCGCTATCGAACTCGGCGCTGGCAAGCCTGTAACCGGCGCAGCCGATTGGGCTGGCGGCGAGAAGAAAGTGACGTTGAAGTCCATCTTTTTGAAGCCTATCCCCGTGACCCGTGACAACCTGGACGTGGTGCTGAAGTCCGGCCACATCTCCAAAGAAGCCCTGTGCAAAGGTGTAGATGCTTCGAAAGTAGCCGTCTGCAAGTAATCTGCTGACATCTAGCTTTTAGACCCCAACGCCGCGGGCCACGAGCCCGCGGTGTTGTTTCTGACCCCCGGGAGTCTGTATGAATATTGACTGGCAAACCCTGAAACGCGCCCAGATTGACTGGCGCATGGTGCTGATGTCAGCCGTGCTGATGGTGATTGCGCTGGTTTTCAACGTGTTGTCCGAGGGCATATTTTTGTCGCCGGAAAACCTCTACAACATCGCCCAGCAAACCGCAGTCGTAGGTATTCTGGCCACAGTCATGGTGCTGATCATTGTGGCGCGCCACATCGACCTGTCGGTCGGATCGGTCATGGGCTTTGTGGGCGTCCTGATCGCTTTTTTGATTTACACCGCCAACTGGTCTTGGCAGTCAGCCTGCCTGATGGGTCTGGCCGCTGCCATCGCCGTGTCCATGTACCAAGGCGCGCTGACCGCGTTTGTCGGCGTTCCGTCTTTTGTGGTCACCTTGGGCGGCTTGATGTCCTTCCGCGGCGCGGCTTACCTGGTCGCTGACGGCAAAACCCAACCGCTAGCGGACCCCTTCTTTTTGAAACTCGGTGGCGGCTACAACGGCGGCATCGGTACCACGGCGAGCTGGGTTCTGGCCGCCCTGCTCTGCTTTGGATTGCTGCTATCGATGCTGAATAAGCGGCGCGCCAAAAAAACTTATGGCGTCCCCACCAACCCTGCCTGGGTGGATCTGCTGCTCGTATCCATTCCAATAGCCATCGTCCTCGCCTTTGTGGCTACGATGAACGCGTACCACATCCCCAACAAGGATGCGCCCCAAGGTATACCGATCCCGGTGCTGATCTGGGGTGCAGTGGCGCTCGTTATTTCGTTTCTGGTGCACCGCACGCGCTTTGGGCGTTATATCTTCGCTATTGGTGGCAACCCGGACGCTGCCGCTTTAGTCGGCATTCCCGTGCGGCGGGTCACCATGCTGCTGTTTTTGCTGCTCTCGGTGCTGATCACCATCGCCGCCATTGTGGCTATCTCGCGTCTGAATGCCGGTACTAATTCCCTGGGTAACAACCTGGAGCTGCTGGTGATTGCGGCCACCGTGATCGGCGGCACGGCACTGGCCGGTGGGAGCGGGACCATCATCGGTTCGGTGCTGGGTGCGCTGATCATGCAATGCATCGACAGCGGCATGCTGCTGCTGGACGTATCGATTGGTACGCGCTACATCATCATTGGCCAGGTGCTGATTGCAGCCGTCGTCTTCGACGTGGCCTACCGCAAATGGACGGGAGAGACGCTGTGAACGCCATGGACAAACCCCCCCATAACAAGCCTGCGGTCGACACCAGCCGTTGCCTGGTGGAGCTGCGCAACATCCGCAAAGCCTTTGGTGGCGTTCACGCGGTCGACGATGTCAGCCTGAACCTGTATCCCGGCGAAGTGGTGGCAGTGCTGGGCCACAACGGCGCGGGTAAATCCACGCTCATGAAGATGCTGGCAGGCGCCTATCCGATTGACAGCGGTGAGGTCTTTTTATCCGGCGAGAAGGTGCAAATCCGCTCACCGTCTGACGCGCAAAACCTGGGCATCGAGTCCATTTACCAGACGCTGGCGCTGGCCGACAACCTGGACGCGGTCGCCAACCTGTTCCTTGGGCGTGAGCTGCTGACCCGCTGGCGCACGCTGGACGACCACCGCATGGACGCCGACGCCCGCAAGGTGTTCCAGCGTCTGAACAAAAACTTCACCAACATCCGCATTCCGGTGCGCCGCCTCTCCGGCGGGCAGCGCCAGGTGGTGGCGATTTCACGGGCGATTTATTTCAACGCCCGCATCCTGATCATGGATGAGCCGACCGCGGCGCTGGGGCCGGAAGAAACCGCGATGGTGGGTAACCTGATTCAGCAGCTCAAGGCCGAAGGCGTGGGGATCTTTTTGATCAGCCACGACATGCACGATGTGTTTGCGCTGAGCGACCGCTTGGCGGTGATGAAAAACGGCAAACGCATCGGCACCTACCGCACGCAGGATGTGACCGAGGATGAGGTGCTTGGCATGATCATCGCGGGCAAAGCGCCGGCGGGCAAAGCCCAAACCGAAAGACCCGCACGCTAGCGGCTCCCGGGTCCCGCACATGCAAACCACCGGCGACCAACAGCTGCTCAAGCGCATCAACCGCAGCGTGTTGCTGCGTTTGATGCAGCAGCACAGCGGTTTGTCACGCGCGCGGATGGCGGCCCAAAGCGGCCTCACCAAATCTACCGTCAGCGTATTGGTGCGCGAGCTGCTGGACGAACAATGGCTGGTAGAGGCCAGCCCGCCGGTCAGCGGCGATGGCCTGGGCCGCCCTTCCACGCCGCTGCAACTCAATGCCGAAGGCCGTGTGCTGATCGGCATGGAAGTGGCCGTGGAGTGCTTGCGCATCGTCTGCGTCTCGCTCACGGGCGAGGTCTTGTCGGAGCACGAAGTGCCGCTGCACAGCGCTGATCCGCAGGCGGTGTGCACCCAGGCAACGGCGCTGCTGCAGCCGCTGTGCGCAGATTTGGCAGCGCGGGGCATCACCATCAGCGGTGTGGGTGTGTGCTTGCCGGGTGCAGTCCATGACAGCACGGGGCTGGTGCACTTTGCGCCCAACCTGGGCTGGCGCAACGTGGACTTTCTGGGCATGGTGCGCGCGGCCTTGGCCACGGCGGGCATGGCCTGCGGAACCTTGTACGTTCAGAACGACGCAGACGCCGCAGCCCTGGGCGAATACGAGTTCGGCGCGGGGGCCAAAGACGATCCGCTCATCTTCATCAACTGCGATGTGGGCGTGGGTGCGGGCATTGTGCTCAACGACCGGCTCTTTACCGGCGCCCGGGGTGCTGCCGGTGAGATTGGCCACACCATTTTGCAGATTGACGGGCCCGTGTGTTCCTGCGGCCGGCACGGTTGCGCCGAGGCCTTTATCGGCGCGCGCGCGATCCGGGGGTCTGCGGATGTGGCGCGTGCCGGGCATTACCTGGGCGTTTTGATCCAAAACCTGGACGCGCTGTTCAACCCGAAGACGGTTGTCATCGGCGGCAAAATCTGCGCGGAACATCCGGGGCTGCTGGCGCAGGCGCAGGCCACGGTAGCCCAGTACACCCGCCAGTCCGGCATGCCGATGACCGAGATACGCGCGGCGCGCTACGGGCTGCAGGCGCCGGCTGTTGGTGCCGCCGCTTTGGTGTTACACCGTTTTCTGCGTCCACTTTCTGAAGGAGCAAACCATGTTTTTGGGCATTGACGTCGGCACCTCGGAAGTCAAGGTCTTGCTGCTTGCAGATGACCACCGCGTGATCGATACCGCCGGCAGCGCCCTGGAGATCAGCCGCCCCCACCCCGGCCACAGCGAGCAAAACCCCGCAGACTGGTGGAGCGCAACCTGCGCAGCCCTGGCCGCGCTGCGCGCTAAAAACCCCACCGCCTATGCGGCGGTGCGCGCCATCGGCCTATCCGGTCAGATGCACGGCGCGGTCTTGCTGGACTCCGCCGACCGTGTGTTGCGCCCCGCCATTTTGTGGAACGATGTGCGCAGCGACCAGGAATGCCTGGACATGATGCGGGAACTGCCGGACCTGCCGCAACGCGCAGGCTCCTTGGCCATGCCCGGCTTCACCGCGCCCAAGCTGCGCTGGGTTCAACAACACGAGCCGCATGTCTTTGCGCAGATCGCCAAGGTGCTGTTGCCCAAAGACTATGTGCGCCTGCAACTCACCGGTGAATACGTGTGCGATATGTCGGATGCCAGCGGCACCATGTGGCTGGATGTAGAAAAGCGCGCCTGGTCACCGCCCCTGCTGGCGCTCACAGGTTTGCGCGAAGCGCAGATGCCGCGCCTGGTTGAAGGCAGTGAAGCCGGTGGCGCGCTCAGCGCAGCGGCTGCTGCCACCCTCGGACTCTCCGCCGGCATCGTCGTGGCCGGTGGCGGCGGTGATAACGCCGCCAGTGCCGTCGGCATGGGTGCGGTCGATGCGGGCGAAGGCTTTTTGTCCCTGGGCACCAGCGGCGTGCTGTTTGTGGTCACGCCCCGCTACCAGCCCAATGCGGCCAGCGCCACCCACGCGTTTTGCCATGCGCTACCCCAGCGCTGGCACCAGATGAGCGTGATGTTGTCCGCAGCCAGTTGCCTGCAATGGGCTGCGGGCGCGCTGGGCTTGGATTCTGCGGCTGCGGTCGAGGCCAAAGCCGCCAGCCTGTCGCCGGGCGCGCGCGAAGCCGCGCCCTTGTTTTTACCGTATCTGAGCGGCGAGCGCACACCGCACAACGACGCGCATGTGCGCGGCAGCTTCCACGGCCTGAGCCACGGCACCGATCAAGCGGCTTTGGCCTATGCGGTCATGGAAGGCGTCACCTTCGGCCTGAACGACGGCTTGCGCGCGTTGCAAGCCGCAGGCAGTTCGCCCAAGCAGCTGTCGCTGGTGGGTGGCGGCGCACGCAGCGCGTTCTGGGCGCAGCAACTGGCCTCCGCGCTCAACCTGGACATCGTGACCCACCCCGAATCCGCTGCCGGCGGTGCGTTGGGTGCCGCACGGCTGGGCTGGCTGGCCACCGGAGCAACCGTTGCCCAGGTCTGCCGCAAGCCGGACATCGCCCACACCTACCACAGTGAACCGGCGGACCATGCGATGCTGGCCGAACGGTTTACGCGTTTCGGGGCTTTGTACCCGGCGTTGCACGGCGTCGCCTGAGCCGTCTATCCTCTTACCTTCACCTTCAACTGGCAGGAATTTCCATGAGCAATACCTATTTCCACGGCGTAGATCCGATCCGCTACGAGGGACCGCAATCCACCAATCCGCTGGCTTTCCGCTGGTATGACAAAGACCGCATGGTGCTGGGCAAGCGCATGGAGGAACAGCTGCGTTTTGCGGTGTGTTACTGGCACAGTTTTTCCTGGAACGGCTTTGACCCCTTCGGCTACGACGGCACCTTTGAGCGCCCGTGGCAGCACATGGCCGACCCGATGGCGGCGGCCCGCGCCAAGGCCGACGCCGCGTTTGACTTTTTCAGCAAACTCGGCGCGCCCTATTACTGCTTCCACGACCGCGACGTAGCGCCTGAGGGCAGCAGCCCGCGTGAAAGCGTCAACCACTTGCGCGCCATGGTGGACGTGCTGGCGGCCAAGCAAGAAGCCAGCGGCATCCGCTTGTTGTGGGGTACCGCCAATTTGTTCAGCCACCGCCGCTTCATGGCGGGTGCGGCCACCAACCCGGATCCGGAGATTTTTGCGCTGGCGGCGCTGCAGGTGAAGGAAGCGATGGATGCCACGCTCAAACTAGGCGGTGCCAATTACGTCTTGTGGGGCGGACGCGAGGGTTACGAGACCCTGCTCAACACCCGCATGGGCCAGGAGCTGGACCAGATGGGCCGCTTTCTGCATATGGTGGTGGACTACAAACACAAGATCGGTTTCAAGGGCACCATCCTGCTCGAACCCAAGCCCCGCGAACCGTCCAAGCACCAGTACGACTTTGACGTGGCCACGGTGTTCGGCTTTTTGCAAAAGCACGGGCTGGAAAAAGAAATCCGCGTCAACATCGAAGCCAACCACGCCACGCTGGCCGGTCACAGTTTTGAGCACGAAATTGCCAGCGCTATCGATCTGGGCATCTTCGGCTCCATCGATATGAACCGGGGCGACATGCAATGCCAGTGGGACACCGACCAGTTCCCCAACAGCATCGCCGAGACCGCGCTGGCGTTGTACCTGATCATGCAAGCTGGTGGCTTCACCACCGGTGGCCTGAACTTTGACAGCAAAGTTCGCCGCCAATCGATCGACCCGCAGGATATGTTTTACGGCCACGTCGGCGCCATGGATGTGTCCGCACGCGCCTTGCTGATTGCCGAAAAAATGCTGCAGGATGGCCAACTGGCTGCGCACGTGGATGCGCGTTACGCCGGTTGGAAAGCGCCGCTGGGCCAGCAGATCATGGGCGGTGGTCTGGGTCTGGATGCGTTGGCCGAACAGGTGCTGGCGGCCAACCGCGACACCGCGCCCGTGTCGGGCCGCCAGGAGTACCTGGAAAACCTGCTTAACTCCTATTTGTAAATATCCGTCAAAGCGAACACACCATGAAAAAAGTAGTCTGGGGCATTCTGAGTACCGCGCGCATCGGCTGGGAAAAAGTGATTCCCGGCATGCAGGCGGCGCAGCATTGCGACATCCGCGCTATCGCCTCGCGTGACCTGGGACGGGGCCGCGCACTGGCCGACAAGCTGGGGATTCCAAAGGCCTACGGCAGCTACGAGGAGCTGCTGGCCGACCCCGAGATTGAAGCGGTCTACAACCCTTTGCCCAACGACCAGCATGTGCCGCTGACGCTGATGGCGGCGCGTGCGGGCAAGCACGTGCTGTGTGAAAAGCCCATGGCTTTGACGGCATCCGAGGCGGCGCAGCTGCGCGACGTCGCGCAGAAGGTGCACATTATGGAAGCCTTTATGGTGCGCTTTCACCCCCAGTGGTTGACGGTGCGCGACCGCGTGCACAACGGCGCATTGGGAGACTTGCGCGCCATCCAAACGTACTTTTCGTATTTCAACCGCGACCCGGCCAACATCCGCAACCAGCCGGAGACCGGCGGCGGGGCGCTCTATGACATCGGCTGCTATCCCATCGTCACCGCCCGCATGCTGTTTGGCTGCGAGCCGGTGCGTGCGATTGCGCTGGTTGAGCGTGACCCTGAATTCAAGACCGATCGCTTAGTCAGCGGGCTGGTGGACTTTGGCCAGGGCCGCCGGTTGGACTTCACCGTGTCAACCCAATCGGTGCCCTACCAGCGGGTGCAGGTCTGCGGAACGTCCAAGCGCATCGAAGTGCAGATCCCGTTTAACGCGCCTTTGGGGGGCAGCACCCAGATCTTCACGGACGATGGCTCGCAACTCGATGGCGGCTCAGTTCACAGCGAAACGATCGCTGCATGCGACCAGTACGGCTTGCAAGGCGATGCCTTCTCGCGGGCAGTTCGCGGCGAGATCGCCCTGCCCTACGGTGTGGAAGATGCGATTGCCAATATGCGGGTGATCGACGCCCTGTTCGCGTCGGAGAAAACCGGTGCTTGGGTCGCGGTCTAAAGCCCGGGCCGCGGCACGCCGCAGCGCGCGCGTGCTGCTGGCAGTCTTGTTGTTGCATGGCGTCTCGCCGGGTTGGACGGCCGGTTCCGCAAGCCCGGCGATTGCGCGATTCGTTGAGGAAGGCGAAACCGCCGGCTTACAAAGCCGGTTTGAAGGCGAAGACGAATTCATGGTCGGCGGCGGCGTGGCCGTATTCGATTGCGACGATGACGGCCTGCCGGAAATCTATGTGACCGGCGGCGTCAACAAAGCCAAGTTCTACCGCAACCGCAGCACCCGTGGCGGCCCGCTCAAATTGCAGGAACAGCGCTCAGGATTGGAGCTGACCAACGCCATTGGGGCTTATCCCTTGGACATCGATGGCGATGGCAACATGGACCTGGTCGTCTTGCGTGTGGGTGAGGTGGAGGTCTTTCGCGGGCTAGGGCAGTGCAAGTTTGAGCGGGCGAACGACGTCTGGAATATCCATTCGGGGAACAACTGGCATACGGCTTTTTCAGCCACCTGGGAACGCGGCCAGTCCTGGCCGACGCTGGCTTTCGGCACCTATTACGACCGCAGCCGCCCGGACTTCCCATGGGGTACGTGCACGCCCGGCATCTTGCTGCGCCCGGACCCGGCGGGCGGGCGCTTCGCCGCGCCTGAAGCACTCGCACCGGGCTACTGCGCGCTGTCCATGCTGTTCTCGGATTGGAACCGCAGCGGCGAAGCCTCCCTGCGCGTGAGCAATGACCGCGAGTACTACAAAGGCGGGCAGGAGCAACTCTGGAAAATCCAGCCCGGCAAACCACCCACCGCCTACACCGCCGAAGAAGGCTGGAAGCGTTTGCAAATTTGGGGCATGGGCATTGCCAGCCACGATATCGATGGCGACGGCTTCCCCGAGGTATTTCTGACCAGCATGGCCGACAACAAGTTCCAGAAACTCAGCGGCGACGGCAGTCGTCCGGTCTACGTGGACGAGGCTTTCAAACGCGGCATTACCGCCCACCGGCCCTATATCGGCGGCGACATCCACCCCTCCACGGCCTGGCATGCGCAGTTCGCCGACGTGAATAACGACACCTGGAGCGACCTCTTTATCGTCAAGGGCAATGTATCGACCATGCCCGACTTTGCGATCCAGGACCCCAACAACCTCTTGCTGGGCCAGCCCGACGGTAATTTTTTTGAGGCCGGCAGCCAGTCCGGCGTAGCCAGTTTCCGGCGCGGGCGCGGCGGCATGCTGGCCGACCTCAATGGCGACGGCTTGCTCGACATGGTGGTGGTCAACCGCTGGGAAAAAGCGCAGCTGTGGCGCAATGTGGGCAGCGGTAAAGCGACGGCCTCCGCGCCGATGGGGCATTGGCTGCAACTGCGGCTGCGCCAGACCGGCGGCAACCGCGATGCCGTGGGTGCGTGGGTCGAAGTCCAGACCGGCGAGCGGGTGCAGCGTGAAGAGCTGACGGTAGGCGGTGGCCACGCCAGCGGCCACTTGGGATGGATGCATTTCGGCTTGGGCGAAGCCGCGCAGGCCAAGGTGCGGGTGCAATGGCCGGGTGCGGGTTGGAGCGAGTGGATCAGCGCCAACGCCGATGGTTTTTACGTGCTGGACCGCCAAGGTGGCCTGCGCCCCTGGAGTGCGCCGTGATGCCATCACTACACACTATGTCACGCGCACTTGCCGCACTTGCCGCGCTCTTGCTGGGTGGATTGGTATTCCTCGCGCCTGCCCGCGCCCAGACGCAGCCTGCCAGCCCGCTGGCCCCGCCCGCCAGCGCTTACAGCTCCGCAGTGGCGTACGAATGGTTTTATCTGGTGTCGCAATTGATCCAGCAAACGCCCGGCAACAGCCCGCCGGTAGCGGCGCGCACGCTGGGTTATCTGGGGCTGACGCTGTACGAATCGGTGGTGCCGGGCATGCCGGGACACCAGAGCCTGGCCGGGCAACTCAATGAGTTGAGCTCTCTGCCGTGGGCGCAGCCCGACGAGCCCTTGCACTGGCCTACCGTGGCCAATGCGTCCATGGCCATGATGACCCGCATGATGTTCAGCAACGCCAGTGCCGAGAACAAGGGCCGCATCGACCTGTTGGAGCGCAGCCTACCGCTGAAGTACCCGGACGACTTTGACCCATCTACCGTTACGGCTGACATTACCAACCGCTCCGAGACCTTCGGCAAGCTCATGGCAATGGCCATCATGACCTGGGCCCGCACCGACGGCGGCCACGAAGCCTGGGGTCCGTTGCGCCGCACCCGCGCCAACTACGTGCCGCCCAGCGGCCCGGGCAGCTGGAGCGCAACGCCCTCCAAATACCTGCCGCCGCTTCTTTGTCCTGTACGTGGGTGTTGGTGGCCATGCCAATCCCTTGTCTAATGTTTACGTCGCTAGCTTCGGGTT
>CAIOUR010000011.1 GCA_903861575.1 uncultured beta proteobacterium | reverse complement strand
TGGCCGAAGACATCAAAGCGCGCGAATACCTGAAAGAAAAGCTCAAGAGCGCGTCCGTGTCGCGCATCCTGATCGAGCGTCCCGCCAAAAACGCCCGCGTCACGATTTACTCGGCCCGCCCCGGCGTGGTCATCGGTAAAAAAGGCGAGGACATCGAAAACCTCAAGCGCGACCTGAGCAAGCAGCTCGGCGTGCCGGTTGCAGTAAACATTGAAGAAGTGCGCAAGCCCGAGATCGATGCCAAGCTGATCGCTGACAGCATCACGCAGCAGCTGGAAAAGCGGATCATGTTCCGCCGTGCGATGAAGCGCGCGATGCAAAACGCCATGCGCCTGGGCGCTTTGGGCATCAAGATCATGTCTGCTGGTCGCTTGAACGGTATCGAGATTGCCCGCACCGAGTGGTATCGCGAAGGCCGTGTGCCACTGCACACGCTGCGCGCTGATATTGACTACGGAACCTCTGAAGCCAAAACTACCTACGGCATCATTGGCGTGAAGGTCTGGGTTTACAAGGGTGACACCTTGGGCCGCAATGATTTGCCTGCTGCCACAGACGTCAAGGGCGATGACGAGCGCCGCGCACGGGCTCCCCGCCGCGACGCGCGTCCTGCGGGTGACCGTCCGCCTGCACGCGCTGCACGCCGTGTGGAGGGCGCTGCTGGTGCACCCAGCGACGGCAGCGACAAAGCTGTGGCCGGAGTCGATACCGATAAACCCGTGGTGAAGCGCGTCCGTAAAGCCGCCGCACCTGCTGACGCGGCTTCCGCGGCAGCCAAAGGAGAATAAGCATGCTACAACCCGCTCGCCGCAAATACCGCAAAGAGCAAAAAGGCCGTAACACCGGTATTGCCACCCGTGGCAGTTCGGTGGCCTTTGGTGACTTTGGTCTCAAGTGCACGGACCGTGGTCGTTTGACTGCGCGCCAGATTGAGTCCGCTCGTCGCGCCATTTCACGTCACGTCAAGCGGGGCGGCCGGATCTGGATTCGCGTTTTCCCCGACAAGCCCATTTCCCAAAAGCCCGCTGAGGTGCGTATGGGTAACGGTAAAGGCAATCCCGAGTACTACGTGGCTGAAATCCAACCCGGAAAAATCGTGTTCGAAATCGTAGGTGTCCCGGAGGCCTTGGCGCGTGAGGCCTTCCGCCTGGCTGCCGCCAAGTTGCCTTTGCGCACCACGTTCGTGGCCCGCATGATTGGCCAGTAATCGCCAGGAGACACATATGAACGCCGCTGAACTCCGCCAAAAAGACGTCCCTGCATTGCAGGAAGAAGTTAAGGCCTTGCAACGTGCCCATTTCGGGCTGCGTATGCAAAAAGCCACGCAACAAATTACCAACACCACTTCGCTGCGCCTGGCGCGGCGTGCGGTTGCCCGCGCCAAGACTATTCTTGTGCAAAAGCAACGCGGTGCAACCACCTCGAAATAAGGAGCGACCGTGACGGAAGCCAAGAAATCACTCAAGCGCACCTTGATCGGCAAGGTGGTCAGCGACAAGCGCTCCAAGACAGTCACTGTGCTGATCGAGCGCCGCGTCAAGCACGAGTTGTACGGCAAAATTGTCGGCAAATCGAGCAAATACCACGCCCATGACGAAGCTGGCCAATACAAAGCTGGCGACGTGATTGAGATTACTGAAAGCCGCCCGATATCGAAAACCAAAAACTGGGTCGCAACACGTTTGGTCGAGAAAGCCAGCGCGGTATAAGTTTATTAGGGGCGTTCAAAGCCTTTTTGTCTGAAACGGCCCACGATGTGGGCCGTTTTCCGTTTAACCCCACCTATTTATTTTGAGGAGCCAGCATGATCAAAGTCGGTGACAACATTCCCCATTGCACCCTGTACGAATATTCCGAGGTTGAGGGCGAGGGCTGCAGCATCGGCCCCAACGCAGTGGATGTCGCGAAAGCCGTTGCCGGCAAAACGATTGCTATTTTTGCGCTTCCCGGTGCCTTCACGCCCACCTGCTCAGCCAAACATGTGCCTGGTTATGTCGAGCACGCCGCTGCGTTTACTGCGGCTGGCGTGGATGAGATCTGGTGCATCAGCGTGAACGACGCGTTTGTGATGGGTGCCTGGGCCCGTGACCAAAAGACCAACGGCAAGGTCCGTATGCTGGCCGATGGCAGTGCTGATTTCGCGAAGGCCACCGGTTTAACGCTGGACTTGACCGCACGCGGCATGGGTCTGCGTAGCGATCGTTACTCGATGCTGGTGAAGAACGGCAAAGTGGCGAGTCTCAATGCCGAAGCGCCCGGCAAGTTTGAGGTCAGTGACGCAGCCACTTTGCTGGCACAAGCCCGCGCCTGAGTGTCAAAACGAGCTAGCCCTCCTTGGGGAGGCTAGAGCGTGGCCATCAGGTAATGCGCGCCCGGGAGGGGGTTGAAGTAATAGGGCGGAATTTCTTTGAAGCCCAGTCCCTGGTAAAGAGCACGCGCGGCCTCCATGTCGCTGAGCGTATCCAGCAGCACATGTGTGTAGCCGTGCATACGGGCGCGGTCCAGTGCGCGCTCTGTCAGCATCAAGCCCAGGTTTTGTTGTCGCATGGCCGGGCGCACGTAGAGGCGGCGCAACTCACAGGCATTCGCGTAGTTTGTTCCGTCCAGGGGCGCCAGTGCGCAGCAACCAGCCCAGGTGGCCTGCACACGCGCCAACCAAAATCCCCCGCGTGCTGCCCCGTACTCCCCCGGCAGGGCCGCGACTTCCCGGTCGATATTCAAGAATCCTGCGTCGATCGGCAGGCTGTTCAGATATTCCTTAAGCAAGGTGCGAGCCGGCTCCCATTCGTGCGCTTCGCCAGGCTCCAAGATTTCCGCCGGGGATACGGATGACGGAATCACGATGCACCCGAGCGCGCTGGGGAAATCAATATGTCGGGTTTGCGTTGAAACCGGTGAATCACTTGCAGAAGCATAGAAGGGAGGCCGTAGCCGTATGCAGGGAGAAAAAGCGTATCACAGCCCCGGTGACACCGAATGCCGGGTAATCCCGCCTCACACCTCTTTGAGCAACTTCTCAATGGTCTTCGCCAGGGCGGCAAAGTCGGGTGTGCCCACAAAACGCTGGACGATGTCTCCCCGCCGGTTGACCAAGAAGCTGGTGGGCGTTGCATCTATGCCGCCCCACGCGCGGGCGACGGAGCCGGTGTTGTCGATGACCACGTCGAAGGGCAGTTGTCGGCTTTCGCTGTAGTAAACGACCGAGGCGGGCGGGTCGTACGCCATCGCCACTGCCACGGTCGCAAAGCCCTGGCCGCGATACGTCTTGAACAACTCCACCATCTGGGGCATTTCGGCCACGCAAACAGTACAGGTGGTCGCCCAAAAGTTCACCAGGGTTACCTGACCTGGAACGGCTGCGCCCGCCCGGGTGCTGCCATTGAGTAGAACTACCGGCGCAGCCGGCGCTTCATCCCGGCGAGTACTCAACCAGAGCCCCGCAACGAGCGCAAAGGCGAAAACAAGAGCGATGGTAAATAAGACAGGGCGTCGTATGGATGGCATCGAATACAGTGCGAGGGTGAGAGCCTTATATGACCCTAATGCGAGATTGTGCGCCAAGCCGCGCCGGGGGCGGATATCGGTCGGTGTGTTGACCTTGACCGTGTTTCTCATCCTCAGCGCTTGCAGCCCAACGCTGGATTGGCGCTCGGTCGAGTTAGAAGGCCTGCGTACTGTGCTGCCCTGCAAGCCGGATCGCGCCGCGCGCGATGTTGCCTTGGGCCCGTCTACCGTCCGAATGTCCATGGTGGGCTGCGAAGCCCAAGGAGCTTTGTTTGCTGTCAGCCAGGTGGCCGTGCCGGAGGGGGCCGATGCCTCCGATCTGGAGCAGGCCTGGCGCCGCGCCGCGCTTGCACAAATGCAGGCCACCCACAGCGAAGTCGTGGCCCTAGCACAAAGGCCCCAGTTCCCAACCGTCCACATGACCCGCGCCCGCGGCCTTCGCCCCGACGGCAGCCCGGTGCAGGCCAGCCTCTCCTGGGTCACATACAAGAATTCGGTCTACCACTTGGCGGTTTATGCCAAGTCAACGGATGCCACGCTGACAGAGCCACTTTTGGGTGACTTGCAATGGCGCTAGTTCGTGGATGAGGTCTCAAGGGTGACGGTCGTTACAGGTACGCGCCTAGCCCCGCAGGGACGGGTACCGGCCATCCCTTTGTTTCTGGCTTTTGCTTCGGCCTACTTCCTCTCCGCGCTCATCCGCGCGATCACGGCCACATTGGCGCCGACGCTGGTGCAGGAGTTTGCGCTGACCGCATCTGATCTGGGACTGCTGTCGGGAGGGTACTTTTTCGGGTTCTCAATGACCCAGTTGCCGCTGGGAACCTGGTTGGATCGATTCGGCCCCAAGCCTGTGCTGTTGGCCTTCTTGGTGGTTGCCGTGACGGGGTGTGTGGGTTTCGCCGCAGCCGACTCGTTTTGGACCTTGTGCGCCGCCCGCGTCGCTTGTGGTGTAGGTCTGAGCGCCTGCCTGATGGCCCCTTTGACCGCCTATCGCCGCTGGTACCGCCCTGACAACCAGCAACGTGCCAGCTCCTGGATGCTGATGACCGGTTCCCTGGGTTTTGTCGCTTCGACTCTGCCGGTGCAATGGCTGATGCCGGTCTTGGGTTGGCGTGGCATCTTCGGCCTGTTGGCGGGGCTCTTACTTCTGGCCGTGACAGCGATCGTCTACGTGGTGCCGCGCTGGCCCATGCCAGCGGCGTCCCATGCGCCGGATGAGGTCTTAGGCCATCGCTTGGGCGTGTACGCGGTAGTTTTTCGTCATCCCTACTTCCGCAGCCTGACGCCCTTTGGCTTCTTTGCCTACGGCGGCATGGTTGCCATGCAAACTTTATGGGCGGCACGCTGGCTCACCGCGGTAGCCGGGTACACACCCGAACAGGCTGCTAACGGTATGTTCTGGCTCAACGTCGGGATGATGGCTGCCTTTTTTGCCTGGGGCGCGGCTACGCCTTGGCTGGCACGCCGGGGTTGGACCAGCCAGGTTTTGATGGTGCGCTTGTCGCCCGTCAGTTTGTTGGTTTTGCTGGCTATTGTGATGGGTGGTTCGGCCTTTGGGCAGTCCAGCGCCTGGATGTGGACCGCCTACTGCGTGTGCGCTTCTGTGGTGACTTTGTCACAACCGGCGGTGGGTCTGGCCTTCCCGTCCCAGTTGGCTGGACGTGCCTTGTCGGCCTTCAATCTGGTTATTTTTTCGGGTGTATTCACCATGCAATGGGGCCTGGGTTTGGTGATCGACGCGCTACTGGCTTATGGCCTGTCAGTTCCGGGTGCATACCAGGGTGCGGTCGCTGCATCGGGGGTTTGCAGCTTCTTGGCGTATGCCTATTTCCTGGCAGCGAAGAAGTCATAATTCCGGCTCATCCAAGGAGCCAGCGAATGAATGTGGCAGTTTTGCTAGTCGCGCACGCCCCGCTAGCCAGTGCGTTGCGCAGTTGCGCTTTGCACGTCTTTCCCGACGCCGCATCCGATATTGCCGCACTGGACGTAGCGTCCGATGACCCACCCGGCAATACCTGCCAGGCCATTGCAGCTCTGCGTGCACAGTGGCCTGAACAGGAGTGCTTGGTTCTGGTAGACGTCGCGGGCGCCACACCTTGCAATCTTGCGCGCCAGGCGCCGATTTGCAGCCCCGATGCGTCGCTACCGCCGTCGGTATTGCTCGCCGGTGTGAACCTTCCCATGCTGCTGCGCGTGATCAACTACCGCCACGAAGCCATGAACACCCTCGTTGTGCGGGCGCTGGCCGGTGGCAGCCAGGGAATGCTCCAGCTGTCCCTTGCTAGCGAGTCCCAACCCACTGCCTGATTGAGTTACGACGCGAACCTATGCCAACTGCCACGACAACCATCATCAATAAGCTCGGTCTACATGCCCGAGCTTCGGCCAAATTGACCAAATTGGCGGGTAGCTTTGCCAGCGAGGTATGGATTTCCCGTGGCGAGCGGCGGGTGAATGGCAAAAGCATCATGGGCGTGATGATGCTGGCCGCAGGCATTGGCTCGGAGGTGGTGGTGGAGACCATCGGATCGGATGCCGACCAGGCCCTGGCGGCTTTGCTTGCCCTCATCGCCGATAAGTTCGGCGAAGGCGAATAAGGCCTTTAGGACATTCAGGAAGCGCGGCGCATGGCTTTTTCCATTCACGGATTGTCGGTTTCGCGCGGCGTCGTGATAGGCCGCGCGGTGCTGGTGGGTTCGAGCCGCCGCGATGTGGCGCACTACTTCATCGAACCCGAGCAGGTTGAGGTCGAGATCGACCGTCTCCGTGGGGGGCGCAACACGGTGATTGAAGAAATCACACGCCTGCAATCCACCATTCAGCAGATGGGTCCCAAAGACACGCCCCAGGAACTGCGTGCTCTGCTTGACGTGCACCTGATGTTGCTCAAAGACGAGGTACTGGTAGAAGGCGTTAAACAATGGGTGAGTGAGCGTTTTTACAACGCCGAATGGGCTTTGACTGCGCAGCTCGAAGTGCTCTCACGCCACTTCGACGAGATGGAAGACCCCTATTTGCGGGAGCGCAAGGCGGACCTGGAGCAGATTGTGGAAAGGGTTCTGCGCGCCATGCAAGGGGTCGCCAGCCCGGTGCTGCCCGGCGGTCCGGACCGGCGCCGCAAGCCGCGCAAAACCGACTCGGAGATGGTCGACGATGACCTGATTTTGGTGGCGCACGACTTGTCACCGGCCGACATGCTGCACTTCAAGCAGAGCGCGTTTTCCGGCTTTGTGACCGATGTGGGCGGCAAGACCTCCCACACCGCGATCGTTGCCCGCAGCCTGGACATTCCGGCCGTGGTCGGCACGCGCAGCGCCAGCCAGCTGGTGCGCCAGGACGACTGGATCATCATTGATGGTGATGCCGGGCTGGTCATCGTCGACCCTTCGCCACCGATCCGCGCCGAATACCAGCGCAAGCAGGCGCAAAACGTGGCCGAACGCGCGCGGCTCGCCCGGTTGCTCCATACCCCGGCGGTCACGCGCGATGGCCAGGTGATAGAGCTCATGGCCAATATTGAAGTGCCGCAAGACGTGTCGGCGGCTTTGGCGGGCGGCGCGGTCGGGGTGGGCCTGTTTCGCAGCGAATTTCTGTTCATGGGACGCCACGGACACTTGCCCGACGAGGAGGAACAGTTTGCCGCCTATCGTCGCGCTGTCGAAGACATGCATGGTTTGCCGGTCACCATTCGCACCATCGACATCGGCGCGGACAAGCCGCTCGATGGCTCACAGCGCGATGACGCCCACCTCAACCCCGCGCTGGGTTTGCGTGCGATCCGTTGGAGCCTGGCCGAGCCAGCCATGTTCACCACGCAATTGCGCGCCATCCTGCGTGCGGCGGCTTTCGGGCAGGTGCATCTGCTGGTACCCATGCTGGCGCACGAGTCACAGATCCAACAGACCCTGGCGCACCTGGAGCGCGCCCGCGCCAGCTTGGATCGCCGTGGCGTGGCGTATGGTCCGGTTCAGCTCGGGGCCATGATTGAAATCCCTGCGGCGGCGCTGAACCTGCGCCCCTTTCTTGCACACTTTGACTTTTTGTCATTGGGCACCAATGACCTGATTCAGTACACCCTCGCAGTGGACCGTACGGACGAATCAGTGGCGCATCTGTATGAGCCATTGCATCCGGCGGTGTTGCGGTTGGTAGCCGACACGATTGCGCAAGCGCGTAAGAGCGGCAAGGGCGTCGCGGTGTGCGGTGAGATGGCCGGCGACGTGGCGATGACGCATCTGCTGCTGGGCTTGGGTTTGCGCAATTTTTCTATGCGCCCCTCGCGCATCCTCGCGGTCAAAGAGGAAGTTTTGCGTGCCGATACCCGGGAGTTGGCACCATGGGCTGCGGGCGTGGTTGTCGCCGACCACCCGGAGCAGGCCATTCTGCTGCGTTGAGCGTACCTGTTCTTCAGTGGCGGCTTTGCTGGCTGCCGAAGTAGTGGTGTCGCCAGAAATAAGCTGCCAAGCCCACCGCAATCAGCAGCATGAACAGGGTCGCCCAGGTCAGGCTGTTCTCGCCGTGGAGCAAAGTAAAAGCCTCAAAGTTCATACCGAAGTAACCCGTAATCAGGTTCAACGGTAAGAAGATGGCAGTTACCGCAGTCAGGGTTTTCATGACGTCGTTGGTTCGGTTGCTTTGCAGGTTGAAGTGCATTTGCACCGCCGTCTCAGCGCTGCGCTCCAACCGGTCCACGTGGTGTACCACGCGTTCAATGTGTTCCAGGAGATCGCGGCTGCGCACCCGCATCATCTCAAGATCTTTGGCCCGGAACGTGTCATCGGCTTGCCACGTGTCGAGTGCTTCCAGCCATTCCTGGATGGTGGCGCGCTGGTCCTCGCACACCTCGTCAAGGTAGTGCAGGGTGAGACGCGAATCCAGCAGAGCGCTCCAGTTATTGAAACGGGTGCGCGGGTTGAGCAATTCGCTTTGCCAATGGTCAAGTTGGCGGGTCAGTTCACGTCGCAAATCCAGGTAGCCGTCTACGATGGTATTGAGCATTCGGAGCATCAAGTCGACGGGATTTGCCGGTAACCGGTGGCTCGCTTGCCCCGTA
The DNA here is from genome assembly GCA_903861575.1 of uncultured beta proteobacterium. Classification (GTDB taxonomy): domain Bacteria; phylum Pseudomonadota; class Gammaproteobacteria; order Burkholderiales; family Burkholderiaceae_C; genus Allorhodoferax. Next base: position 14,074 of record CAIOUR010000011.1, on the reverse strand, counting down.
CCCATGGGAACCGCATTCAAAAGTTTGGCGGCAAAGGCGTCACGCACTGCGCAGTCGGCCGGATGCACCGACAGCACGATTCGGTCTAGCACCACAAAAGCCACGGGGCTGGTGTCGATGCGGCGCAGGATAGGCGGGCCGCCGGCGGGCCCGGCACGGTGCAGCAGCTCGCCAGGCTGGCTGACATCGCTCTCGGATTTGCCGCGCGCCAGACGGCGGAAGACCACCAGATCGTAGTCGGACGTGAAGTCAAAATGCGAAGGCAGTTGGTTGTTCAGCAGGTCGACCATGTGCAAGTCATACAGCTGCACGCCGCATAGCGACTGCAGCAGGCTTTGCACTTCGTGATGCAGGACTTCGAATTCGCGGCGAGAAAACGAAAGCCACAAAAATCCCTCGGATGGCAGCGCCTGCGGCAGCGTATCGTTCTCGGTCAAGCCGTGTGGTGCGACAATGAAATTGCGCATGGCGTCTCCTTAGCGTATGCCGCAGACCACCGTGCCGGGGTCATTCATTGCCACATCAAGCCCGTCTTTGGCTGGCCCGACCCGCACAGCCATCGGCAGGTTGACACCGTTTTTCACAGCCAAAATTTCGCCCATGATGCTGACCGCGATTTCCGGCGGCGTCTTGCTGGCGATGTACAGACCAATCGGGCCGCGCAGGCGTTGCAGCGATTCGGCCGTCTCGTCAAAGTGCGCGATCATGCGATGTTGGCGCGCCTCGTTGTTGCGCCGGGACCCAATCGCGCCGATGTAAAAGGCTTCGGTTTTCAGCGCTTCCAGCAGTGCCAGGTCGTCGAGTTTGGGGTCGTGGGTGAGTGCCACCACGCAGGTGCGGCGGTCGGGCCGCATACCGACCACCACGTCGTCCGGCATTTCGGTGCGCATGGTCACACCACCCAGCGCCCAGCTGCCGCGATATTCCTCACGCGGGTCGCACACCGTGACCGCGAAGCCGCAAAAAATCGCCATGGTAGCCAGGCATTCGGTAAGGGGCCCGGCGCCGATGAGCAACATCCGGAACTCCGGGCCGAAGGTATTCACAAGGTGGGTGTCCGTGGCGTGGCAATCGGCGGCCGCGCTGCAGGCTTGAACTTGCGCGTGCCCATCGGCAAGCCGGACCGAGCGCTGCACCAGGCTGCCGGTATCGAGCTGTGCAACGAGGGTAGCCAGGCTCTGAGCATCGGGATCAAATTCCAACAGCAGTTCCAGGGTTCCGCCACAGGGCAAACCGAAGCGGTGGGCCTCATCCGCGCTGATGCCGTACTTCACCCATTCCGGAGGCCCTTTTGGCAGACTGCGTCCGGTTCCGGGCGCGTAGGCCTGGGTAAAGCGGTGGATCAGGTCGTCTTCAATGCAGCCGCCCGAGACCGATCCCACTACGGCCCCGTCTTCACATAGAGCCATGATGGACCCCACCGGGCGCGGCGAGGAGCCCCAGGTCCGCACCACGGTTGCCAGCAGTGCGTGTTTACCCCCGGCGCGCCAATCACGCAGGGTGCGCAAAACCATGACGTCCAGGTTTTCCATATCAGCAGACTTCGCGACGGGTAGGGGATTGCGCGCGCAGAGGGCGCCAAATTGTGCGGTGCACCACCATGCAGGCAAGCATGCCACAGGTCATACCGCCAAACATGCCTAGCAACATGTTGAGCAGCTTGGCCTGCTGGGGTAGCGTGGGTAGCCAGCTTTGCCACAGGGCACCCATCGCCATCCCACCTAGCATCCACGCCACACACAGCAGGTTGTGGGCCAGCAGAGATACACATTTTTTGCCCACTCCGGGCGCGGCCCGCGAGGGGCTGATGGTGAGCGCTAGCACCCCGCCCGACAGCATGCCGACATGTATGCCTGGCAAAAAGTGCCAATGCAGCTGGACTGCGTCCAACAAGCCAAGTCCTGTGGATTGGATGCAAAGACTGCCGAGTTGCGCCATGCTGCCGTGGTTGATGTCCCAGATTAAACCCAGAGCCATGCCGCCCCAGCTGCCAGTCAGCATCAAAGCAGGCGTTCGCGTCGGTAGCGAGAGGCCTGTTGAAGGTGGCTGAGCGGGGGCAAGCGCGTGCATGGAACCAACAGTATCCACGATTGCGGGGCAGGAATCCGGTTCATGGCGGTGCCTGACCGCAAGGACGCTACGCAGCGGGGACTGGGGGCGCCGGGCTGAGTTTGCGCGAGTTGATCGGGTCGCGGAACACCAAAGGTTTGGTTTGCACCCGCTGCGCATCCGGAATCTGCGCCAGCGCCACCGCATCCAAAACCACCTGGTGGTATTCGGACTTGTCGCAGACCGGGTCGGCGTTGGCCGCGTCGCCGGTAAGCATCAGCGCCTGGCAGCGGCAGCCACCCAGGTCTTTGGCTTTTTCAGGGCAGGTTTTGCAGGGCTCTTTCATCCACGCGTCGCCCCGGTAGTGGTTGAAGGCGTGGGAGTCGTACCAGATGCTTTTCACGTCCATGGCTTTCACGCTGGGGAAGTCCAGGTGCTTGATCATTTTGGCCGTGTGGCAGGGCAGGGCCGAGCCGTCCGGCGTGATGGTCAGGAAAATATTGCCCCAGCCATTCATGCACTTCTTGGGGCGGGTTTCGTAGTAGTCGGGCACCACAAAAAAGATACGCAGTTTGTCGCCTAACTTCTCACGGTATTGCTGGGTGATGCGCTCGGCGCGCTCCAGCTGCTCGCGGCTGGGCATCAGGCCGTCGCGGTTGATTTGCGCCCAGGAGTAATACTGGCTGTTGGCCAGCTCCAGGTATTCCGCGCCGAGTTCGACGGCGAGTTCGATGATCTTGTCGATGTAGTCGATGTTCAGCCGGTGCACCACGCAGTTCAGCACCATGGGCCAGCCGTTGGCCTGGATCAGGTCGGCGGCTTTGCGTTTGAGCGCAAAGGTTTTGGTGTGCGATAAAAAGTCGTTGAGCTCGCGGGTCGAGTCCTGGAACGACAGCTGCACATGGTCCAGGCCCGCGTCCTTGAGCGCTTTGGCGCGCTCGGGTGTGAAGCCTATGCCCGAGGTCAAGAGGTTGGTGTAGAAGCCCAGGCGATGCGCTTCGGCGACCAATATCTCCAGGTCGTCGCGCACCAGCGGCTCGCCACCCGAGAAGCCGCATTGCACGCTGCCCGCCGCGCGCGCTTCGCCCAGCACGCGTATCCAATCGGCGGTGCTAAGTTCGGGGCCGCTGTGCGCGTAGTCCACGGGGTTGAAACAAAACACGCAGTGCAACGGGCAGGCGTAAGTCACTTCGGCCAGCAGCCATAGGGGCGGGCCAATGGGTGCATCGTTTGGCGTGCCAACAGTGGCGGGGGTTTGCGTATCGGTTGTCATGGTTTAACCCATCCTTGCGCGATGGCGATGTCCAAAAATGCCAGCACATCGGCCTGCAGGCCGGTGGCGTCAAAAGCGGTTTCCAGTTCCACGATCAGTCGGACGATGGTTTTCTTACCGTCAATGCGCTGCATGATTTCGCCCGCGCTTCCGTTGAGTTTGACCATGCCTTCCGGGTACAGCAGCACCCAGGATTGCTGCACCTCTTCCCATTGCAGGCGGAACATGGGTGCCACGCGCGGCGTGGTCTGCAGGCGTGCCAGATCGTCGCTCATGGTGTTTTGGGCCCGGTGATCTCGATCTGGCATTGGTCCAGCATGATGGCATCGGCTAAAGCCCACAGCACATTCAACTTGAACTGCAAAATTTCCAGCGCGCGCTCTTGCAGGGCGCGGGTCTGGCTGAAGTATTCCAGCGTGAACTTCAGGCCGTGTGCCACGTCACGCCGCGCTTGGGTCAGGCGGTTTTTGAAGTACAGCAAACCGGCGGTGTCCACCCACGGGTACTGCTCGGGCCAGGTGGTGATGCGCTGCTGGTGGATATGCGGCGCAAACAGCTCGGTCAGGCTGGACGCCACGGCTTCCTGCCAGGGCCGCTGGCGCGCGAAGTTCACATAGGCGTCCACCGCAAAACGGCTGGCCGGCGCGACGAAACGCAGCGAGGTCACGTCGTCGCGGCTCAGGCCCACCGCGTGGCCGAGTTGGATCCAGGCCTCAATACCGCCGGCGTCATGGATGCCGTTGAGCTCGAAACCATCATGGTCCAGGATGCGCAAAATCCATTCGCGCCGGATCTCGGGATCGGAGCAGTTGGACAGGATGGCGGCGTCTTTGACCGGGATAGATATTTGGTAATAAAAGCGGTTGGCCACCCAGCCGCGTAATTGCGCCGCATTGAGCTTGCCCTGGGCCATCATCACGTGAAAAGGGTGGTGGATGTGGTAGCTGGTGCTTTTGCCGCGCAGCAGGGTTTCAAACTCGGCGGCGCTCCACGGCGTGCGCGTATCGGCCTTGGCTTCGTTCAAGATGTTGTCTATCACAGCGTGATCTCCATGCCGTCAAAGGCCACTTCGATGCCGTGTTGCGCCAGCGTCTGGCGCTGCGGGCTGCTGGCATCGAGAATGGGGTTGGTGTTGTTGATGTGGATCAAAATTTTGCGCACCTTGGCGGGAAGCTTGTCCAGCCATTCGATCATGCCGTCGGGCCCGCTTTGCGGCATATGCCCCATGGAGCGCGATGTCTTTTTGGAGGCGCCCAGCGCAATCATCTCGTCGTCGGTCCACAGCGTGCCGTCCACCAGCACGCAGTCGCTGGCCTGCATGGCCTGCCACACATGCGGCTCCATGCGGCCCAGACCGGGCGCGTAAAAAAGCGTTTTGCCGCTGCCGGCATCGGTCACCGACAGGCCGATGTTGTCGCCGTCCTGTGGTTTGTCGCGGTGCGGCGAATACGGCGGCGCGTTACTGCTCAGCGGCAGCGCCGCAAAGCGCAATCCGGGCACACGCTCGATTTCGAAACCTTGCGGCTCCAGGCTAAGCGCCTGCCAATCGACTTTGCAGTAATGGTCCAGCACCTTGAACAGCGGGTTGCCGGTACTCAGGTCTTCGCGCACCAGCGGGTGGCACCAGATCTGCAGCGGCTGGCGGTTCTCGCGCAGCATCAGCAAGCCGGTGCTGTGGTCGATTTGCGCGTCCATCAGCATCACCGCGCCAATGCCGGTATCGCGCAGGGCGCGCGCTGGTTGCAGGCCCGGGAAACTTTTGATCTGCTGCAACACGTCGGGGGAGGCATTCACCAGGAGCCAGTCTTGCGTGTTTGCGCTCACAGCGATAGACGACTGGGTGCGCGGCAGGTGATTCGGGCTGCCACCGCGCACGGCGGCGCACTGCGGGCAGTTGCAGTTCCACTGGGGAAATCCGCCCCCGGCGGCCGAGCCCAACACATGGATTTTCACAAGCGCAACCTCAAAAAAAAACCGCGTCGAGCGCGGCGGATAAAACAAAAAGGTCTGCCGGGTTACCCCGACAGACGGTACCGTGATTAACGGTTAGCGATGTACATGGTGATTTCGAAACCGAAACGCATGTCGCTAGCTGCAGGTGTTTGCCATTTCATGGTGTATCTCCTAGATCGATGCCGCCGATTGCGGTGAATCGTGCCCAAAGACTTTCTGAACACAGCCCATACTATGCCCGCATTCGATGCGCAAGGCATGCGCAATTCATGGAAACTACCCTCAAGAAATTCGCCAAAGCGACCTAGGGTTTGTACTAGGTTCCCTGTGAAATACAGGTATTTGCCCAAAAAGGCATAGCATGCAGGCCATGCTACCCGCCGCGCCAGACGCCCTGTTTCCCGCCATTGAGCCCTACGCGCACAGCTTCCTGCCCGAGCTGGACGGACACACCGTCTATTTCGAGCAATGTGGCAACCCGGCGGGTTTGCCGATGGTGTTTGTGCATGGCGGCCCGGGTAGCGGTTGCATGCCCCGGCACCGCCAATTTTTTGATCCCCGCAGCACCCGGGTGATATTGTGGGACCAGCGCGGGTGCGGGCGCAGCCGAGCCGAACAGCCCCTGGCGTATAACACTACGGCGCACCTGATCGCCGACATGGAGCGGATTCGCGCCGCACTGGGCTTGGAGGCCTGGTGGGTGGTGGGCGGCTCCTGGGGGGCGGGGCTGGCTCTGGCCTACGCCAGCGCACTTCCGCAGCGTTGCCTGGGGCTGGTTTTGCGCGGGACTTTTCTGGGCCGGGCGGCGGACATCCGGTGGTTTTTCCAGGACGCGGCGCAGCTGCTGCCCGATGCCTGGTGGGCTTTGGCGCGCCACGTACCGTCCGCACAGCGCGACGACATGGCTGGATATGTGGTGGAGCAGGTTTTACACGGCGAAGCGGCGCATGCGCTGGCACTGGCAAAGGCCTGGAGTGCCTGGGAAGGGGCGCTCACCGACCGGCGTGCCAGCCTGCCGCCATCATCTGGTACCGGTTCGGACGCTGCGCTACTAGCCAAGTACCGCCTGCAAAGCCATTACCTGGCTGCACAGTGCTTTTTTCCAGCGGAAGGTGCGTTGGCGGGTTGCGCTGCTTTGGGCGATTTGCCGGTGGCTGTGCTGCACGGGCGGCTGGATTGGATTTGCCGCCCGCAGTCGGCCTGGGATGTGCAGCAGGCGCTGCCTGCAAGCCGGGTGCAATGGATCGATCAGGCTGGACACAGCCCCTACGAGCCGCCCATGGCCCGGGCTCTTGTGGCGGCGATTGCGCATGCCGCGCAACATGGCCAGTTTCACAACTGGTGCCAGCCTTTACCGATTGGGGATGGGGACTGAGCCATGTCATTGCGCCTGCAGATCAACCTCATCATCGCCGCCATGCTGCTGGCCTTTGCAGCGCTGCTGGTGGGCTTACAGCTCAAGGACATCAGCCGGGGCGTACACGAGGAGATCGGTGGCTCTAATCTGGTGGCTATTCAGGTGCTGTCGCAGGTGGAGGCTACATCCCGCGAGGGTGGCCTATCCGCCATGACGCTGTTTGTGCAAGGGTTAGGCCGTATTCGCGGCAACGAGATTGAACTCTACGGGGAAGATGGCGCGCTGCTGTACCGCTCGCCCCCGCCGCGCTACAAGGCCGGACGCGATGCACCGCAGTGGTATGCGCGTTTGGTTGCGCCGCCGCTCAAGACCCGTGAGATTGCGCTACCACATGGTCGGGTCGTGGTGCGCCCTGATCCCTCGCGGGCGATTCTCGATGGCTGGGACGATTTTGTCCCGCTCATGGTGACGCTGCTGGTGGGTGTGATGTTGGCCAACGGTCTGGCGTACTGGCTGGTCGGGCGCGCCTTGCATCCGTTTCAGCAACTGGCGCAGGGCTTGCGCGCGATCGCGCAGGGCGACTACGCGACCCGTCTGCCTCCTCTGAAGGGCCGTGAGGCGGCCAGTCTGGGGGAAGATTTCAACGGCATGGCGCAGTCGGTGCATGACGGCATGCTGGCGCGCGAAAAGGCCCGCGTGGCGACCGTGGCCTTGGCTGAAAACCGTGAGCTCACCCAGGTCATTCAGACCCGTATCGAGGAGGTGCGCAGGCAGATTGCCCGTGAGTTGCACGACGACTTAGGCCAGCAGGTCACCGCCATCAAAAGCCTGGGTTTTGCCATCAGCCACCGGGCGCAGGGGCAGGATCTGCGCATCGCCGAATCGGCCCGCATGGTCGTGCAATGTGCGGACGCCATGTACGAGAGCGTGCACCAGATGGTGGGCCAGTTGCGTCCGCTGGCACTGGATCGCTTTGGCCTGGCTGACGCGGTGCAGGACCTGGTGGAGCAGGCGCGCACCAAGCACCCGGGCGTACAGATTCAACTCCAGATCGAAGGTGTGCTTGACGTGGTAGACGGCGAGCTGGCTACAGCGGTCTATCGCATCGCGCAGGAGTCTTTGACCAACGCCTTGCGCCACGCGCAGGCTCAGTTGATTGCGCTGCAATTGCATCTGGAGCCGCAGCAGATTGTTTTAGAAGTACGCGACGACGGCCGCGGGCTGCACAAGGATTGGGAGCTGACCGGCCACTTCGGCGTCATCGGCATGCGGGAGCGGGCGCAGAGCCTGGGCGGTACCTTCGCCATCGAGCCCCTCGCCGTCGGCGGCGTCCGCATGCGGGCCACCCTTCCCTTGGTCGCAGATACAGATTCGGAGCCTGATGGTGGATAAATTGCGCGTCATGCTGGTCGACGACCACGCCGTGGTGCGGGGTGGCTTCAAGGTCCTGTTGCAGACCTGGGACGATGTGCAGGTGGTTGCCGAGGCCGACAGCGGCGAGGAGGCACTGCGCATCCATGACAGCGTGGCACCCGATGTGGTGGTGATGGATATTGCCATGGCGGGCATGGGCGGCATTGAGGCTATCAAACGCTTGGTTGCGAAAAACCCCCATATCCGCGTGCTGGCGCTGTCGGCCCACGAGGACACCAGCTATTCCAAGCGCGCGTTCCAAGCTGGCGCTTTGGGCTATCTGTCCAAACGCACCGCCCCCGAGGTGCTGGTCGATGCGATCCGGCTGGTAGCCCTGGGCAAGCGCTTCATCGATCCCGGCATCGCGCAGCGAATGGCCATGCAGGACCTCAGCGGCGAAACCGACCCCCTGGCCTTGCTTTCGCCGCGCGAATTCGAGGTCTTTATGCAGATCGCGCGCGGGCATTCGGTGGTGGTGGTGGCCGAAACGTTGAATCTGTCAGTCTCCACGGTGGGCACCCATGTCCACAAAATCAAACAGAAATTGGATTTGGCAAACGCTTCGGAAATCACCCTACTGGCCCTGCGACGGGGTTTGATCGATGCCTCGGGTCTTGGCGCGTGAGGCGCGAGCGGGCAGGAAATTTTATTCAGCTTTGAATTGAATAATTTTTTGTGTAAACAAGGGTTTTCACGGGTCAAAGACGCCTGTTCTACGCCCTACAGTTATTTCCAAGTGCTCCTCGTATGGCGTTTCATACGGGGGTTGGGCACTGTCAGGAACGGGCCGCATATCCGGCCTGCCGGGCTTATTCTCTTGGAGATGACATGACGCGTATTTTTGGAACTGTGTTGAAACGCAGTGCAACTGCAATCGCTATCGGAGCGGCGCTCTCGATGGTCTCTGGCGTTGGCTTCGCGGCTGGTGACGACGCTAACCTGGAAAAGCTGGGTTCGTTCAAAAAGACCAACACCCCGCCGCCCAAGCGCATTGCACAAGACCCCACCTACATCGCTAATCTGAAGAAGAACGTTTTGGCCAACATCAAGTTGCCCGAAGGCTTCAAGATCGACGTGTTCGCTGTGGTGCCGGATGCCCGCAGCATCGCTGTGAGCCGCAACACCGCCGCAGTCTGGGTTGGTACCCGTAAGCAGAACGTTTATTTCGCCAATGACCGCGATATGAGCAATGTCGCCACGACGGTGGAAGACTTCAGCCCCAGCGTCAAGTTCGACACCCCCGCTGGCCTGTGCTACACGCCTGATGGCTTCTTGTATGTGGTCGAACGTAACCGCGTGATGATGTTCCCCGCCGTTGAGTACTTCACCGAAGGCTCTGACACCGTGGCATTTGCCGTGGTCAAGCAGGGTGACCTGATTCCTGCAGAAGAAGAGTCCTACAACCACACTGCGCGCTCTTGCACGATCGGACCTGACAACCGCATCTACATCACCCTGGGTCAGCCCTTCAACGTCACACCTCCCGAGAAGCTGGATCTGTACCGCAAAGTTGGTATCGGCGGAATCGTCAGTTTCAACCGCGATGGTGGCGACCGTAAGGTAGTTTTGACTGGTTTGCGTAACTCTTCCGGTTTGGCTTTCAACCCCAAAGATGGTGCTCTGTGGTGGACCGACAACCAGGTTGACGGCATGGGCGACGAAACCCCTCCTGGCGAGCTGAACAAAGTTCCCGTTGGCGCTGACGGCAAACTGGTTCACGGCCTGTGGTACGGCCACCCTTGGTACGGCGGTGGCGATGTGCGCACCGACGACTACAAAGACAAGCCTATTCCCAAAGAGTTGGCTGACAAGTACGTGAAGCCCCAGGTCGAAATGATTGCCCACGCTGCGGATCTGGGCATGATGTTCTACACCGGCGACCAGTTCCCTGCCAAGTACAAGAACGCCATCTTCAGCGCGCAGCACGGTTCCTGGAATGCGGTCAAGCCCCGTGGCGCCCGCATCATGGTGACCTACCTGGACGACAAGGGCAACGCGGCCAAGACCGAGCCGTTTGCTGAAGGCTTCATGACCTCGGCTGGCTACTACCTGGGCCGTCCGGTGGACGTGCAGCAGTATGTTGACGGCTCCATCCTGGTGTCCGACGACAAAGCCGGTGCGGTCTATCGCATCAGCTACCAGAAGTAAGCGTTAAGCGCGCTTGAACGGGCCGGGCAGGCAACTGTCCGGCCCGTTTCTGTTGGTGATGCGCCTGAACGACAATGCGCCGCATGACCGTCGACCCACATGTTCGCTACATAGAAGTTGTGACCCATCACCTGGTTCTGGACACCAACATCGTGCTGGACATGCTGGTGTTCCGCGATCCCCGCACCCACGCCTTGCACGCAGCCCTGGGCGATGAACCGGTGATGCCTGACTTGCTGTGGCTCGCGACCGCGCCCATGCGCGAAGAGCTTGCGCGGGTTTTGGACTACCCCCACATCGCCGTACGCCTGGCCTTCCATGGCTTGCAAGCCGCGCAGGTTCTCAGCCAGTTCGACGCCCGCGCCCGCATCGTCCCCGTCGCACCCAAAGCGCCCGCCACCTGCAAAGACCCCGACGACCAGAAGTTCATCGATCTCGCCGTCAGCCATGGCGCGACGCTGCTCAGCAAAGACAAGGCCGTTTTGTGTATGCGCAAGCGGCTGACAAAGCTGGGGGTGGTGGATGTGGGGGTGGAGTGGCGGGCTTAGGCGAGAGCGACTTTGCTCGTTGCGATCACCACGTTTCCGCTAACGCGTGCGCCTGTTCAAGAATCAGCTGCACCGCCGTCTCTTGCTGCTCTGGCGGGTATTTGTATTTTTTTAGAATGCGCCTAACCATAAGCCTTAGCTTGGCACGTACGCTTTCGCGCTCTGCCCAATCAACTGTGACGTTATCGCGCAGGCTCTTAGTTAATTCTTGTGCAATCTTTTTCAGCGTCTCATCTTGCAACTCCCGCACCGCCGATTCGTTGTTGGCCAGGGCGTCGTAAAACTTCACCTCATCGTCGCCCAATCCCAGCGCTTCACCCCGGCCTGCGGCTTCGCGGAACTTCTTGGCCATCGCAATCAGCTCTTCCATGACCTGCGCCGTCTCGATGCTCCGGTTTTGATAACGGCGAATCACGTCGGCCAGCAGGTCGCTGAACTTGCGGTCTTGCACCACGTTGGTAGCAAAGCGGCTCTTGATCTCGCCATGCAGCAAGCGCTCCAATAGCTCAACGGCTAGATTTTTCTCTGGCAGGTTATTTACCTGCGTTAAAAAAGCGTCGTCCAGCAAGCCGATGTTGGGCTTGTCCAGGCCTACGGCCGCAAAAATGTCCACCACCTCGCCCGACACCACCGCCGAGTTGATGATCTGGCGGATCGCCAGGTCGCGGGCTTCGTCGTTCTTGCGCTGGGCGCTGGCCTCGCGCTTGGTCAGGATCACCTTGACCGCTTGCATAAATGCCACCTCGTCGCGGTGTAATTTGGCCTCGGCCAAAGTGCAGCACAGGCTAAACGCCTGGCTCATGGCCAGCGCGTGGTCAGCAAAACGCTTTTTGCCGTCGCGCTCTTTGTCGGACTTGAGGCCCAGCACGTAGTTCGCTGCGCCCGCCAGCGTCTTGTGCCCGCCCGTCAGAAATCCAGAATAGTCAAAACCGTGCAACATGGCCTGGAGCACATCCAGCTTTTCCAGCAACACGGCCAGGGCTTCGCGCGCATCCACCGTAGGCTTGCCACGGCCTTTGCTGGCGGTGTATTCCTTCATGGCGGCTTTCAGATCTTCGCCAATGCCGATGTAGTCCACCACCAAGCCGCCTTGTTTGTCTTTGAAGACCCGGTTCACGCGGGCAATGGCCTGCATCAAGTTATGGCCCTTCATGGGCTTGTCCACGTACAAGGTGTGCACGCAGGGCGCGTCAAAACCCGTGAGCCACATGTCGCGCACGATCACCAGTTTCAATTCGTCGCGCGGGTCTTTGAAGCGCTTTTCGAGCCGTTTCTTGGTCTGGCTGCTGTAGACATGCGGCCGCAGCAATGCCTTGTCGCTGGCGCTGCCCGTCATCACAATTTTGATGGCACCTTTCTCGGGGTCATCGCTGTGCCAACCCGGACGCAGCTTGGTGATCTCGTTGTACAGGTGCGCGCAAATATCTCGGCTCATCGCCACAACCATGGCCTTCCCGTCCTGGGTGTTGTTGCGCTCTTCAAAGTGCGCCACCAAGTCCGTCGCCACGCTGGCAATGCGCGGCTCCGCGCCCACCACTTTCTCCAGCGCGGCCCAGCGGCTCTTGAGTTTGGCTTGCAGACTCTCTTCTTCGTCTTCGGCCAGCTCGTCTACTTCTTCGTCCAGGTGGCTCAGCTCGCTCTCATTGAGTCCCAGTTTGGCCAGGCGGCTTTCGTAATAAATGGCGACGGTGGCGCCGTCTTCTTGCGCCTGCTGCATGTCGTACACATGGATGTAGTCACCGAACACCGAGCGCGTGTCGCGGTCGGCGCTGCTCACCGGTGTGCCGGTGAAGGCCACAAAGGTGGCTTGGGGCAGCGCGTCGCGCAAGTGCTGGGCGTAGCCCGCCTGGTACTTGGCGGTGTATTCGGGCGGGGCAAAGTCAGCCGTGCTAGCCAAGTTCGCGCCATCGCCGGTGGAATAGGCCACAGCCGGGCTTGCGCCATCTTTCACCTTGCGCGTTTTGAGCTTGGCCTCAAAGCCATATTGCGTGCGGTGCGCCTCGTCAGCAATCACCACAATGTTTCGCCGTAGGCTGAGTACGGGGAAGGTGTCTTCATCTTCCCCCGGCATGAACTTCTGGATGGTCGCAAAAATGATGCCGCCCGAAGGCCGGTTTTCTAACAATTCGCGCAACCGCTGGCGCGTGGTGGCCTGCTGCGGCTGCTCGCGCAGTAAGTCCTGGCTCAGGCTGAATACGCCCAGCAGCTGGCCGTCTAAATCGTTGCGGTCGGTAATCACCACAATGGTCGGGTTCTCCAGCCGGGGCTCTTGCATCACCCAGGCGGCAAAGCAGGTCATGGTGATGCTCTTGCCGCTGCCCTGCGTGTGCCAGACCACGCCGCCCTTGCCACGGCGCGTGGCTTCATCGGTGCTGGCCGCGGTCACCACCTGCTCGACCGCTGCACGCACCGCATGAAACTGGTGGTAGCCCGCCACCTTTTTGACCAGCGTGCCATCGTCCTCAAACAGCACGAAGTAGCGCAAGTAGTCCAGCAAATACGCTGGGGCCAGTACCCCACGGACCAAAGTCTCCAGCTCCTGAAACTTGCCCAGCGGGTCCAGCGCCACGCCGTCAACCGTGCGCCACTGCATAAAGCGCTCGGCATTGGCAGACAGTGACCCCATGCGCGCCTCAGTGCCGTCTGATATCACCAACAACTCGTTGTAGGTAAACACATCGGCCACTTGCGCCTTGTAGGTCTGAATCTGGTCGTACGCTTTCCAGATGTCTGCATTCAGATCAGCCGGGTTCTTCAGCTCAATGAGCACCAGCGGCAAGCCGTTGATGAACAAAATGATGTCGGGCCTGCGCGTGTGGCGCGGCCCCTTGACGGTGAACTGCTGCACCGCCAGCCACTCGTTGCGGGTGGTGTCTTGCCAGTCCATCAGGCGAACAAAGTCGCCCCGCGTCTCGCCGTCTTTTTGGTATTGCACCGGCACGCCAGTGACGAGGACACGGTGAAACGCCCGGTTGGCCGAGAGCAGGGCAGGTTGGGCCAGGTCAATTACCTGCCGACAAGCGTCCTCTCGGGCGGCGGCGGGTACCGCTGGGTTCAGCCGGTCAATGGCCGCACGCAAGCAACTCGCCAAAACCACCTCACGACTGCTGGCGCGCTCCAGGCGCGGGTCCAGGTGGTCTAGGTCGCGCGCATTGAGCGGCGTGTAGCCAACCGAGGCGAGCCAGCCCAGGGTTTCTTGTTCAAGCTGGTCTTCGGTCATCTATATATAGAAATCAGCATTAGCGGCAATGCGAATGTGCTCGGAAAGCCTATTTTTTGAGTCGAACTCGTCATAAATGTTCAAAAATTGAGCGATTTGTGCATGTGGAACCG
>CAIOUR010000010.1 GCA_903861575.1 uncultured beta proteobacterium | reverse complement strand
TCCTCCACCGGCTGCGTCCTGCTGTCGATGTTCGCCAACACCGCCCAGGCCAAGGCGTTCCGCGCCTGGGCCAAGTGGATACTCACCGCCGCGCCGCCCGCGCCCGCCGAGTCCGCCCCGGCCCCGGTCTAGCGCCGCCTCGACAATCTGGAAACCAGCATGGCGCGCATCTCCCACCACATGGCCGACTTGGTGGAGGTGTCGCGCCAGCAGGCCCGCAAGCTGGACGTGACCGCCCGCTACATCGGCCTTTTGGAAATCAACCAGCAGGGCAAGGTGCGCGTCACCCGCGCCGTCGAGGCGCAGGCGCTGGCCCTGGCCGCGCAGGGGATGCCGCAGCGCGACATCGCCCGGCTGCTGCGCGTCTCCGCCGCCACCGTCAACCTGCTGATCCACGGCAAGTACACCTTCAGCGCCCAGGCGGCGGCGGAACCCGCCGAGTCGGTGGAGGCCATCCTGGAGCGCATGGTCGCCGAAGAACGCGCCCGCCTACCCACATCCTTTTAACCCACTACCCAACCCGGAGACCGCCATGTCCGCATCGACCACAAAAAAATTCACCCTGATCGAAAACCTAGACAGGGCCACTCGCAAATACACCGCGTTCATAAGTTTCCGCGAGATGGTGTTGTCCTGCCTAGATTCGTCCTACCGCCCGACGCTATATGTTTACGCCGCGAAACAAGCGGATGAACGCAAGGCGTTGAAGTTCCTCGCTGATTATTACGACATGGCGATGCAATGCCTCATGCAAGAGCGCCGTGCTTTTCGGGTCTGACTAACGCCGAGAAAAACCATGCACCCCCAACCCCGCACCACCGAACCCAAGCGGAATTTCCGCAAGCCCCCGCCGACGCAGCAGATGCATCCTGCCGACATCAAGGCGGCGCTGCAAAAGAAAGGCTCCAGCCAAGCGGAAATCGCGCACCGCCTAAACAAGGGCACACAGACCGTCAGCAACGTGGTCAACGGGCGCAGCACGTCGCGGCTGATCGCCCAGGCCATCGCCGATGAGCTGGGCCTGACGCTAGACGAGATTTGGCCGGGCCGCTACCCGGCCAAAGGCTGATTTTAACCAACACAGAAGGATATTTATATGCCTGCACAAACCCAAGCCGCCAACGATTTTGACGGGGCCGAAGATCTGGAAACCATGGATCTGGAAATTTTCCAACTCGACACCCCGCCCGACCTTGCCTTCCTGCGCTTCAAGCTGGCCGCGCTGCTAGTCGGCAACGCGGCGATGGACGCCGACAACTGGCGGGATGTCACGATCCATTTAGAAAACGCATTCTTCCATCCGCTGTACCAGGAAAACCGTGAGGGTTTCGCCCAGTCGCTGGCTGATGCGCTGACGATGGGCATCGAAACCACTGCGCACTACCACGCCGAGATTGCCGCTGCGCTGGCCGCAGCGCTCGCCAGCGGCGTCGCGTTCGCACTGAAATAAGCCCGGCCCAAACCACTATTTAAGGAGACACCGCCATGTCCATATCCGAAGACCGTGAATTCACCCGCAGCAGCCCGGCGCAAAAGCTGGCAATGAAATGCGAACGGCTGTTTCAACAGCATGACGAGGCCGAGGAGCGCGGCGACTGCGCCGACGCCGAATGGCTGGAAGCGTTCGCGCTCGACGCCAAGCATGATCTCGAACGGCTTGTCGGCCATGACGAAGGCCTGCGCCTGCGCAACCGCGCCCATCACGCC
>CAIOUR010000009.1 GCA_903861575.1 uncultured beta proteobacterium | reverse complement strand
GTGATCGCGTTATCAATGATCTCTACCGGTGTCATCTTGCGAAAGCGACGGAAGTTCTCGCGGATACGGTCAAAAATCACCACGGATTCGTTCACCGAATACCCCAGCACCGCCAGCACAGCGGCCAGCACGGGCAGCGAGAATTCCCACTGGAAAAATGCAAAAAACCCGAGGATGATGACCACGTCGTGCAAGTTGGCGATGATGGCCGCCACCGCAAATTTCCACTCAAACCGGATAGCCAGATACAACATGATGCCGGCCACCACGCAGGCCAGCGCTTTGAGCCCGTCCACCGCGAGTTCGTCACCGACTTGCGGCCCCACAAATTCAGTCCGGCGCAAGTTGGCCGATGCGTCTGCACTTTTGAGCGCGGCGAATACCTTGTCGCTTTGCGCCGCAGCGTCACTGCCCTTTTGCACCGGCATGCGGATCAAAACGTCCTGCGCAGTGCCGAAGTTCTGCACCTGCACATCGTTGATACCCAGCGCGGCGATGCTGCCGCGCACCCGCTCCAAATCAGCCGGCTGGGAGTAGCTCACCTCCATCAGCGTGCCACCGGTGAATTCCACCGACAAATGCAGACCTTTGCTGAAGAGGAAAAACACCGCCGCCAAAAACGTCACCAGCGAAATACCGTTGAGCACCAGCGCGTGGCGCATGAACGGGATATCGCGGCGGATCTTGAAAAATTCCATGCTTATTGCTCCACAACGCTGTTACCGGCCGCAGCGCCATCGGGCCGCCAGACGGTTCCGATGGATACCGATTTGAGTTTCTTCTGGCGCCCGTACCACAGGTTCACCACGCCGCGCGAGAAAAAGACGCCGGAGAACATGCTGGTCAAGATACCCAGGCAATGCACCACGGCAAAGCCGCGCACCGGACCCGAGCCAAAGGCCAGCAGGGCCAGGCCGGCAATCAGCGTGGTCACGTTAGAGTCGATGATGGTGGCCCAGGCGCGGTCATATCCGGCGTGAATGGCCGCTTGCGGCGAGGCCCCATTGCGCAGCTCTTCGCGCACCCGCTCGTTGATCAGCACGTTGGCGTCAATCGCCATACCCAACACCAGCGCCATCGCAGCCATACCGGGCAGCGTCAGCGTGGCCTGCAACATGGACAGCACCGCCACCAGCAGCAGCAAATTGAACCCCAGCGCCACGCTGGAAATCACGCCGAACAGCAGGTAATACACGCACATGAACAGCGCTACGGCGAGAAAGCCCCAGGTCACGCTGTTAAAGCCCTTGGCAATGTTTTCCGCACCCAGCGAGGGGCCGATGGTGCGCTCTTCGATGATTTCCATCGGTGCTGCCAGCGAACCGGAGCGCAGCAGCAGCGCGGTGTCGGTGGCTTCCATGGTGGTCATACGGCCGGTGATTTGCACCTGGCCCCCGCCGATCTCGTCGCGGATCACCGGCGCAGTCACCACTTCGCCCTTGCCTTTTTCAAACAGGATGATGGCCATGCGCTTGCCGATACTTTCGCGCGTCACGTCGCGGAATATTCGCGCACCCTTGGCGTCCAGGCGCAAATGCACCGCAGCTTCCTGGGTGCGGTTGTCAAAACCCGGTTGCGCATCGGTCAGGTTGTCGCCAGTCAGGATGACCTGCTTTTTCACCACCACCGGCATGCCGTTGCGCTCTTTGAACAGCTCGTCGCCAAACGGCACTGCGCCTCCGGTCTCCGCCGCGCGGGCTTCCGCCGAATCGTCAACCATGCGGATTTCCAGCGTTGCGGTGCGCCCCAGAATGTCTTTGGCCTTGGCGGTGTCTTGCACGCCGGGCAGTTGCACCACGATGCGGTCCAGCCCCTGCTGCTGAATCACCGGCTCAGCGACGCCGAGTTCGTTGATGCGGTTGTGCAGCGTGGTGATGTTTTGCTTGAGCGCCTGCTCCTGCACTTTGCGGGCTGCAACCGGGTTGATGGTGGCAGTCAGTTTGACTTCGGTAGCGTCGGGGCTGAGCACCGCCACCAGTTCGGGGAATTGTTCCGTGATGACCGCTTTAGCGGCATCCGCCGTGGCGCCGTCGCGAAAACGCACTTCAATCGTCTGGCCGTTGCGGCTGATGCCGCTGTGGCGCAGGTTTTTCTCGCGCAAAGCCACCCGCAGGTCGCCGGTCAACGATTCCACCCGCTTGGTCAGCGCCGCAGCCATATCGACCTGCAGCATGAAATGCACGCCGCCGCGCAAATCCAAGCCCAGGTACATGGGCGACGCGTTCATGGACGTCAGCCACGCGGGCGAGCGGGAGATCAAATTCAGCGCCACGACATACGAGGCGTCTTCCAGGTTGGGGTTCAGCGCTTTCTGAATCGCGTCCTTGGCCTTGAGCTGGGTCTCGGTGTCTGGAAAACGCGCTTTGATGGAGCTGCCATCCAAGCGCACGCTATCGGCGGCAATGTTGGCAGCCTTAAGCGCCGCTTCCACACGTTCGGTCGACGCAGCGTCCAGCCGCATACCCGTTTTGGCCACCGACACTTGCACGGCCGGCGCCTCCCCAAACAGATTCGGCAGGGCGTACAAGCCCCCTACGGCGATCGCCAGCGCGATCAGTACATATTTCCAGAGCGGGTAACGGTTCATAGCAAGCCAGTTTTATTTCATGGTGCCCTTGGGCAAAACCTGCACGACTGCGCTGCGCTGCATTTGCACTTCGACGCCGGTAGCCAGTTCAACCGAAATAAAGGCATCGCCGAGCTTGGAGACGCGGCCCAAAAAACCGCCGGCGGTGACGACCTCGTCACCTTTAACGATACTCTCGATCATGGCCTTGTGCTCTTTTTGCTTCTTCATCTGCGGGCGGATCATCACCAGATACAAAACACCGAACATCACCAGGATGGGCAGCATGTTCATCAAGGTCGATTGCATGTCGCCCCCAGCGGCAGCGGAAGCGGTTTGGGCATAGGCAGAAGAAATGAACACAGAAGAACTCCGAGGGTGGGTGGATAGAACAGCGGATCGCGGGGTTTTGCGTCTGCGCCCGATTCGGCGCTTGGGAACCCACTAGTAAAGAGCGCGGATTGTACGGGGCGGGTTTTACCCCAGCCTCAAGCCAAAGCGCTGGCCCCCAAGGCTTGCGCCAACGCATTCCAACGCGGCTGCAGCGCCGCCCAGTGGCGGGCTTTGACATGACCGAAGCCGCGTAGCTGTTCGGGCAGAGACGCAAAGGCGATGGCATCTGGCAGGCTTGCCGCGTTCAGTCGGGGCAGGGTCGCCTCCAGCGTCGCAACGTAATGGGCCAACACCGCCCGCTCGTGGCGCCGCTCGGCACTGTAACCAAACACATCGAACGCGCCGCCGCGCAAAAACTTCAAAGGTGCCAAGAGCCTGAAGCCCCAGCCCATCCAAGAACCAAACCGCTGCTTTTGCAACTCGCCTTTGGCGTTGGCCTGTGCGAGCAGCGGCGGCGCGAGGTGGTAGTGGAGTTGGTAATCGCCCTCAAACATGGCCGCAATGTGTTGCTTAAAACCTGCATCGCTATGTAAACGGGCCACTTCGTATTCGTCTTTGTAGGCCATCAGCTTGAACCCATAGCGCGCCACGGCGAGGCTCAGCGCTTGCTGCGCATCCGGGGCCGCAGCGGCTTCGGCCTGCTGCACCCGCTGCACCAGTGCGCGGTAACGCGCGGCATAGGCGGCGTTTTGGTAAGCAGTCAAAAACGCGGCTCGGCTTTCTACCAATGCGTCCAGCGTATCCGCGGCGGGCTTGGGTGGGCGAATGAACTGCACCGCCTGCGCCGGCACCACAGCGCGGGCCAGCGCGGTCGGGTCGTGCGCTGCCAAGCGGCCCCATTGAAAGGCGGCCTGGTTTTTTTCAACCGCCACCGCGTTGAGCTCCATGGCGCGCAACAGCGCTGACTCCCCCAGCGGAATCCAGCCTTTTTGCCAGGCAAAGCCGAGCATCACCGGGTTGGTAAAAATGCTGTCGCCCAGCAACTGCGTGGCAATCGCCTCGGCGTCCACACAGCCCAGCGCGGCCGGGTCTTGCAGCATCGCGGCTATGGCGGCCACGCAATCAGCAGCCGGGTTGGCCCAATCGGCGTTTTTTACGAAAGCAGCGGTCGGCGTGCTGTGGCTGTTCAACACCACATGACTGCGTCCGGCGCGCAAGCGCAGCGCGGTTTCTTTGCCGGCGCTCACCACCGGATCGCACCCGATCACCAAATCCGCGCAAGCCATGCCCACGCGGGTGGTGCGAATCGCGTCCTGGCTTGCGCCAATCAGCACATGGCTCCATGTCGCGCCGCCCTTTTGCGCCAGGCCGCCCGCGTCTTGCGTGACGATGCCGCGCCCCTCAATGTGCGCCGCCATGCCCAGCAACTGGCCGATGGTGATCACGCCGGTACCG
>CAIOUR010000008.1 GCA_903861575.1 uncultured beta proteobacterium | reverse complement strand
GATCTGGCACCAATTATTAGCGGTCGAGTTTGGCTTTGATGTCATGTGCGTGGGTGGCTTCCAGTGGGTTTGACGTTGTCAAGACGACGAACTCTGGGTAGGTTGCGATTACGTAAGGGCGATTGCCGGCCTGGGCGTTGAGCCCGGCGAGAAGTCCTTGTTTAATTTCAACGCCTTGAAACTTGTATTAGGTGCCGCGACCTCCGTAAACTTGTCTTTGTCACCCAACACGGCGGCGTGGAAAGGGGATGACGGCATCGAGGGTTTGATTTCAAAAATGAGGGTTTAACTATGGGTAGAATACTAGTCGCTTTTGCCATTTCCGTCATGCTGTTCACTGCCGGGTACGACTACTCTACTAGGCGCGATGCTTGCGATGACGAGCTATTACAATGTTACGACAAGTGGGCCACTGGCGAGGTAACCTAAAAATGAAGATCACGTATGATGTTGACGGCGGCGGCCCTTTCGAGGTTGACGTGAAATGTAAGCCGCCTTTAGATGCGTATGACAAGGAGTGCATCGCTGAACTGTGTGCTGAGCACTATTATAGGGAATACGACGGGTGTGAAGGGTCGTGGCCGGTTGAGATAGAAATTCTATTCTACCTAGGAACCGACCCGGAACGGTACACGGTGGAACTGGAAGCGGTTCCTACTTTCAGTGCTAGATCGGTATGAGCCGACATGACTTAGACGGATTCTTTTGGAATGACGTGGAGAGGGAGGCTCGCGGAAAAAGAGAGGTCACAAGAGCCTTGCCCCCGTTCCCAGAGACGGGGTGGACTCCGCCTAAAGAGTTCCCTAACCTACGCCATGCTAAATTACTGGCAATCGATACAGAAACCAAAGACCCTTTTTTAAAGGAAAAAGGGTCTGGGGTAAGGAGGGGAGATGCGCACATGGTCGGTCTTGCCGTAGGCACACCAGAAGGTGACCGTTGGTACTTTCCTATCCGGCACGAGGTTCAAGCAGAACTGAACATGGATCCAGACCACGTTATCGCATGGGCAAAAGATAATTTGTGTATTCCAGGTCAGGCGAAAGTGGGGGCAAATCTACTTTATGATTTAGATATGCTAGCCCACGAAGGCATTTTTGCCTCCGGCCCTTTTTACGATGTGCAGCTCGCAGAGCCTCTTCTGGATGAAAACGCGTTCAGCTACTCCCTAGACACTATTGCGGAAACACACTTGGCAGAGGGCAAAAAGGACGAGGCTCTATACGCTTGGAGCGAAAGGGCATACGGCGGTAAGTCCGGTAGGTCGCAAGCTGCCAATATCTACCGTTGTCCGCCTAGCCTCGTCGGACCCTACGCCGAGGGTGACGTGGACTTACCGCTACGGATATTTGAGAAGCAAAAAGTTATGCTAGGCGAACAAGGGCTTGACTCGGTGTTCGACATAGAAACGAGGCTGGTGCCTTTGATGTTGGCAATGAGGCGGCGAGGTGTACTGATTGACCTACCGAAAGCACAGGACGCTCACGACGATTTTACCCGAAGAATAGACGAAGCGGAACGGCGCTTAGGTAAAATTAACGTCTACGCTGCCGCAGATATAAAAAGATTCTGTGATAGGACCGGTATTGAATATCCGCGCTCAGAGAAGGGCGCACCGTCATTCACTAAGGATTGGCTGTCTCGGCACAGCAATCCCAGCATTCAGCTGATATCGGAAATTAGAAAATGGTACAAGGTGCGCGACACATTCATCAAGGGGTATATTCTAGACTCGCATGTCAACGGTAGACTACACTGCCAGTTCAACCAGCTTAGAAGTGACGACGGTGGGACGGTTTCAGGGAGATTTTCAAGCAGCAATCCAAACCTGCAAAACATCCCGAGCCGCGATCCAGAACTAGGGCCGCTAATGCGGTCGATATTTATACCAGAGGAGGGTGAGCAGTGGGCCCGTGACGATTGGAGTCAAATTGAGTTTCGATT
>CAIOUR010000007.1 GCA_903861575.1 uncultured beta proteobacterium | reverse complement strand
GGCGACCATGCTGGGCTTTATTGCCACCGATGCCAACATCAGCCAGCCGGCCTTGCAGGTGCTGGCCCGTGATGTGGCCGAGGCCTCGTTCAACCGCATCACGGTGGATGGAGACACCTCCACCAATGACTCGCTGACGCTGATTGCGTCCAACCAATTGGGCAACTCGGCGATTGACAACTGGGAGGGCGTCGAGGCGCAGGCCCTGCGCACGGCCATCATTGGTGTGGCACGCCAGCTGGCGCAGGCCATCGTGCGTGACGGCGAAGGTGCCACCAAATTCATCACCGTGCAGGTGGACGGCGGGCGCGACGCAGCCGAATGCCGCCTGGCGGCCTATGCGATTGCCCATTCGCCCTTGGTCAAAACTGCATTTTTTGCCAGTGACCCCAACCTCGGGCGCATTCTGGCGGCAGTGGGCTATGCCGGCATTGCTGATTTGGACCAGACCCGCATCGCTCTCTATTTGGACGATGTGCATGTGGTCACCGGCGGCGGGCGCAACCCCGCTTACCGCGAGGAGGATGGGCAGCGTGTGATGCGCCAGACCGAGATCACGGTGCGCGTCGATCTAGGCCGTGGGTCCGCGTCCGACACCGTGTGGACCTGTGATTTGAGCCACGACTACGTCACCATCAACGCGGATTACCGCTCCTGATATGGCTGTTGAAAACGACCCGCGCATCGCGCAATTCTTGCAACGGGCTGAGCGCTTCATGGAGCGCGTGGAAGCCTCTCTGGATCAGGGTATTGCCGAGCCCGACTGGAGTGCATCGGTGGCCATGCGTTACCGCCGCAAGCGTTCCGGCCAGGGTGTACTGGTTCCGGTGCAGCACATCGCTGGTATCCGTTTTTCGGACCTGAAAGAGGTCGAGATCCAGAAGGAGCGCCTGCTGCGCAACACCCAGCAATTTGTGCAGGGGCGCGGTGCGAATAACGCCCTGCTGACGGGCGCGCGCGGCACCGGTAAATCGTCGTTGATCCGCGCCTGCTTGCACGCTTTCGCAGAGCAGGGGCTGCGGCTCATCGAGGTGGACAAGTCCGATATGGTCGATCTGCCTGAGATCGTCGATTTGGTCGCTGCCCGGCCAGAGAAGTTCATTATTTTTTGTGACGACCTCAGCTTTGACGAAGGCGAAACCGGCTACAAGGCATTGAAGTCGGCCTTGGACGGCTCTGTCTCGGCCTCTACGCCCAACGTGCTGATTTATGCCACCAGCAACCGACGCCACTTGCTTCCTGAGTACATGTCCGAAAACCGGAGCTACCAGCACACCGAGGACGGCGAAGTCCACCCCGGCGAAGGCGTGGAGGAAAAAATCTCGTTGTCCGAGCGCTTCGGCTTGTGGCTGAGTTTTTATCCGTTCACGCAGGACGAGTACCTCACCATCGTCAACCAGTGGCTGCATGTTTTGGGCGTCGATCCTGCACGCATTGCCGCAGCGCGTGCGCCAGCGCTGATGTGGACGCTGGAACGCGCCTCGCGCAGCGGTCGCGTGGCTTGGCAATTTGCGCGGGACTACGCCGGGCAGGATGCGGCGCCTTCGGCGTCTTAAACGCCGCGCGCCGCCGTGGTATCCACCGTTCTCACTGCCGATCCACAGAGCCCTCGCGCGGGCGGCGCTGACCGCCGGGTGGTCGAGGTTGCGGTTGGCGTGCTGGTGCGCGACGACGGTGCTTTTTTACTGACTTCCCGGCCAGCCGGTAAGCCGTATGCGGGGTATTGGGAATTTCCCGGTGGCAAGCTGGAGGCGGGTGAAGACGTTCGGACTGCACTCGTGCGTGAGTTGCGCGAGGAGCTGGGCGTGGAGGTGTTGAGTGCCCGCGCCTGGCACGACGAAATGGTTGACTACCCACACGCGCTGGTGCATTTGCATTTCTGGATCGTGAGCGGTTGGGAGGGTGAGCTGTGCATGCTGGAGGGGCAAGCCTTCGCATGGCAGCAATTGCCCGTCGAGCTGGAGCCAATCTTGCCTGGAACCATTCCGGTTCTGGCCTGGTTTGCCCAGGAGCGCGGTTTTCGGGGACCCACGTACCGCGTAGCGACCCGCCTTAACTGCAGTTTCCCCGGCTCAAGCGTCTAGCGGCCCGTCAGGGTCGGTTAGTGGCGCGGGGATGTTGAATTCTTCATTCGCCCAGGCACCGAGGTCGTGGTTTTTGCAGCGTTCGCTGCAGAATGGACGGAACGCGTTGGCTGGGCTGTACACGCTGTCGCCGCCGCATCGGGGGCAACGCACGATACGGGGCGTGAATTCCTCTGGCATGAACCCGTACCGATTAGGCGCAGAGCGTGATTTCCAAGGTCGCGTCTTGGCCGCTGGCGTGGAGACGGGAGTCGTTCCCCAAACGCAAAAGGCGGATGGACAGCACCAGCCTGTTACCGCTGATTTCGGGGATCAATTCGGCTTCGCGGTCCAGCGCGACACGAACCAGCTGGGACGTCCGGCCCTGTTGTAAAGACTGCTGGTACTGGCCGCTCACCACGCTGACCTTTTGTGGCGTACCCGATTGACGCAGCAAGTTCAGTAGCAGTCGAACGGATGCAGCCAGCGGTCGCAGGGTATGGATCCAGCTACGCAAATCCTCTTGCCGCCGCGCCGCCGGAAGGTGCTTCCAAGCGAAGTAAGCCGGGAGGTCGAACTCGCAGGTCCCCCCGGGAATTGCCGCGCGGCTACGTACCCCCATCAGCCAATCGATTTCTGTCAAAGCCTGACCCGCGCGGCCGGGGATGGCGTTCAGCCCCTCGAAGCACAGCTGCATGCGTTCGATTAATTGTTCCAGCGCATCGGACTCGATGGCCGGATTGCCGCGGTAGCCTATCAGTGTCTGCTTTTGCCGCTCCAGATCCTTCATCACATCGGATTTCAGGTCAGCTCGCGCACCCACGTCCATGATTTCAAACATGGTGGTCAGCGCAAAATGGTGTTCGATGACCTCGGTGTCTTCTATGAGCGAAAAAACCCTGTCAAAGAGTTGTTCCAGCCGCAGATAAGTGCGAACGCGTTCGTTAAAGGGATACTCGTAGGTGATCACGCTGCTATGGTTCGGAGGTGCGGCATCATAGCCGCAAGGCATGCAAGATGTCGGCCACCTGGTCCCTGAGCACCGTCAAAGATATGTCCTCATTGAAGATGATCTGGTCGGCGCAGGCCATCCGTTGCGCTCTGCTGGCTTGCGCGTCCATGATGCTCTGGGTCTGCGCCGCGTCCATTCCGTTGCGGGCCAAAA
The DNA here is from genome assembly GCA_903861575.1 of uncultured beta proteobacterium. Lineage (GTDB taxonomy): Bacteria > Pseudomonadota > Gammaproteobacteria > Burkholderiales > Burkholderiaceae_C > Allorhodoferax. Next base: position 17,665 of record CAIOUR010000007.1, on the reverse strand, counting down.
CCCGGGCACGTTGGGTGTTGGGGCTGCAGTCGACCACGACAACGGTGTCCAACATGGGCCGCCAGCGGGGCATCTCCACAAGCAATGGGACATCGAAAACTATAAAAGCCGCCCCCTCCAGGGTGGCGGCCTTTTGGTTACGGTCTATTTCCTGCCAGATCAAGGGGTGCATCAGCGCCTCCAGGCGCTGACGCGTGGACGGATCAGAGAAGACGCGTCTGCGCATCGCAGCGCGGTCTAGTCCACCCTCGGCATCGATGGCGTCGTGCCCGAAAGCCGCTTGGATGGCGGGGAGCGCCGCCCCCCCCGGTGCGGACAGGCTGCGCGAAATGGCGTCGGCGTCAATGACGATGCCTCCGAGCGCGCCCAAAAATCCCGCAACCGTACTTTTCCCGCTGCCGATACCGCCTGTGACGCCGATGTATCTTGGGCGCAGGTTCACAAGCCGACCAGACGAAACGGGTTGCCGGAGGCCGTTCCCATGGCCACGAAACCACCCAAGGCCAAGAAGGGACCAAACGGCACCACGCCTCCGACGCGCAGTGTCGAGCGCCACTTCATGGCTAAGCCGACGATTGCGCCGCTGCACGATGCCACCAAAATCACCGGGATGAGTTCGGTCCAGCCGAACCAGGCACCGAGCGCCGCAAACAGTTTGAAATCGCCATATCCCATGCCATCTTTTCCCGTCAACAGTTTGAACGCCCAAAAAATGGACCATAAGGAAGCATAGCCCACTACAGCACCCCATAGCGCATCGTCTAGGCGCACTGCACTGTAGCCCAGGCTGGAACTCACCAAGCCCAGCCACAGCAAACTAAGCGTCAGGTCATCGGGCAAGTAGGTTGTGTCCCAGTCAATCAATGCACAAGCCAGCAGAACGCTGCCAAAACCGGTCCAGACGGCAGCCTCGGTTCCCATCCCCCAGCGCCCGGCACAGTAAACGAAAAGCAGCCCCGTTACAGCCTCAACCGTTGGGTAACGCCAGGAAATACCGCCGTTGCAAGAGGCGCATCGGCCCCGCAATGCCAGAAAACTCAGTATCGGAATGTTTTCCATCCAGCGGATGGAATGGCCACAGTGGGGGCAGCGTGAGCGGGGAACCATCAGGTTGAATGTTGGCGCCTGCGGTTCTGGCAGGTCGGACAAGGCGGCGCAATCCTTGGCCCAGGCACGCTCCATCATCACCGGCAGGCGGTAAATCAGCACGTTCAGAAAGCTGCCAACCACCAAGCCAGCACACGCAGCCAACACGAGATTTAGCAGCGGCAAGTCGAGAGCGCTCACACAACGCTACCGATCTGGAAGATGGGGAGGTACATAGCAACCACGATGCTGCCTATCATGCCACCCAAAAAGACGATGATCAGGGGCTCAATGAGGCTTGACATTCCAGCGACGGCGTCGTCCACCTCGGCCTCATAAAAATCTGCAGCCTTTGCGAGCATGCGGTCAAGGGCTCCTGACTCTTCTCCAATGGCAGCCATTTGCAACATCATGTTTGGGAACAGTTTGGAGCGAGTCATCGCCGCGCCCAGTGAAGTACCGATGGACACCTCCTGGCGTATGCGATCGGTTCCACGTTCGAAAACCAGATTGCCAGTGGCTGACCCCACGGAGGCCAGAGCTTCGACCAGAGGCACACCGGCGGCAAACATGGTGGATAGGGTACGCGCCCAACGGGCCACGCAGGCCTTTTCGATAAAAACCCCGAATATGGGCAGCCGCAGTTTGGTGCGATCCACCCATATTTGAAACGCGAGATCTGTTTTGAGCATGCGCGAAAAGGTGAACAGGCCGAGGAAGATGGCCCCGAATACCAGGTACCAGTTCGCTACGAATGCATCACTCAGGGCAATCACCAACAAGGTGGGTGCCGGAAGTTTCGCGCCAAAGGAGCTGAAAACCGTTTTGAACGACGGGATAACGAACAGCATGATGATGGTTAAGACCGCAAAAGCAACCAGCATCACGGAAATGGGATACATCAGCGCCGATTTAATTTTGGACTTCAGTGCTTCCGTTTTTTCCATGTAGACCGCAAGCCGTTCCAATAGTGCATCCAGTATCCCGGCAGCTTCGCCCGCAGCCACCAAATTGCAGTACAGGGCGTTGAAATGCTCTGGAAATTTCCGGAATGCTGCACTGAGGGATGTGCCAATTTCGACATCGCTGCGAATATTGCGTAACAACAGTGACAGCGCCGGGTTCGCACTGCCTCGCCCGACGATGTCAAACGCTTGGAGCAATGGCACCCCCGCTTTCATCATGGTTGCGAGTTGTCTGGTGAAAATCGTGATGTCTTTGGCCTTGATCGTGGCGTTGCTGCGCTCCACTTTGCGGCGCTGTACGCGTTTTGGCTGAATACCTTGATTTGCCAACTGGAGCTTGGCTGAGGCTTGACTGGGTGCACGCACGTCCCCGCTTATCAGTTGCCCCTCAGGGCTGACGCCCCGCCAATCAAATATGTATTCCTTTGGTGGTTTTTTGACATCACTCATTGGTGGCCCCTAGTACCTCTTCGATGGACGTTAAACCGGCCTTGACTTTCAGAAGTCCTGATTCCCGCATGGTTCGCACGCCTTCTTTCTGCGCCTGCTGGGCAATGTCAATCTGACTCGCGTCTTGCAAAATTAGCCGCTGCATAGCTTCCGTGATGGGCATCACTTGGTAGATGCCTACACGGCCCTTGAATCCGTTGTTGCACTTCGGACAACCAACGGGTTGGTAGGGCGTCCAGTCGCCATCCAGATCTTCGGGTTTGAACCCTGCTTCCAGCAGCGCCTGCTGCGACAAGGGATGTGGAGCTTTGCAGGATGGACACAGTTTGCGGGTCAGACGCTGGGCTGTGATTAGGATGACGCTTGAGGCGATGTTGAAAGGCGCGATTCCCATATTGCGCAGGCGGTTCAGCGTGGCTGGCGCGTCGTTGGTGTGCAGCGTGGACAAAACCAAATGTCCCGTCTGAGCGGCTTTGATAGCGATGTCGGCGGTCTCCAGATCACGTATCTCCCCGACCATGATGATGTCGGGATCCTGGCGCAAAAACGATTTAAGCGCGGCGGCAAAAGTGAGGCCTGTTTTCTCGTTGACATTGACCTGGTTGACGCCGGGCAGGTTGATTTCAGAGGGGTCTTCGGCGGTCGCGATGTTGACGCCCTCGCGATTCAGCATGTTCAAGCAGCTGTAAAGCGACACGGTTTTGCCGGACCCGGTTGGGCCTGTGACCAGAATCATTCCGTTGGGCCTTCCAATGGCGCGCATCAGGCGGCTTTTCTCGTCCGCCTCGTAGCCCAAGGCCTCAATACCCAATTTGGCTACCGAAGAATCCAGGATCCGGATCACCACCTTTTCGCCAAACAGGGTGGGCAGGGTGCTGACGCGGAAGTCAATTTCGCGACCTTCACGCATCTTCAGTTTCATGCGGCCGTCTTGGGGTATACGCTTTTCGGATATGTCGAGCCGCGCCAGTACTTTGATGCGAGAAGCCAGTTTTTCCTTGATGTAAACCGGCGGCTTCGTGATCTCGCGCATTTCGCCGTCGATGCGAAAACGCACCCGGTAGTTGGTTTCGTAGGGCTCGAAGTGCAAATCCGATGCACCGAGTTTCAGGGCCTGGTCGAGCATGGACTGGAAAAACCGCACCACGGGTGCGCTGTCGATCTCAGCCTGTCCCTCGTCGGTGGCCCGCTCATCGAGCTCCTCGACGATGCCTTCAAAGTCAAAGGCATTGGTCTCCAGCGCCTCACCCCATTGCTCTGCGACGTTTGGTGGTTTAGCCGAGGGGGCGGGAGATGCCGCCGCCGCGCTTGCAGGCTTTGGCTGGGGCAACTTGTCGTATTCCACGACCACCCATTCCACCGCCAGTTTCGTCGCTTGCATGATCGCCGCTTCGGCCTGCTGGTCGCATGGATCGGCGCTGGCCACCAGCAGTCGATTGCTACGTCTGGCCAGTACCAGCACCTGAAATTTCTCTTGAAGTGCAGCGAATATAGGATCGCGAGGAAGCTGCGCTTTGTCCAGTGCGCTCAGGTCTAAGAGGGGGCACGCCAAGGCTCTTGCGAGTGTTTTTGCTATGTCACGCGCCGTGATCGTTTGGCTGGTGACCAACTCCGCCAGAGGACTGACCCGCTTGGACATGGCGGCTAAAGCGACCGCCTTGGCTTGTGTCAAGGTAAGTTTCTTGTTCTCTACCAGGACCTCCAAGGCGCCCGGTCGATAGATCGGCGCACGAATGGCAATGGACATGGATTCCCCCCTCAATGGACATCCAAGCCCCCGCTCCCCGGGCTACTTGAGGCCGCGCTACGCTTGGAAAATCACATTCTAGTGGCCAAAAATAGTTGCCCTTGGGCGTCCTTATCCGAAAGTTGGGGTTGGTCCATGCCAAGCGGCCAGTCGATTTTCAGCTTGGGGTCGTCCCAGCGAAGGCATCGCTCGTGCTCTGGGGCATAAAAATCGGTGGTTTTATACAAAAACTCCGCGCTGTCCGACACCACCAGAAACCCGTGGGCCAGCCCTGCTGGAATCCACAGTTGCCGGCGGTTCTCGGCAGACAGGATTTCTCCCACCCATGTGCCGTAGGTGGGCGAATTCGGGCGGATATCTACCGCCACGTCAAAGACGGCCCCAACTGCTACCCGCACCAGCTTGCCCTGGGGCTGCTGGCTTTGGTAGTGCAGGCCGCGCAGCACGTTCTTCGCGCTCTTGGAATGGTTGTCCTGCACAAATTGCACGTCTGCGCCGGTGGCCTGGGCGAAGGCCCGTGCGTTGAAGCTCTCGAAAAAAAAGCCCCGCTCGTCACCAAAAACCGTGGGTTCGATCAAAAAAACGTCGGCAATAGCAGTGGAGGTGGCGCGCATCAGAACACCTTGTCGTGCAGCAAACGCAGCAGATAAGCGCCATAGCCGGTCTTGGCCAAGGGGCGGGCCAGCGCCTGTAATTGCGCATCATCGATCCAGCCGCTGCGCCACGCAATTTCCTCAGGCGCGGCGACTTTCAGGCCCTGGCGGTTCTCTACCGTGGCGATGAACTGGCTGGCCTCCAGCATGGAATCATGCGTCCCGGTGTCCAGCCATGCGTAACCCCGGCCCATGGTTTGTACGGTCAGCGCACCACGTTCGAGGTACAGGCGGTTGAGGTCGGTGATTTCCAGCTCGCCGCGCGCCGAGGGCTTAAGCTGTTTAGCCAGTTCCACCACCTGCGTGTCATAAAAATACAGGCCGGTCACCGCATAGCGGGATTTGGGCTGCGTGGGTTTCTCCTCCAGGCTGATCGCCTGTCCGCGCGGATCAAATTCGACGACGCCGTACCGCTCTGGGTCCTGCACCGCGTAAGCGAAGATGGTTGCCCCCCGGTCTTGGTGCATGGCTGTTTTGAGGGTGGTGGCGAAGTCGTGCCCGTAAAAAATATTGTCACCCAGCACCAGCGCGCTGGGCGCGCCGTTCAAAAATGCCTCGCCGATCAAAAACGCCTGCGCCAACCCGTCCGGGGAAGCTTGCACGGCGTAGGCGATGCGGATGCCCCACTGGCTGCCGTCGCCCAGCAGCTGCTCAAAACGCGGCGTGTCCTGCGGTGTTGAGATCACCAAGATCTCACGAATACCCGCCAGCAGCAGCGTGCTTAAGGGGTAATAAATCATGGGCTTGTCGTAAATCGGCAGCAGCTGCTTGCTCACGACCTGGGTAGCCGGATACAGCCGGGTGCCCGAGCCGCCGGCCAGGATGATGCCCTTGCGGACCGGTGTGATGGGGTTCATGGTGCGGTCATGCGGATGGAGTGGTCGGGGCGGGCGGCGGGCTTATTTCCTGCAGCATGCGCAGAACGCCATGCTGCCAGGGTGGTAGGGCGAGCCCGAAGGTGTCGCGCAAGCGCTGCGTAGTCAGACGCGAGTTCAGCGGGCGCTCCGCCGGCGTGGGGTAGCTGCTGGTAGGAATGGCGTGCACCGATTGCGCTTTGAGCTCCCAGCCCAGCGCGCGCGCCTGCTCCAGAACATAGCTGGCGTAGCCGTGCCAGGTGGTTTCGCCGCCGGCCACGCAGTGGTAAAGGCCCGCCACTGCGGGCGTCCGAAGGGCCATGGCAACAGCGTGGGCGCTCACATCGGCCAGCACCTCAGCGGAAGTGGGCGCGCCCCACTGGTCGGCAATCACGTTGAACGTCTCACGCTCTGCGCCCAAACGCAGCATGGTTTTGGCGAAATTGCCGCCGCGGGCCGCGTAGACCCAGCTGGTGCGCAGGATGATATGGCGCGCATGGTTTCGGAGTGCCTGTTCGCCCGCCAACTTGGTCTGCCCGTACACGCTCAAGGGGCCGGTGGCGTCCTCCTCGGTCCAGGGGCGGGAGCCCGAACCGTCAAAAACATAGTCAGTCGAATAGTGCAGCAGCCATGCGCCGAGGGCTTTGGCTTCTACGGCCATGACCGCCGGGGCTTCCGCGTTGATGCGATGGGCGCTTGCGACATCGGTTTCGGCCTTGTCTACTGCCGTGTAGGCGGCCGCGTTGACGATCACCGCTGGGGCCACCGTGCGTATCGTCGCTGCCAGTCCGTCCAAGTTGCTGAGATCACCGCAGAGCCCATCTGCACCGGGCATGCGCACCGGCGCAATCACCTCACCGAGCACCGACAGGCTGCGGCGTAACTCCCATCCGACTTGGCCCGTGCTGCCGAACAAGAGAATGCGCATGGCGTCAGTTGGCGGCGTATTGTTGGGCCACCCATTCCCGGTAGGCACCACTTTGCACCTGCTGAACCCATTGTGGGTTGTCCAGGTACCACTGCACGGTTTTGCGGATGCCGCTGGCGAAGGTTTCCGCCGGACGCCAGCCCAGTTCGCGGTGGATTTTGCTGGCGTCGATCGCGTAGCGGCGGTCGTGGCCGGGGCGGTCGGTCACAAAAGAGATTTGCGTGCGGTAGCTGATGCCATCGGCGCGCGGGGCGAGTTCATCCAGCAGATCGCACACCGTATGCACGATCTCCAGATTCGGCATTTCGTTCCACCCGCCCACGTTGTAGGTTTCACCTAACCGACCTCGCGCCAGCACGCAGCGGATCGCGCTGCAATGGTCCTTCACATACAGCCAATCACGGATTTGCTGCCCGTCGCCATAAACCGGTAGCGGCTTGCCCGCTTGTGCGTTCACGATCATCAGCGGGATGAGTTTTTCGGGGAAGTGCAGGGGCCCGTAGTTGTTGCTGCAGTTGGTCGTCAGCACCGGCAGGCCGTAGGTGTGGTGGTAGGCGCGCACCAGGTGGTCGCTGGCGGCTTTGCTCGCGCTGTAGGGGCTGTTGGGCTCGTATGGGTGCGTCTCGGTGAACGCCGGTGCATCTTTGGACAAAGAGCCGAATACCTCGTCCGTGGACACATGCAGCAGACGGAACGCCGCTCTCGCCGCCGGTTCCAGCGCACCCCAGTAGGCCCGTATCGCCTCTAGAAGTTGGAAGGTGCCGACGATGTTGGTTTGCACAAAGGCGCCAGGCCCGTGGATGGAGCGGTCCACGTGGCTTTCTGCCGCGAAATGCAGGACCGCGCGCGGCCGGTGTTCTGCCAGCAGCCGCCCGACCAGCGCGGCGTCGCCAATGTCGCCGTGCACAAAAACATGGTGCGGGTTGCCGCGCAGGCTGTCCAGGTTATGCACATTGCCCGCGTAGGTGAGGGCATCGAGGTTGACCACGGCTTCATCGCAGCCGGCCAGCCAGTCCAGCACGAAATTGCTGCCAATGAACCCGGCGCCGCCGGTAACGAAAACGGTCATGGGCTGAGTTTAATCGCGCGCCCTCCTAAGAGAGCCCGGCCAACTCGCGTACATGCACCTCGACGCTGCGCCCCAGCGCGCTGAGGTTGTAGCCCCCCTCCAGGCAGGAAACGATGCGCCCCCCCGCGTGGTGCTGGGCTAGCACTTTGATCTGCTGCGTGATCCAGCGGTAGTCGTCCTCCACCAGCCCGAGCTGGCCCAGGTCGTCTTCCCGGTGTGCGTCGAACCCAGCGCTGACAAACACCATCTGCGGCGCGAAGGCGTCCAGGCGCGGCAGCCACTGGGCCTCGATCATTGCGCGGATGGCCGGCCCCTTGGTGTAGGCGGCCACAGGAAGGTTCAGCACATTGGCTGCGCCCGAGGTGCTTCCGCCGTGCGGGTAGAAGGGATGTTGGTAAAAGCCCACCATCAGGATGCGCGAGTCGCCCGCCACAATGTCTTCGGTCCCGTTGCCGTGGTGCACGTCAAAGTCGACGATGGCAACGCGCTCCAGTCCGTGGTGTTCGAGCGCGTATTTGGCGGCCAGCGCCACGTTGTTGACCAGGCAGAAACCCATGGCCCGGTCGTGGCAGGCGTGGTGCCCGGGCGGGCGCACGGCGCAAAACGCGTTCTCCGCCTCACCCCGCATGACGGCATCGGTGGCCGCTATGGCAGCGCCCGCGGCGCGGCGCACCGCGTCCCATGTGCGCGGGTTCATGGCGGTGTCCGGGTCCAGGTAACTTAAAGCCCCGCGGTCTTCCCCCGAAGCGGCGACCAGACGGGTGTGGTGCAGAAGCAGGTTTTCCAAGTGCTCGCGCGTGTGCGCCAGGGCCATCTGCTCGGTGGTGGCCAATGGCGGCTCATACCAGGCCAACGCGTCCATCAGGCCGCTGGCGTGCAGGCGGTCGTTGATGGCGTCAAGCCGCTCCGGGCATTCGGGGTGGCCCGGCCCCATGTCGTGGGCGAGGCAGTCGGGGTGAGAGAAGTAAGCGGTATGGGTCACAGAATGGCCTTTCAGCGGCAGCGCAAGCGGGCCGATGCATTGTCCATTAGCATCTGTTGTGCAGGCATCTGGTGTGCCGACCTATGATCGCCCCATGCACTTGGATGCCTTGTTCGGGTTGGCCGCATTGGCCGCATTTCTGGTTGGTTCCTCCAAAGGCGGGTTGCCCGCCGTGGGCATGTTGGCTGTCCCGGTGCTCTCATTGAGCATGTCCCCGGTGCTGGCTGCAGGTTTGTTACTGCCCATTTTTGTCGTTTCGGATGTCGCCGGTCTGTGGCTGTACCGGCGCGACTACAGCGCTGCGAACGTACGCATTCTGGTGCCAGCGGGTATCACTGGGGTGCTGGTGGGTTGGCTGACCGCTTCGTGGGTCTCAGACCGGGCGATCACCTTGCTGATTGCGCTGGTGGGTCTGGGTTTTTGTTTGAACCTGTGGCTGCGCAAGAACCGCGATGCGCCTGCACTGCCGCCGCAGCTTGCAAAGGGTTGGTTCTGGGGCACGGTGGCGGGGTTTACCAGTTTCATCTCGCACGCAGGCGCGCCGCCGTTTCAGGTTTATATGTTGCCCCAGCAATTGCCCAAAGCCGAATTTGCCGGTACCGCCACCATCGTCTTTGCGGTCATCAACGCCGCCAAGATCATTCCCTACCAAAGCCTGCGTCCCTATTCCATGGAGGGTCTCTCTTATGCGGCCGCTCTGGTGCCCTTTGCGCTGGCCGGCGCTGTCGCCGGAGCTTATCTCACCCGCAGGGTTTCGCAGCGTTGGTTTTATATGCTGGTGCAGGTCAGCTTGTTTGGGGTCTCGCTGAAACTGCTGGTGGATGTCGTGACAGGCTGAGTCCGTCAGAAATTCAGCAGAATTGCTCTGCCGATTTTTTCCATGTCCAGTTGCTTCAGGACCCCGCTTACCGCTTCTTGGACTTGCGGGTTCTCCATTAACTCTTTCAGGGCTACTTGCCCCAGAAACTCGAAGCTCTTGCGGACCGCGTCCGGGTCTTCGTACCGCATCACATTGGCGAAGGGCGCACTGCAGTTGTCACCCAATAGCTTTTCGATGTAGCGCGCGAAGTCTCTGTCGATCTGGGCTGCCTTCGCGCTGCCGATCACCGCCAGATCTTTGACTTCGGGATGCGCCAGCAAGGCTTTAGACAGCCAGCGCACCAGAACAATGTTGTCCCGCTTCGAGGTGGATTCCACAAGGCACCGCTGTAAATCGTCGCTATAGGGTCCAGCCCAGCAAGAGGCGGTGGATAGAAAAAACGCCATTGCGAGGGAAATTTTTTTCATGATGGGGAACCGTTGAGCGCATCTAACGCAGCCGGTATTGCCATGTGGATCATTGACTTGGCGGAGAGAGTGGGATTCGAACCCACGGTACCTTGCGGTACGCCTGATTTCGAGTCAGGTACATTCGACCACTCTGCCATCTCTCCGCAATAGGGCCGCTCGTGCGAGGCGCGATTCTAGCAGTCGGGTTATAGGGAAAAGGCCTGCCTGGCCTGCTTCAGTAATGGGGTGGCGTGATGACCCACAGTACGCGCACGGGGGTTTTTCCGGGGTTGGCGCAGCGGTGGACTTCCGTGCTTTTGAACGAGAAGCTGTCGCCCTCCAGGAGCCGGAAATGGCGGCCCGATACCCACAAATCCAATGTCCCGCTGAGCACATAGCCTGCTTCGGCCCCATCATGGAAATAGTCTTCGCTGTCTGCGCCGGGCTCAATGGTGCTCAGCAGCATTTCCAACGGGCCGCTCAAGTTGGGCGATAACAGTTCTTCTTGAATACCCAAGCCCGTGAACGACATGCGACGGCGGTGCGTGCTGCGGACCACCACGTCGCGCTCGCTGGCGTCGCCCTCAGCGTTTTGCTGAAAAAACCAGTTCATGTGCACACCCAAGGCGTCGCTCAGACGCTTGAGTACGCCAATCGGCAGGCGCGAATGGTTGCGCTCGAGCTGGCTGAGGTAGCCGACCGAAATGCCGGCCTTTTCGGCGACTTCGCGAAGCGTGAGGTTTTTCACCAGCCGCAGCTCGCGCAATTGCTCGCCAATAGCCGCGCCAGGGTCCAGGGCTTCATCCACACCGTGGCCTTCCACGTGTTCGTCCGGCGTGGGCAGGCGGATTGCTTGGATGGCCATACGGTGCGTGTTGCTGGGATGCCTATTCGGCGGATTTCACCCGCGCGGATGTCGGGTCGTACAGCGGCGCCAGCGAAGGCGTGGCACCGATACGCACACCAGCGACCTCGATTTCGTAATGGCCTTGCAAAATGGCGTCGGCGGGCTCGCCTTGCTGCGCGCATTCCACGTAGCCCATGCCGAGCGACTTGCCCAGGTGGTGGCCGTACATGCCCGAGCTGATGCGCCCGACGATTTTTCCGTCGCGCCAGATCGGCTCGTTGTGGTACAGCAAAGCCTGGTCGTCGGCCAGTGCAAATTGCACCAAACGACGGGTGAGACCGGCCTCCTTTTGGGCCAGCAGCGCTGCGTGTCCGATGAAGCCGCCGGGTTTGTTCATGGCCACCGCAAAGCCCAGGCCCGCTTGCAGCGGGGTGTCTTCGTCGCTGATGTCGTGGCCCCAGTGGCGGTAGCCTTTTTCCATGCGCAGGGAGTTGAGCGCGTGGTAACCGGCCAGGCGGCCGCCAACCGATGGTGCTGCGGCCATGATGGCGTCGAACACGCCCGGCGCGCATTCGGTGGGGATGTACAGCTCCCAGCCCAACTCGCCCACGTAGGTGATGCGGTTGGCGCGCACGCGGGCGTACGCCAAGTCGATCACCTGCGATGTGCCAAACGGGAAGGCGGCGTGCGACATATCGGCGTCAGTGAGCTGGCGCAGCAGCTCGCGCGAGCGAGGCCCCATGACGCTGACCACGGCCATGCTCGAGGACACATCCACGGCGATGGCGCGCGCGTCTGCCGGAATCTGGCGTTGCAGCCAGGCGAAGTCGCGGGTTTGCGTAGCTGCCGCGGTGACGACCATGTAGCGGTCCTGGGCTTCGCGGGTGACGGTGAGGTCCGCCTCGATGCCGCCGCGCTCGTTCAGCCACTGGGTGTAAACCACTTTGCCCACCGGCACGGACATGTTGTTGGCGCTGATGCGGTTGAGTACCGCCTCGGCGTCGGGCCCCTGCACCAGGAACTTGGCAAAAGACGATTGGTCGAAGATGCCGACCGCCGTGCGCACCGCGTGGTGTTCGGCTGCGGAATAGTCGAACCAGTTTTGGCGGCCGTAGCTGTATGCGTATTCGGCTTTCACGCCTTCGGGTGCGTACCAATTGGGGCGCTCCCAGCCGGCGGTTTCACCGAAGCAGGCGCCGTGCGCGGCCAGGCGGTCGTGCAGGATGGAGCGGCGCACGCCCCGGGCGGTCTCGGGTTGGCGGAAGGGCCAGTGCATGGCGTAGAGCAGGCCCAGCGTCTCCACGGTACGGTCGCGCAGGTAGCGGCGGTTGCGCTGGAAAGGCATGGCGCGGCGGATGTCCACGTCCCACAAATCCATGGGCGGGTGGCCGTCGAGCATCCAATCGGCCAGCACCTTGCCGGCACCTCCGGCGGATTGAATGCCGATGGAGTTGAACCCGGCGGCGACAAACAGGTTGCGCACTTCGGGCGTTTCACCCAGCAGGTAGCGGTCGTCAGGCGTGAAGCTCTCCGGCCCGTTGAAGAACAGGTTGATGCCGGTTTTCTCCAGCGCGGGCGTGCGGTGCATGGCCGCAGTCAGCAGCGGCTCGATGTGTTCCAGGTCGTCGGGCAGCGAGTCAAAACTGAAGGTCTCGGGAATGCCCTTCATGCCCCAAGGTTTGGCGACCGGTTCAAACCAGCCAACCAATAGCTTGCCGGCGTCCTCTTTGAAGTAGGCGCAGCCGTCGGGGTCGCGCAGCACCGGCATTTCAGAATGCAGGCCTTCCATGGGCTCGGTGACGATATAGAAGTGCTCAGCGGCGTGCAGCGGCACGGTGGTGCCGGCTTTGGCGCCCAGTTCATGCGCCCACATCCCGGCGCAGTTAACCACCATATCGGCCCGGATTTCGCCAAATTCGGTGCGCACGCCCACAGCTTTGCCGTTTTCAACCAGGATTTCTTGGGCTGCGCAATTTTCAAAAATGCGCGCGCCCCGGCTTTTGGCGCCCTTGGCCAGCGCCTGGGTGGTGTCAATCGGGTTGGTGCGACCGTCTTTGGGCAGATAGACGCCACCGACCACATCGGATACGTTCACGCCCGGCCACAAGGCGGCGATCTCCGAGGGCCCCAGTGTTTGCACTTCCAAACCGAAGCACTTGGCCATGGAGGCCCCGCGCTTGAGTTCTTCCAAACGCGCGGCGTGGGTGGCGATGGCTATCGAGCCGGTTTGGCGGAAACCCGTGGCTTGCCCGGTTTCCTTCTCCAGAGACGCGTATAAATTGGTGGTGTACTGCGCCAGGCGTGTGAGGTTGTAGGTGGCGCGCAACTGGCCGACCAGTCCGGCCGCGTGCCAGGTGGTGCCGCAGGTAAGTTGTTTGCGCTCCAGGAGCACCACATCGGTACACCCACGCAAAGTAAGGTGATACGCCAGGCTGCATCCGACAATGCCGCCGCCCACAATGACCACGCTGGCCCGTTGAGGTAGATCCATACGACCCCCGATAGTGAAAAAATCTTCGAAAATTATTCTAGTGTAAAAAAATCACGCGTTTTTTTAATTTCCTGCCTACAATCCAAAAAATTCGGGGCGACCTGGCAGGCAAGCGTCAGAACAGCGTCAGTTTGCCCCTCGGCCTTGGTGTGAAACAGTCTACGGAGTTTCAGAACATGACAGAACATGCGCGGGTTGTCGTGATTGGTGGCGGTGTGGTGGGGTGCAGCTGCCTCTACCACCTGGCTGCTTTGGGTATCAAGGACGCTTTATTGATAGAGCGTGACGAGCTCACCTCCGGCTCCACCTGGCACGCCGCTGGGAACCTGCCTACGTTCTCGGCGAGCTGGAGCATCTTGAAACTGCAGAAATACTCGGCTGCGCTGTACCGCAAGCTGGCTGCGTCGGCTGAAAACCCCATCAATTACCACCTGACCGGCTCGGTGCGTCTGGCCCACGGGCGCAACCGCATGGACGAGTTCCGCCATGTCAAAAGCATGGCCAAGGCCAATGGCTTGGAATATGAAATTCTGTCGCCCTCTGATCTGAAGGACCGCTACCCGCTGATTGAAACCCACGATCTGCAGGGCGCACTGTGGGATCCGCTGGACGGCGACATTGACCCCTCGCAGCTTACCCAGGCCCTGGCGCGCGAGGCGCGGCTGCTGGGCGGCACGATTCGCCGCCATACCCGCGTGACCGCATTGGCGCAAAAGCCCAACGGCGAATGGCTGGTGACCACGGACAAGGGCGAGATCACGGCTGAAATCATTGTGAATGCCGCGGGCTTTCGCGCCGGCGAGGTGATGGCGATGGTGGGACGGCATTTGCCGACCGTGGTGATGTCGCACCAGTACCTGGTGACGGAAGATGTGCCCGAGCTGATGGCACGTGGCGACGCGCGCTTGCCGCTGCTGCGTGACCCGGATACCTCGTATTACCTGCGCCAGGAGCGCGAAGGCTTCATTCTCGGGCCCTACGAGTGGAAAGCCACGCCCATGTGGCTGGACGGTATGCCGGACGACTTCGCCAACCAGCTTTGGAACGACGATTTCGAGCGACTGGAAAAATATATCGAAGACGCAATGGCACGCGTGCCGGCGCTGTCGCGTGCGGGCATCAAGCGGGGTGTCAATGGGCCTATTCCGTATTCGCCCGACGGCAACCCCTATATCGGCCCGGAGCCGGGCTTGCGCAATTTCTTCCACTGCAACACGTTCAGCTTTGGTATCACCCAGGGCGGCGGTGCGGGTAAAGCGCTGGCTGAGTGGGTGGTGCATGGCAAAACCGAGTGGGATTTGTGGTCGCTGGACCGGCGTCGCTACGGCGACTACGCCACCACCGAATACACCGTGGCCAAGGCCATTGAGGTCTACCAAAACGAATACGCATCTTCCTTTCCCTATGAAGAGCGCCCGGCCGGGCGGCCGCTGCGCACGTCGCCGCTGTACGCAACCCTCAAGGCCAAGGGCGCGCGCTTTGGCGCACGCGGCGGCTGGGAGCGGGCGGTGTACCTGGACCTGAAGGGCGACGTTCCTGCGGATACCCACTCGTTCCGGCGCGAAAACGTCTGGCATGGTGCGGTGGCTGAGGAGGTGAGGGCGGTGCGCGAGCGCGTGGGTATTTTGGATTTGCCCGGCTTTACCAAATATGAACTGAAAGGCCCGGGCGCGTCCAAGCACCTGGACTATTTGTCCTGCTCCAAGCTGCCCAGCCAGGGCCGCGTGTCGCTGGCTTATGCGTTGACTGAAGACGGCAAGTTGTGGAGCGAGTTCACCATCACGCGTCTCGGTGAAGACCACTTCTACATCATCAGCGCTGCCATTGCTGCCACGCACGATATGGATTTGCTGCGCAAGGGGCTGACCGCCGACAGCGCGATTACCGTGAAAGACGTGACGGCGGACTTCGGTACCCTGATCGTTGCCGGCCCGCGCGCACGTGATGTGCTCGCGCAGGTGACGAAAGCCGACCTGTCGAATGCCGGATTTCCGTGGCTGACCGCCCAATACATCGAGACCGTGAGCGGTCGCTGCCTGGCGATGCGGGTCAATTACGTGGGTGAGTTGGGTTGGGAGCTGCACGCGCCCGTAGAGCAACTGCCTTCGCTGTACGCGGCTATTTGGGCTGCCGGTGCGGCCTATGACATCCGTGACTTTGGTCTGTACGCCATGGACAGTTTGCGGGTTGACAAGTGCTACCGCGGCTGGAAGAGCGATCTGGAGAGCGGCTACACGCCGCTGGAGGCTTCGCTGGACCGTTTTGTGGACGTCACCAAGCTCGATTTCGTCGGCAAAGCCGCTTTGGCCGCTGAACATGCGCGCGGCGCGGCCCAGCGTTTCGTGCCGCTGATTTTTGACGAGGACGGCGATGCGGAGGCTCCGTACTGTGCCCAGGTGTTTGACGGCGACGCCAATGTTGGGCTGACCACCTCGGGCGTCTGGAGCCATACCCTGAACAAAAGCGTGGCTTTGGCGTATGTGAAGGCCGACAAAGCCGTCCCCGGCACCAAATTGCAGGTCAACGTGCTCGGGCAGATGCGCAGTGCCACAGTGCACGCAGAGCCCCTGTACGACCCCAAAAACCAGCGCCTGCGGGCCTGACAATCCGATTTTCCCGGCACCCCCAAAGAGGCAACACCATGAGCGCAATCCTTGAAAAATCCAACCCCCGCGGCGGTGCCCGTGATGCCCGCCGCGCTGCCCGTTCCGCGCCGCTGCCCGACAGCCTGCGCCCCGTGCGCCCCGGCATGAACGGGGGCGCATACAAGGCGCTCACCGATGCGGACGTGGTCAAAATCCACAACGCGGCGCTGGACGCGCTGGAGAACATCGGTCTGGCCGACGCGCCGGAGAGCGGCATCGAGCTCATGACCAAGGCGGGCGCCAAGCTGACCGATACCGGTCGGTTGCTGTTTCCCCGCGCCCTGATCGAAGACACGGTGGCCAACGCGGCGCGGCACTTCGTTTTGCACGGGCAAGACCCCAAGCACGATATGGAGCCCTGGGGCAGCAAGGTGTATTTCGGCACTGCCGGGGCTGCGGTCAGCATGGTGGATCCTTACACCGGTGACTACCGCGACTCCACCACGCAGGATCTGTACAACATTGCCCGCGTGGTCGATACGCTGGAGCAC
This sequence comes from uncultured beta proteobacterium, assembly GCA_903861575.1. GTDB lineage: Bacteria > Pseudomonadota > Gammaproteobacteria > Burkholderiales > Burkholderiaceae_C > Allorhodoferax. The sequence continues at coordinate 1,188 of CAIOUR010000007.1, read as the reverse complement.
ATCCACTTCTTCCAGCGCTCCGTGGTCTGCCGCGACCTGGATTTGCCGCGTGAGATGGACTTCAACACCACCTACGCCAGTGTCAGCGGAACCACCAAGCACGTGGGATCGAGCTGGGTCTCGCCAGAGCATCTTGAAGAGACGCTCAAGATGCTGCACATCATTGCCGGAGGCGAAGATAAGTGGCGCGCGCGGCCCTTCGTGAGCCAATCGAACTGCTTCGTTGTGCCGCCCATGAAGTTCGCCTACGACGCGTGCAAATGCCTGGAAGTGGCGGTGCGCGGCGGTATGCCGGTGTTGCTGTTGTCTGCTGGCCAAGCGGGTGCTACCGCGCCGGCGTCGCTGGCTACGGCGCTTGTGCAAGAAACAGCGGAATGCTTGGCTGGCCTGGTGTATGTGAACGCGGTCAAACCCAAAGCGCCGGCCATGTTCGGTACCTGGTGCTTCGTGTCCGACTTGCGCACGGGCGCGATGTCGGGCGGCAGCCCTGAGCAAGCGCTGCTTTCGGCTGCCAGCGCCCAAATGGCGCGCTATTACGACCTCACAGGCGCCACAGCGTCGGGCATGTGCGACTCCAAGCTGCCCGACGCCCAAGCAGGCTTCGAGAAAGCCTACAACCACGCGCTCGTCGGTAACGCCGGGGCTAACCTCATTTATGAATCAGCGGGCATGCTGGCGAGTCTCCTGGGCTTTTCGCTGGAGAGTTTGCTTATTGATAACGACATCATCGGAGCTGTTCAGCGCACCATTCGCGGCATCGAAGTTAATGATGAGACCTTGTCTTTGGACACCATTCGCGACGTGTGCCTGAATGGCCCGGGCCACTATCTGGGCGCACCGCAGACGCTGCAACTGATGCAGAAAGATTACCTGTATCCGCAGGTCGCCAATCGCGCCAGCCCCAACCAGTGGACAGAGGCTGGCCGCCCGACCATTGTCGAGACCGCATCGAAGAAGTTACAGGCCATCTTGGACGGCCATTTCCCCTCGCACATCTCCCCGGCGATGGACGCCCAATTGCGCAATCAGTTCCCGATCAGGCTTGCACGCGAAGGGATGTTGCCAAAGCGTTGAGGGCTCTGGGTCCTCCGCCTGTCGGCGGGGGTCTGCTGGCTACAATCAACGCGGTGTGGGGCGTTAGCTCAGTTGGTTAGAGCAGAGGACTCATAATCCTTTGGTCGAGTGTTC
>CAIOUR010000006.1 GCA_903861575.1 uncultured beta proteobacterium | reverse complement strand
CTTTTTTTTGCCTGCTTGGCTGGGGTTACAGGACGGGCTGTTTGCCTATCCCCCAACAGAACGGATCTTGCGGATCCAGCACCAGCCGCGATTCAGCGCTGACATACGCGCGCCCGCGCACGGTGGGGATGATCTGGCCGTCAACCAATTCATAGCTGACGGCTAAGCGGCTGCCGATGACGCTGGCTTGTTGCCACACCGCGCCGGGTGCGAGCAGGCCGTCGGCGGCCAGGCAGGCGACCTTGGCGCAGGTGCCGGTGCCGCAGGGTGAGCGGTCGTAGGCGTCGCCGGGGCAGAGCACGAAGTTGCGGCTGTCAGCGCCCTGGTCGTCGGGGCCGAAGAGTTCGATGTGGTCAATCTCTGCGCCGCCTTCACCGGTGATGCCTTGCGCGGCCAAGGCGCTACGTAGGGCGACGGTGTAAGCGGTGAGGGCGCCTAGGTTGTCGCTGGCCACGCGCAGGCCGTGGTCGCTGCACAAGAAAAACCAGTTGCCGCCCCATGCGACGTCGCCGTGCGCCATACCAAAGCCGGGCACCGTGACTGCGACCTGCCGCAGGTGCCGTCGGGCCGGGACGTTGCGCACGCTGACCGAGCCGTCGGCATGCAGCGTGGCGTGCACGGTGCCAACCGGGGTTTCAATCGCGTGGGTTCCCTCAGCGATGCGCCCCAGATAGGCCAAGGAGGCCACCACGCCAATCGTGCCGTGGCCGCACATCCCTAAGTAGCCGGTGTTGTTGAAAAAGATCACCCCTGCTGCGCTGTCCGGGTCAACCGGCTGGCAGAGCAGGGCGCCGACGACCACATCGCTGCCCCGTGGCTCCAGGACGGTAGCGGCGCGCCAGGCGTCGTGCTGGGTGCGCAAAATGTCCAGCCGCTGCGCCATGCTGCCGCTGCCCAAATCGGGAAAACCGTCCAGCACCAGGCGGGTGGGCTCGCCGCCGGTGTGGGAGTCGATGACGTGGATTTTGTGCATGCGCCGTTAGCGCACGCAGTAAAAATGGATCTGCTGTCCGCGAATCTCGTCTGCTTTGCGAACGGGGGACGGGTTGGGGAGGTCCGGGGCATATACGACGTTGTTTTGCAGCGCCCAGATGTCATTGCGCAGCGTGATGCCGCCGTTCCAGTCGCCGAGCGCGTTGACGTATTCCAGCTCTTCGACCGTTGGCAGACGGCCACTCATTTGCTTGCACACGCGTTCGGCGGATTGGGTGTCCGGCGTGTGGGCAAAGGCGGCGCCGGGCGCGCCCAGCACATCCAAACTGCCTTTGCCCATGGCCACGCGGGATGGAAATTTGGTGCGTTGGAAGTACTCAAAAACCTGGCCGGCGAGCGAATTCATGACCGACTGGGGTAGCCCCTGACCTTGGAAGCTGTAGGTTTCGCCGTCTTTGTCTTCCAGGTGCAAGGTCACCAAGACATTGCCGGTGCAGCCCGGGCCGAATGAGTAAGTTCCCCAGAAAATGCCTTGGACATCCTTGACCAATTTTTCGTCCAAATAACCCTGGCGCTTTTGGTCGCGCACGGTGCGCACCAATTGGGTGAGCTGCATGGGGTTGAAGAAACTCAGCTTGCGTTGCGCGGGCTGCACGTCACGGTAATAGCCGTCCAAGCCGGCCTTGAAGCTGCCTTCCAGTAAGACGTCCATACCCAGACCCGAGGCCGCGCGCGCACGGTTGAGGTTCTCTATTTCATCGATGGCCTGGACGATGCCGATGGCGTAGACGTCCTGGGCACCTTCGCGCATCAACGCGATGACATTGCTCAACAAGGATTGCGACTGGGCGTTTTTGCTTTTGCTGTACGCCTCCTGGTATTGGCACAGGTCTTTGCCGCGAACAAAAGGAATCGTCGGCCAAATTTGCATCGTGTGGTGGTGCTCGGCCAGTGCGATGGACGGCGCGACGACGAGCAAGCTGAGTAAGAACAAGATCCAGCGGTTCACGGTATTGGTCATATCGGGTCTGGTGGCGTCATGTGCCATGTGTGGGTGATTGGGCCGAAGTGTACTGGCGCGGTTTTTACTTCATACGATGTATATTATGTGAATGTAACTTCATCGGTGAATCGAGACGGATCGATAAGTCGCCCCCGGCTCCTCAATGCCGGTGTCCGTCCATCGGGCCCCAGAGCACCATGGCATCGCGGCCCTGCACGGAGAGATCTACTTGTGCGCCGAACGGCAGCAGCACTTTGGTGGCAACGTGTCCGAATGGCAGGCCGGTGAAAACCGGTGCCGTGATTTGGCTGCGCAACCAGTCCACTACGGTAGCCAGCTTGAAGCCTTTGTCATGGCCGATCGCCGGCTTGTAATTGGTGAACTGGCCCAGCAACACCGCTTTTTGCCGTCCCAGCACGCCCGCATGTAGCAACTGTGTCAGCATGCGTTCAATCCGGTACGGGTGCTCGCCAACGTCTTCCAGGAACAAAATGCCGCCCTTGATTACAGGGAAATACGGTGTACCCAGCAATCCGCAGAGCATCGACAGGTTGCCACCCCACAAACGCCCCGCAGTCTCCCAGCCCTCAGGCCGGGCTTCTGCGGCGGGTAAACGCCAGCCGGTGCCCTCGCCCTGGCCCAGTAGCAAATCCTCAAAGCAGGCCTGCATGATGTCGTCCGGCCCGTCGGGGTTGCCAAAGTCTGCCACCACGTCAGGGCCCTGCCAGGTCACCGTGCCGGTTTTGGCGTAGACCGCCGCCTGCAAGGCCGTGAAATCACTCAAACCCACCCAGCGGGTACCGTGCGCCGCTGATTTGGCAATGGCGTCATACGGCAGTTCGGCCAACAAGCGTGTCAGGCCGTAGCCACCGCGTGCAATCAAGGCGACACCGGCGTGGCTTGCCGCTGCGCGCTCGATGGCGGCGAGCCGCGTGGCGTCGTCGCCCGCAAAGCGCATGTGGCTGCTCAGAGCTGCAGGATCGACGGTCACCGTACACCCCAGTCCCTGTAGCTGCTTGACGCCACGCCGGAACGCAGCCTTGTCGCGGACTGCGCTAGATGGCGAATAAATGTATATATCGTGCATATTTATCTGAGAAATTTCATGTAATTGATGCGACTCATACTTCTATAGACGCTCTCAACTGGGCAAACGCCCGGATAGCCGCGCGATGACCACGGTCTGGAAACGGCGCATCATAGGCATGCGGGGGCTCCCCGCGCGCTGCCGCTATCGGTAGTACCTGCAAGATGAGCTTGGGATGCTGCGCCTCTATGGAGCGCGTCAATCCCGGAACCGCGCCCCCGTCCGGAACCACCAGCACCAAGCGGCGAAGGTCGAGGTGTTCCACGAGCTCCAGCAGCATGCGGCGATGGAAGTCCAGCGTGTGGAAGGCCTCTCGCTTCGGCTTATCGCTTTTGCCAAAGCCGATCAAATCAGGCACCACGACGCGGTGCCCTGCCCCGGTCCATATTGGAATCTGCTCTCGGTACGTATAACTCCAGCCTGTATCGCTGTGCAAACACAAATAGGTTTTCCCAGATATGGGCGCATCGGGCTCCGGAGGGACGTCCAAATAGTGCAGCCGCAGCCCATTCAAGACGGGCAGCGCATCGGTGTAACGTGATGGCCAGGGATAGTCTGGCAAGCCCTCAAAACACGCGTCGGGGGTGCGCAGCGCGTCTTCACGAACGGGCGCGACATTGACTCTGCGAGGCTTAAAGAATGCCTGAAGCTGCAAGGCGGCTTCGGCTTCCAGGATACCGCCTTGCACCTGGGTTTGGTGGTTGAGTTGCGAATTCGCGAACACGTTGATAACCGATCCTGCCGCTCCGGTGCGCGGATCTGAGGCAGCAAACACCACGCGCTTCAGCCGCGCGTGCAGCATGGCACCGCTGCACATGGCGCAGGGCTCCAGGGTGACGAAGAGTTCACACCCATCCAGGCGGTAATTGCCAATGGCGGCTGCTGCAGCGCGCACCGCCAAAATTTCGGCGTGGGCGCTGGGGTCATGGGTCGCAATGGGCGCGTTGCGGGCGCAGGCAATGAGCTGCCCGTCTTTGATTACTACCGCACCTACCGGCACTTCCCCCTCTTGCGCAGCCAAGTCCGCCTGTTCCAGCGCCAGGCGCATCCAGTGCGAATCGGCGTAGCCGATATCGGTCACGCGCAGGACACCCCCAGCCCCAGCTTGCGCATCCAATGGGCCAGGCCCTGCTCGCCCGGGCCACCGGCGTCGTACATCTCCAGCATGCGAGCATGCGCCTCTGGCCGGTGTTGATTAACTTTAAGTTTGCACCGAAGTTCTTTGATTTCTAATGAAAAAGCCACAATTCCGCGCAGCATCTTCTCGGTGTAATCATGGCTTAAGCCGCGCCATTGTTCGGCGTAGGCGGGCTCGTGATCGGCAATCAACTGTTTGAGCAAGGCGTCTTTTGCGGGCTCACCGTCCAGCACACGCGATTGCACTTTGCAATGCACAGCGATGTAATTCCAGGTAGGAACCCGGGCTAAATCGGGATACACCTTGGGCGACATGTAAGCGTGCGGACCCATGAATGTCACCACTGCCTGGGGCCGGTCGCGCAAATATTTCCAGTGGGGATTGCCCATAGCGCAGTGTCCCAGCAACACGCCGTGACGACCCTCCCCCTCCCCCGGCTCCCAATGCAGCGGCAGGTGGGTCACAAAGGGGCAAGCGTCATCGTCAACAGAAATGAGGCTGGCAAAAGGATGCGAGCGCATGATGGTTTGCGCCATCTGCGGGTCCTCGGACTGAAACTGGGTAGGGAGGTAGATCGACATTGGGGGGCCAACAGTGTGCGAGTCATGTTATCCGATGGACAGGTGCTTCCCACCGGCGGGGAGGTCGGGCAAATGCGGGAAAATCGTTCGGTGCCGCCCAAAACCCGATTAGCCCAAGCCGTTGCGCTCCACCAGCAGGGGCAACTGGCGCAAGCCAAAGCGATGTATACCAGCCTGCTGGGAGATGACAGCGCGCATGCCGATGCCTGGCATCTCCTTGGCATGGTGGCCTACCAGGAGGAGAACTATCTGCTGGCATCGGATTTGATCCAAAAGGCCATTGCAATCAATCCGGATATGGCTGGCTATTACTCCAACCTCGGTTTGGTCTTGCGAGAACTGGGGCAATTTGAAATGGCTTTGGCGAGTTACGAAAAATCGCTGTCAATCCGGCCAGGTGTGGCTGAAACCTACAACAACCAGGGCATTCTTTACGCTGGCGCGCAACGATACAAAGAAGCGATTGATTGCTATGACCGGGCAATTGCGGCTAAGCCAGACTATGCGGCGGCCCATTACAACCGGGGCAACGCTTTGTTTCAGATTAGGCAGTTGCCGGCAGCCATCGCCAGTTACGACAAGGCCATTCGCTTGAAGCCGGACCACCACCAGGCATTCGATAACCGGGGCATCGCATTCAAAGAGACAGCGCAGTATGCCAAGGCCCTTGCTGACCATGACCAGGCCATCCGTCTCAAGGCTAATTACGTCGAAGCCCATTACAACCGGGCTCTGGTCTTATGTGATCTGAAAGACCTGGAATCGGCGGAAGTCAGTTTTCGACAGGCGATTTCGCTGAATGCTGGATACCCATTTTTGCTGGGTGCGCACCTCCATAACGCGATGCAAATCTGCAGCTGGGAGGGTTTGAGCGCCAGTCTGCAGTCTTTGCGAGATCAGGTACGCGGTACGCTGCCGGCAGCCAGTCCGTTTGTGGTGACGGGTGTGCTGGATGAGCCGGCGCTACACCGCGAAGTGGCCCAGATTTACATACAAAAGCGGTTCCCGCAAAACGATGCCTTGGGGACTATCAAGCCCCGTACGGCGGGTCAGAAAATGCGAATCGGTTATTTCTCGGCGGACTTTCGAAACCATGCGATTGCCTATCTGGTTGCTGAAATGCTCGAAAAGCATGACAAAAATACTTTCGAGATTTACGCTTTCAAACTCAACCCCGAGCCGCCCGATGAAACCAGCGTACGCATATTTGCAGCGGTGACCCAGGTCATTGATGTGAGCGACAAGAGCGACCGCAATGCCGCGCAGCTTTCACGGGCCCTGAACATCGACATCGCTATCGACCTAGGCGGCCATACCGTCGACTCACGCACCGGAATTTTTGCGCACCGCTGCGCGCCCGTTCAAGTCAATTTCCTGGGATTCCCGGGCACCCTGGGCGCCTCGTATTACGACTATGTCATTGCAGATGCAACCGTCATTCCTGAAGACCAACGGCAGCATTACGTGGAGAAAGTGGCGTATCTCCCGCACTGCTACCAGCCCAATGACGCACAGCGCAAAATTTCAGAGCGGATTTTTTCGCGCAGCGACCTAGGTTTACCCGCGAGTGGATTTGTCTTTTGCTGCTTTAACAATGCCTACAAGATATTGCCCTCAACCTTTGACGGGTGGATGCGCATTCTGCAAGCCGTGGAAGGCAGCGTCCTTTGGCTGCTGGACCACAACCCGGTGGCTACGCGCAACCTCCAACGGGAAGCCCAGTCCCGAGGCGTTGACGCCAATCGGCTTATTTTTGCGCCGCGTATGCCGCTGGCGGAGCACCTGGCACGGCATCGCTTGGCGGATTTATTCATCGATACCCTGCCCTATAACGCCCACACCACCGCCAGCGACGCCTTGTGGGCGGGGCTGCCGGTGGTGACCTGCATGGGCATTTCCTTCGCCGCGCGGGTTGCCGGCAGTTTGCTGCGGACGATTGGCCTGCCCGAATTGATCACCGATACGCAAGCAGAGTTCGAAGCACGGGCAATTGAATTGGCCAAAGACCCATCGTCCCTCAAGGCGATTCGGTCCAAACTCTTGAGTCAACGGGAGACCAGTCCGTTGTTCGATGCCCCGCTATTCACCCGTCACATTGAGGCCGCTTACCAGACTATGCAAACCCGCCATCAGTCTGGCTTGCCGCCGGATCATTTCTCCGTAGCAGGATGAGCGGCGCATGACGTTCCTTCTCCTGTTGTTTGCAGCGCTGGCTGGCTGTTTGGTTTGGTGCAGCACCGCCCTCGCTGCTCCGGATGAAGAAGACCTGTGCAAGTCGCGCGGCTATCCGGTCGGCACAGCCAGGAACTGGTTTTTCGATGAATGCGTACGCGTTGGTTCCTTCACCCACCAGGCTGAAATTCCGGGTATCTTTTTGGGTTCGGTCAACGCCATGCAAGCTGCTGCTATGCCGCTGGTTTTTGGGAAGGCGGATGTAGAGCCGCCCTACCGTTGGAGCGTTGGCGGGCAGCCCGGGCTAACGGTCGACGACTATCTGAACCGCCAGCGCGTAATGGCCTTGCTGGTGATCAAGGACGGCGTGATCCAAGTCGAGCGCTACCAGTACGACCGTACCGCGGACCACCGCTTTCTGTCCAATTCCATGGCCAAAACCGTCACTGCCCTGGCCATTGGTTTGGCCCACCGTGAGGGGCGTATCCGGTCTCTGGACGACCGGGCGGAAACCTATGCGCCCAAGCTGGCTGGCACGCTGTACGGAGACACCACAGTCCGGAACTTGTTGCGCATGGCCTCAGGCGCCAAGTTCGAGGAGATCTACAACGGAAAAGACGATCTGGCGCGCTACGGCGCTGCGTCTGCGCGGGACGGCGCAGCGGGCGGTGCCAAGGTCATCACCGAGCGCCTGTATCCGCAGGGCAGCGTCTTCAACTACGCCAGCGCGGAAACCGATATGTTGGCCTTGGTGCTGCAAGGCGCTACCGGCGAAACCCTCAGCAGTTACCTGCAAACGCGTTTGTGGGAGCCCATGGGTGCGCAGAGCGCCGGGCTGTGGCGAACCGATTCGACCGGCTTGGAGCGCGCCAGCGGCAACTTCAACGCCACCGCCCGCGACTACGCGCGCCTTGGGGTATTGCTCGCCAACGATGGCCGGCGCTCGGACCGGCCCGATCTGGGCGAAATTATTCCAAGAGACTTCTTGCTTGAAGCCACGGATTGGAAGCAACATCCACCCGCATTTGCCCCCAAGAAAGCCACGCCCTATTACGGTTACGGCTACCAGGTATGGACCTTCCCGGGTGTACAGCGCCGCTTCGCACTGCTGGGCGTATACGGGCAGGCCATTTTTGTTGACCCCTCGCAAAAATTGGTCATGGTGCACTTGGCTGCCAACGCCACGGCCAAAGCCGGACAGACCAGTATGGGCCGAGAGTTAGGGGCTTTGTGGTACGGGCTCGTCAGCCATTACGGGGCTTGGTAGGACAGCCCGCTGTACGGCGCAGTCGCGCGCGCTATTACTCCCACTCAATGGTCGCCGGCGGCTTACTCGACACGTCATAGGTGACCCGGTTAATTCCGCGCACCTCGTTGATGATGCGCCCCGACACTTTCTTGAGCAGCGCATACGGCAACTCGGCCCAGTCGGCGGTCATGAAATCGCTGGTCTGAACGGCGCGTAATGCGACGACGTAATCGTAGGTGCGACCGTCGCCCATCACGCCCACGCTTTTCACCGGTAGGAACACGGCGAATG
>CAIOUR010000005.1 GCA_903861575.1 uncultured beta proteobacterium | reverse complement strand
GCCGGTGTTATCGGCGACTTCTAACCGAGATTCAGTCTGGATCATTTCATTTTCCCAACTTGCACCGCAGGCACAACACCTGCGATCAGTCTTGGGCCCGCTGCCTGCAATATGAACCACTCACATCACAGCCATTTGGGCAGATACTCCGCCAACAATTCGAGCGAAGCCCACGATTATGCACGACTTGAGCCTTTTTTACAAGCCGGTGGCCTCAGACTTTGTAAATTTTTGCAGCGAGACGGGAATTCCGGCGACTTTCAGTCAGCAACACAACAACTTTACGCCTTGAATGCAACAAACGTTGCAGCCGCAGGTGGTGTACGTCACGTGATCAAGAAAAAGGCGCGCGCCAACTGGTACAGGCCAAACACCAGCAAGGCCAACGCCGAGACGCCCAGCATGTGGCGCTTGATGCCCGCGCCAAAGCGCGCTGCCAGCCCGAAAACGAGCACGATGGCCGCCAGCCCGCCGACGATGGTCGCGTAAAACCCACCCAAAAAAGCCAGCCCATGCGCGGGCGACTCGCGCCAGCCGGCCACCAGCACCGGTCCGGTCACCAGGGTCCAAAAAATATACGGTCCGGGGCTCAGCATGTTCATCACCACGGCCTTGCCAATATGCCGCTTCGGCATCGCCAGCGGCCGATCTTGCGCCTGCGGGTCCATAGCCCGCCAGGCGCGGAACGAGCCAAAGGCCAAATACACAATGAACACGCCGCTGACGCCGTACAAGACCTGCTCCATCCAAGGCGGCACCTGGCTCAGCACCAGTAAACACAGCGCAATGATCGGCCCGTCGCTGATCAGCGGCGCCAGGGCGGACGGCAGCGTGCGCCGCCAGCCGTGGCTGATGGATTGCGAGATCAAATAGGTTTGAAACGGCCCGGGCTGGGACGCGGCGGCGAAGCCGAACGCTGCGCCTTGGAGGAGGTAGAGCCACACGCCGCTCACCGCGCCAAAACGCTCTTCAGCGCAACCCCCGTATGCGTACCCAACTTCACAACCTCTTCCGGCGTAGCCGCAGCCACCACGCGCCCGCCGCCCTTGCCGCCGTCGGGGCCGAGGTCGATGATCCAGTCGGCCTCGGCGATCACGTCCAGATCGTGTTCGATGACGACCACGCTGTGGCCGCCGCGCACCAGGCGGTGCAGGACGTGGATGAGTTTTTCCACGTCGGCCATGTGCAGTCCGACCGTGGGTTCGTCCAGCACGTACAGGGTGTGCGGCACTTTCTGGCCGCGGCGGGTGATGTCGTCGCGCACCTTGCTGAGTTCGGTCACCAGCTTGATGCGCTGCGCCTCGCCGCCGCTGAGCGTGGGCGAGGGTTGGCCCAGCGTCAGGTAGCCCAGCCCCACGTCTTTGAGCAGTTGCAACGGGTGCGCGATGACCGGCATGGCGGCGAAGAAGTCGACGGCTTCGTCCACTTCCATTTGCAGCACCTCGCCGATGTTTTTGCCGCGCCAGCTGACCGCCAATGTTTCGGGGTTGAAGCGCGCGCCTTTGCAGGTTTCGCACAGCACTTTGACGTCCGGCAAAAAGCTCATGCCAATGGTGCGTATGCCCTGGCCTTCGCAGCCGGGGCAACGGCCTTCGCCGGTGTTGAAGCTAAAGCGGTTG
>CAIOUR010000004.1 GCA_903861575.1 uncultured beta proteobacterium | reverse complement strand
GTCGCTCACGGTACTGGCGCTGGATTTTGTGTTGACCGCTTTGATGTTCAGTATCTAGGAAAACAAGCGCTATGGAACGTTCTAAAAACGATGTGTGGGTGGGGCTGTTTGTCCTGTTGGGTGCATTGGCTTTGGTATTTTTGGCTTTGAAGTCGGCTAATTTGTTAACCCTGCAATGGGCCACGACTTACCAGGTGACGGCCCGCTTCGACAATATTGGTGGTCTGAAACCTAAAGCGCCGGTAAAAGCCAGTGGTGTGGTCGTCGGACATGTCGATGCCATCCGCTTTGATGACAAGACCTACCAGGCACGGGTCGTGCTGCTGATGGATCAGCGCTACGCCTTCCCTAAGGACAGTACCTTGAAAATTTTGACCAGCGGCTTGCTCGGTGAACAGTACGTCGGCATTGAGGCCGGTGCAGAGTCCGACAACCTGGGGGAAGGTGACACCATCAGTCAAACCCAGTCTGCCGTCGTTCTGGAGAATTTAATCAGCCAGTTTTTGTATAGCAAAGCCGCTGATGGACCCTCCAGCGGGGGTAGTAAATGATCCTGCGCTGCAGGCGCATGTGTTGCGTTGCGCTCGTGGTTTTATCCGGTTGCGCCACGGTGCAAACCCCGGACGACCGTGACCCCTGGGAGTCCATGAACCGCAGTGTTTTCAGTTTTAATGACAAGGCAGACCGCATCGTCTTCAAGCCGGTAGCCACTTTGTACCGCGACGTGCTGCCAAGTTGGGCCCGCAAAGGCGTGCACAATTTTTTCGGCAATTTGGGTGACGTCTGGTCGGCGGTGAACAACGCATTGGCGGTACGTAAGCAAGAGACCGGTGACAGCATCAGCCGGGTTGTGGTGAACACAACGTTGGGCGTTTTGGGTTTATTCGATGTCGCCACGGATCTCAAGATTGAGCGCCATAAGGCGGATTTTGGAACCACGCTTGGGCGTTGGGGCGTCAAGCCCGGCCCTTACGTGGTCTTGCCGCTGCTGGGGCCAGCCACCTTGCGGGAGGTGGCTGCTTTGCCAGTGGATTACCGCGCCAACCTCACTAACCAGTTCTCTGAAGCTGCCACGCGGGACAGCTTGGTTTTGTTGAATTTGGTGGATGCCCGCGCGACCTTCCTGGGTGCAGGCGATGCGGTAGAAGGTGCGGCATTGGATGCTTATTCATTCGTACGGGATGTGTATCTGCAACGCCAGCGCTATTTGCAATACGATGGCAATCCGCCGGACGAAGACCAACCGGTTGACGATGAGCCCCGACCTTGAATGACGATGGAGAATGCGATGCCCTTGAATAAAACGCGTATGCGCTGCTGGGTTCTGTTATTGAGTTTTTGTGCGCTGCTGCCCCTGTCGGCACGCGCAGAGGATGAGGCACCAGAGGCTTTTGTGAAGCGCGTCTCCACGGACGTGTTGGACAGCATCAAAGCCGACAAAGGCATGCGTAACGGCGATATCAATCGCGTCATGGCCCTGGTTGACACCCGCATCATGCCCAACTTGGATTTTGCGCGGATGACTGCTTCTGCGGTGGGGCCTGCTTGGCGGCAGGCGACCCCTGAACAACGTACCCGTCTGCAGGAAGAGTTCAAAATCCTGTTGACCCGGACCTATTCGGGTGCCTTGGCGCAGGTTGGCGATCAGTCGGTTGAGGTCAAGCCCTTGCGCGGCAGTCCAGACGACAAGGAACTCGTGGTGCGCACCGACATCAAGAATGGCGGTGAGGTGATTCAAATGGACTACCGTTTGACCAAGACGCCTGGTCAGGGTTCAGGCTGGAAAATTTATAACCTCAACGTCATGGGCGTTTGGCTCGTCGATACCTATAAGACGCAGTTTGCCCAGGAAATCAACGCCAAAGGACTGGATGGGTTAATCGCCAGTCTCTCGGATCGCAATAAGTCAAACGCAAAAAAATAGGTCCCGCTGATGGAGTTGTCTCTGCCCCCCACTTTGACCCATGCGCAGGCGACCGCGCAATTGACTCAATGGGAGACGCAACTGGCCAATTTGGGGGCGCAGACCTTGGCGGTGGATTGTTCGGCCCTGCAGCACTTTGACTCGGCCGCCTTGGCTTTGGTGTTGGAATTGGCCCGCCGCGCCCGTGCGCGCGGCGGATCGTTGCAGTTGCGCGCGGTGCCAAAGCGGCTGCACGATCTGGCAGCCGTCTACGGGCTCGAAAGGATCTGGCATTGAGCCGTTCTAGGCCAAGGGCCGGACAGCTGGCGGACTCGGCGGGTAAACTCAGACGCTTTCATGTCCGCGATCTCCTTTCAAGCCGTTTCCAAAAGTTATGCCGCACGGCGATCGGGCGGCAGTATGCTGGCCGTAGACCGCGTCAGTCTGGATATCGAGCAGGGTGAGTTTTTCGGTTTGCTCGGCCCTAACGGGGCTGGAAAGACCACCTTGATCAGCATGCTTGCCGGCTTGAGCCGACCCACTTCGGGCCAGGTTAGCGTCTTGGGTCACGATGTACAGCATGATTTTGCGTCTGCCCGCCGTCTGGTGGGCATGGTCCCGCAAGAGTTGGTGTTTGATCCTTTTTTCAGCGTGCGCGAGACCTTGCAGATCCAGTCCGGGTATTTCGGTGTCAACAATAACGGGCCCTGGATTGATGAACTGCTGCACAGTTTGGGTTTGACGGATAAGGCTGACGCCAATATGCGCCAACTCTCAGGTGGCATGAAGCGTCGGGTCCTGGTAGCACAGGCGCTGGTACACAAGCCGCCCGTCATCGTGCTCGACGAGCCCACCGCCGGTGTGGACGTGGAGCTGCGGCAAACCCTGTGGCAGTTCATTGCCCGCCTCAACCGCGAAGAAGGCCACACCGTCTTGCTCACCACCCATTACCTGGAAGAAGCGGAGGCTTTATGCGGACGCATCGCCATGCTCAAGTCTGGTCGTGTGGTGGCGCTCGACAGCACCACAGAGTTACTCAAAGCCGCCTCCAGCAACGTACTGCGCTTCAAGCTTGATGGTGAACTGCCTCAGTCCTTGCGCGCCGGGGCGCGGGTCACCGGGCGCATTGTCCAATTTCCAGCCAACAACGCCGCCGAAATTGAACACTATCTGAGCGCTGTGCGCCAGGCAGGTTTGCAGGCGCAGGACGTCGAAATCCGCAAGGCCGACTTAGAAGACGTGTTTTTGGAGGTGATGCACAAAAACAATACCGCCAGTGCGCAAGAGGTCCTGGCATGACTGGCTTACAAACACTCATCTACAAAGAGGTACTGCGCTTTTGGAAGGTCGCTTTCCAGACAATTGCGGGTCCGGTACTCAATGCCATGTTGTATCTGTTGATATTTGGCCACGCCTTGCAAGACCATGTGAAGGTGTACGACAACGTGACGTACACCGCTTTCCTCATTCCAGGCTTGGCGATGATGAGTCTGCTGCAAAACGCGTTTGCCAACAGCTCGTCTTCACTCATTACCAGCAAGATGATGGGCAATCTGGTGTTTTTGATGTTGTCCCCTCTGTCCCATCGCGACTGGTTTATTGCCTATGTGGGGGCCGCCGTGGTGCGCGGCCTGGTAGTGGCATTGGGAGTGTTGGCGATAGCGGCGTTTTTTGTCCCCGTTAGCATTGAACAGCCGGGTTGGATAGTGGCATTTGCGCTGATGGGTGCGGCGCTGATGGGTGCCTTGGGTTTGATCGGTGGCTTGTGGGCCGATAAGTTTGACCAACTTGCCGCATTCCAGAATTTCGCCATCATGCCGATGACGTTTTTGAGCGGCGTTTTTTATTCCATCCACTCGCTGCCCCTGATGTGGCAGTGGATCAGCCATGTGAACCCTTTCTTCTACATGATCGACGGATTTCGTTTCGGCTTTTTCGGTCAGAGCGATGTGTCGCCCTGGTTGAGTTGCGCGGTAGTGGGTGGTGTGCTGCTGGCGGTGTGCGCCGTAGCGCTGCATTTGCTGCGCACCGGCTACAAAATCCGTTCCTGATGGACCCAAGAATTTCTTATGAATGCAGAACAAATCAAGGCGTTGATTGAAAGTGGCTTGGCGTGCGCACATTGTGATGTCCAGGGCGATGGTCGTCATTGGTATGCCACCGTTGTTTCTGCGGCATTTGCTGGCAAACGCCTGATTGCGCGCCACCAGATGGTCTATGCAACGCTGGGGGACCGCATGAAAACCGACGAGGTCCACGCCTTGTCCATGAAGACCTACACGCCTGCCGAGTGGGCTCAAGGTGGAGCCACCCATGGATAAATTGCGCATCCGAGGCGGCCGTCGCCTGGAGGGTGAAGTGGCGATCTCTGGCGCCAAAAATGCGGCCCTCCCAGAGCTTTGCGCAGCGATCCTGACTGCTGATCCGGTCAGTTTGCTCAACGTCCCGCGACTGCAGGACGTGTCCACCATGGTCAAACTGGTCCGCAATATGGGCGTGCAAGTGGACGTGCAAGATGACGGGGTGGTGGCACTCAATGCGTCCGGCCTGGATACGCCTGAAGCGCCATATGAGTTGGTGAAAACCATGCGTGCGTCGGTATTGGCCTTGGGGCCGTTGTTGGCACGATTCGGTCACGCCAAGGTGTCGCTGCCCGGAGGGTGCGCGATTGGTTCGCGGCCTGTTGACCAGCACATCAAAGGCCTGCAGGCTATGGGTGCGCACATCGCAGTTGAGCATGGCTACATGGTTGCCAGATTGCAACCGGGTTTATCTCGCCTGCACGGCGCGCACATCACGACCGACATGGTGACGGTGACTGGTACCGAAAATTTTTTGATGGCCGCCGCCCTGGCCGACGGCGAGACCGTTTTGGAGAATGCAGCGCAGGAGCCTGAAATTCCCGACCTGGCCGAGATGCTGATTGCCATGGGTGCGCAGATCGAGGGCCATGGAACTTCGCGTGTCCGCATCCAAGGGGTGGAGCGGCTGCACGGTTGCAGCCACCGCGTGGTAGCCGACCGGATTGAGGCTGGCACTTTTTTATGCGCCGTTGCGGCGGCTGGTGGCAATGTACTTTTGCGCCATGGCCGCGCTGACCATCTGGAAGCCGTGGTTGACAAGCTACGTGAAGCGGGTGCGCTGGTAACAGCGGTGGAGGGCGGTATCCGCATCGAAGTCAAAGGACCACTTCGGGCGCAGAGCTTCCGCACCCGCGAGTACCCTGGGTTTCCCACTGATATGCAGGCGCAGTTCATGGCGCTCAATTGCGTGGCTGGTGGTACCTCCAAGATTACCGAGACGATTTTCGAGAACCGTTTCATGCACGTCAACGAGCTGATCCGCTTAGGCGCGCACATCCAAATTGATGGCAAGCTAGCCGTGGTGGAGGGCGGCGCAGCGCTGTCGGGCGCCACCGTGATGGCTACGGATTTGCGTGCCTCCGCATCCCTGGTCATTGCCGGATTGGTGGCCCAAGGTGAGACCGTTGTCGACCGTATTTACCATCTGGATCGGGGCTACGACCGGATGGAGGCTAAGCTGCGCACCTTGGGCGCTGATATTGAGCGCATCAAGTAACGCCTTCCACACCCATGATCACACTTGCGCTGTCCAAAGGACGGATTTTTGAGGAAACGCTGCCGCTGCTGCGCGCAGCGGGTATCGACGTGCTTGACGACCCCGAAACGTCGCGCAAATTGATTCTGCGCACCGGCAACCCCGACGTGCGTTTATTGGTGGTACGCGCTACAGATGTTCCAACTTACGTGCAATATGGTGGGGCCGATCTGGGTATTTCCGGCAAGGACAATTTGATCGAGCATGGAGGCCAAGGCTTGTACCAGCCGCTGGACTTGCAAATTGCCAAATGCCGTATCAGCGTCGCGGCGCCTGTTGACTTCGATTACAACAGTGCGATGCGCCAGGGTTCGCGCTTGACGGTTGCCACTAAATATGTCGGCATCGCCCGAGAATTTTTTGCTTCTAAAGGCGTACACGTTGATCTGATCAAGCTCTACGGCAGCATGGAGCTTGCTCCGCTGGTGGGGCTGGCAGATGCGATTGTTGATTTGGTTTCTACCGGTAAGACCTTGAAGGCCAACAACTTGGTAGAGGTTGAGCGCATCATGGACATCAGCTCGCGTTTGGTGGTCAACCAGGCGGCGCTGAAACTCAAGCGCGAGCCCATCCGCCGCATCATTGACGCATTTGCCTCGGCGGTAGCCGACGCTCAGAACTGACCTAACAGAGCTTCTGTATGTCCGCGTTTGATTCTGGTGCCCGCCCTCTGCGTTTGAGCACGGCGCAAGCCGACTTTGAGCCGAAGTTTCAGGCCCGCTTGCACTGGTCGGCAGATACCGATTCTGCGATTGAGTCGCGCGTGGCCGAAATCATTCTCGATGTGCAGCGGCGCGGTGATGCGGCCGTGCTGGAGTACACCGCGCGCTTTGACGGATTGCACGCGCAGCAGTTGGCTGATCTGGAAATCAGTTCTGACGATCTGCGCGCCGCTTTTGAAGGCTTGCCCAACGCCCAACGCGCTGCCTTGCAATCCGCCGCACAGCGCGTGCGTAGTTACCACGAGGCCCAAAAAGCGGCCTGTGGCCAAAGTTGGAGCTACCGCGACAGCGACGGCAGTCTGCTGGGGCAAAAAGTCACGCCGCTGGACCGCGTGGGCATTTATGTGCCCGGCGGCAAAGCGGCTTATCCGTCCAGCGTGCTGATGAACGCGATACCGGCGCAGGTGGCCGGTGTCGGCCAAATCACCATGGTCGTCCCCACCCCTGTGCGCGCCGGCATGGAAGCGGGGCAGGGCGAGCGCAATCCCTTGGTGTTTGCGGCGGCCCATGTGGCGGGCGTGCACCGTGTCTTCACCATCGGCGGCGCGCAAGCCGTGGCAGCACTGGCGTATGGCACAGCAACCATCCCTGCTGTGGACAAAATAACCGGCCCGGGCAACGCCTATGTTGCCGCTGCCAAGCGCCGGGTGTTTGGCAAAGTCGGTATCGACATGATTGCCGGGCCCAGCGAGATTCTGGTGCTCGCCGACGGCAGCGCCCCCCCCGATTGGGTGGCGATGGATTTGTTCAGCCAAGCCGAGCACGACGAGCTGGCCCAAAGTATTTTGTTGTGCCCTGACGCGGCCTACATCGACGCGGTGCAGGCGTCTATTGACCGCCTGCTGCCGGGCATGCCCCGGCGCGAGATCATTGCGGCATCACTCAACGGGCGCGGCGCTTTGATTTGCACCCGCGATATGGAAGAGGCGTGCGCCATCAGCAACCGCATTGCCCCCGAGCACCTGGAAGTCAGCAGCGCCGACCCCCACCGCTGGGAGCCTTTGCTGGTGCATGCGGGTGCGATTTTTCTGGGTGCCTACACCAGCGAGAGCTTGGGTGACTACTGCGCCGGGCCTAACCATGTGCTGCCGACCAGTGGCACAGCGCGTTTTTCCTCGCCGCTGGGGGTGTATGACTTCCAAAAGCGCAGCAGCCTCATCGAAGTCAGCCGGGCTGGGGCCCAGGTACTTGGGCCCGTAGCGGCGGAACTGGCCTACGGTGAGGGTTTGCAGGCCCATGCTCGTGCGGCCGAAATGCGCCTGGATCCTCTTGCGAAGTCCACCACGTGAGTGCTCCCCCCAGCCCCTTGCTTGGCATCCGCGCAGATATCCAGGCCATGCATGCCTATCGGGTGCAACCGGCGCTCGACATGCTCAAGCTGGACGCGATGGAGAATCCCTTTTCGCTGCCGCCGAACTTGCAGGCTGCTCTCGGAGAACGCCTGGGCCGCCTGCCTATCAACCGCTACCCTGCCGACTGCATTCCCGCTTTGAAACACGCGCTGGCCGCCTATGTGGACCTGCCGCCGGGCTATGCCTTGATGCTGGGTAATGGCTCCGATGAGTTGATTTCTTTGTTGGCATTGGTCTGCGCCACACCGGGCTCCCGCGTGCTCGCGCCCGAGCCTGGCTTTGTGATGTACGCCATGAGTGCGCAGTTGCAAGGCATGGGCTACACCGGCGTGCCGCTTACCGCCGACTTCGAGCTTGACGAGCCCGCCATGACTGACGCGATTCCCCGTGAACAACCGGCGCTGGTCTATCTGGCCTACCCCAACAACCCGACTGCCAATTTGTGGGACGACGTGGTTATCCGTCGCCTGATCGCCCAGGTTCGGGCTTACGGCGGGTTGGTGGTGATGGACGAGGCATATCAGCCCTTCGCCAGCCGCACGTGGCTGGACGAGATCCGCCGCGATCCGCAGGCCAATAGCCATGTGCTGCTGTTGCGCACGCTGTCCAAGTTTGGCCTGGCCGGGGTACGTCTGGGTTATCTGGTGGCACCTGCGGCGCTGGTCCATGAAATCGACAAAGCCCGCCCGCCTTACAACGTCAGCGTGCTCAACGCCGAGTGCGCGCATTTCGCGCTGGAGCACGCATCGGTTTTCGCCGAGCAGGCCGCCGTGATCCGGGCCGAGCGCGATGCGCTGCTCTCCAAGTTGGCCGATCTGCCGGATGTGCAGGTTTTTCCCAGCCAGGCCAACATGGTGTTGATGCGCCTCGCGGGCCCGTCGGGAAGGGCTTACGCTACGTTTGACGCATTGAAGGCCCGCCGGGTTTTGGTCAAGAACGTTTCTACAATGCATCCGCTACTGGCAAATTGTTTGCGTCTGACGGTGGGTAGCCCCGATCAGAATGCGCAACTGCTGGCCGCCTTGCGCGCCGCGCTCACCGAAGGACAACCATGACCGACCGCACCGCCGAAGTCAGCCGCAACACGGCCGAAACCCAAATCACCGTCAAGCTCAATCTGGACGGCAAGGGCCATTCCAAATTGTCGACAGGCATCGGTTTCTTCGATCACATGCTGGACCAGATCGCCCGCCACGGCCTGATCGATCTGGACATCCAAGCCGTGGGCGATTTGCACATTGACGGTCACCATTTGGTGGAAGATGTCGGCATCACGCTTGGCCAGGCCTTTGCGCATGCGCTCGGCGATAAAAAAGGCGTGCGCCGCTATGGCCATGCGTACGTGCCGCTAGATGAGGCCTTGTCACGCGTGGTGGTCGATTTGTCCGGCCGGCCGGGGCTGGAGCTGAACATTCCTTTCACCAGTGGTGCCATCGGCGGCTTCGACACGCAACTGGCGCACGAATTTTTCCAAGGCTTTGTCAATCACGCGGGTATTACCCTGCACATTGACAACCTGAAGGGTAACAACGCCCACCACCAGGCTGAATCGGTCTTCAAGGCCTTCGCCCGTGCGCTGCGCGCGGCGGTGGAGCGCGACCCGCGCAGCGCGGGTGTGATTCCCTCCACCAAGGGCAGCCTCTAGGCCACCGCGCGCGCATGAACACGGTTGCGGTGGTCGATTACGGCATGGGCAATTTGCGTTCCGTGACGCAGGCCGTTATCCATGCCGCACACGGCCTGCCCATCGATGTGGTCTGGGCG
This sequence comes from uncultured beta proteobacterium, assembly GCA_903861575.1. GTDB lineage: Bacteria > Pseudomonadota > Gammaproteobacteria > Burkholderiales > Burkholderiaceae_C > Allorhodoferax. The sequence goes on along the minus strand of CAIOUR010000004.1, from coordinate 10,801 downwards.
CGCACGCCCGCCGAGGTGATGGCGGCGCAGCGCGTAGTCTTGCCGGGTCAAGGGGCGATGCGCGACTGCATGCAGGAGCTCGCTGACAGCGGCATGCGCGATGCGGTCCTGCACGCCGCTGCGCACAAGCCTCTGCTTGGCGTATGCGTCGGTATGCAAATGCTGCTGGACCACAGCGAAGAACAAGACACTCCCAGTTTGGGATTGATTGCCGGGCGGGTGCGTAAATTCGATTTGGCCGGTCGCCACCAGAGCGACGGAAGCCGCTACAAAGTTCCCCATATGGGGTGGAACACGGTCCAGCAGGCCGGTGCCGGGGGACAGATGCACCCGGTTTGGGCGGATATTCCAGACCACAGCCACTTTTACTTTGTGCACAGCTATTACGCTGCGCCGTCCGATTTGCGCCACAGTGCAGGGCAAACCCTGTATGGTGCGGCGTTTTGCAGCGCGCTGGCGCGGGATAATATTTTCGCGACGCAATTTCACCCCGAAAAAAGCGCGGAGCACGGTTTGACGCTGTACCGGAATTTTCTGCGCTGGAATCCTTGATACGCTTGCAAACCTTTTTCTTGTGCCTTTGTTTTGATCCTCTTGTTGAAGCACCATGCTTTTAATCCCGGCAATTGACCTGAAAGACGGCCACTGCGTTCGCCTCAAACAAGGCGACATGGACCAATCCACCACCTTCGGTGAAGACCCCGAAGTCATGGCCCGCAGCTGGCTGGCCAAGGGCGCGCGGCGGCTGCATCTGGTGGACCTCAATGGTGCGTTTGCGGGCCAGCCTAAAAACGAGATGGCGATCCGCAAGATTTTGAAAACGGTGGGCAGCGAGATCGACGTGCAGCTGGGCGGCGGCATACGTGACCTCGACACCATTGAGCGCTATCTGGACGCCGGCTTGCGCTATGTGATCATCGGCACGGCGGCCGTCAAAAACCCTGGATTTTTGCAAGACGCCTGCACCGCGTTCGGCGGTCACATCATCGTTGGCTTGGACGCGCGGGATGGCAAAGTTGCCACCGATGGCTGGAGCAAACTCACCCGCCACGACGTCATCGACATGGGCAAGAAATTTGAAGATTACGGCGTGGAGTCCATCATCTACACCGATATCGGGCGTGACGGTATGCTCAGCGGCATCAACATTGAAGCCACCGTCAAGTTGGCGCAGGCCCTCAAGATCCCGGTGATCGCTTCGGGCGGCCTGAGCAACATGGCCGACATCGAGGCGCTGTGCGCGGTCGAAGACGAGGGCGTTGAAGGCGTGATCTGCGGACGGGCGATTTACAGCGGCGATCTGGACTTTGCCGCTGCGCAAGCCCGTGCCGACGAGCTCAATGGTTGAACTGTTCCAGGGCCAGCCCTGCCGCCGCATCCGCATCGCTTGCGGTGACACCGCGCTGGTGGCCTTGCAGGGCGCGCATGTCTTGTCGTGGATCAGTGGCGGGCGTGAGCGTATGTTCCTTAGCTCCGCCAATCACTGGGACGGCCACACCGCGATTCGCGGCGGCATCCCGGTGTGTTTCCCGCAGTTCAATGCCCGCGGCAATTTGCCCCGCCACGGCTTTGCCCGCAATCTGCCCTGGCACGCCGAGCAGCCCGCTGAGCAAGCTGACCAGGCCCAGATCGATTGCACCCTGAGCGCCGACGACTACACCCGGACCCTCTGGCCCCACGCATTTGCGGCCCACTTGCGCATCAGCATCACGCCGGGCCAACTGCAAGTCACTTTGTCCGTCGACAACCAGGGTCCGACCGCTTTGTCTTTCAGCGGTGCGCTGCACACCTACCTGGCTGTGGATGCCATTGCCCACGTGCGTCTGACCGGCTTAGGTGGTCAAGCCGAGTGGGACGCCTTGACCGATGCGCGGGCTTTGTCTGCTGCGGCCCTGCGTTTTGATGGCGAGTTTGACCGCGTGTACGCTGCCGCTGCCACACCTCTGCTGCTGGAAGATGGCGCGCACCGGCTGGAAATCGCCCAAAGTCCGCAATGGGCCGACACCGTGGTCTGGAACCCGGGCCAGAGCAAATGCGCCGGGATGGCGGACATGCCATCCGATGGTTTTTCCCGCATGCTGTGTGTTGAGGCGGCACAGGTTTTTTATCCGATTGAAGTACCTGCGGCCGGACATTGGCAGGGCTGGCAGCGCCTGCGCGTGGTGGCCTGAGTATGCTGGCCAAGCGCATCATCCCGTGCCTGGACGTGACTGGTGGCCGTGTGGTCAAAGGCGTGAACTTTGTCGGTTTGCGCGACGCCGGTGACCCGGTGGAGATTGCGGCGCGGTACAACGCCCAGGGCGCCGATGAGTTGACCTTTCTGGACATCACCGCCACCAGCGACGGGCGTGACCTCATCCTGCACATCATTGAAGCCGTCGCCAGCGAGGTGTTCATTCCGCTCACCGTGGGTGGTGGCGTGCGCAGCGTGCCGGACGTGCGCCGCTTGCTCAATGCCGGGGCTGACAAGGTGAGCTTCAATTCGGCCGCTATTGCCAACCCGCAGCTGATCCGCGACGCATCGGCGAAGTACGGGGCACAGTGCATCGTGGTGGCGATTGACGCCAAGCGGCGCACCGCTGCCGAAGAGCAGCGGATCGACGCGGACGGCCAGGCTGTTGGCGCGGGCTGGGATGTCTTCAGCCACGGCGGGCGCACCAATGTCGGCCTGGATGCCGTGGCCTGGGCCGCGCACATGGCGGAATGCGGCGCCGGCGAAATTTTGCTCACCAGCATGGACCGCGACGGCACCAAAAGCGGTTTTGATCTGGCGCTCACCCGGGCTGTGGCCGATGCGGTGCCGGTGCCGGTGATTGCCTCAGGCGGCGTGGGGACGTTGGACCATCTGGCCGATGGCGTTCAAACCGGTGGCGCCGATGCGGTGCTGGCAGCCAGTATTTTTCACTACGGCGAATTCACGGTGGGTCAGGCGAAAGCCCATATGGCCGCGCGCGGAATCGCGGTGCGGCTATGACCGCAGGCGCCTCCACCACCGCCTGGCTGGACGCCGTGCACTGGGACGAAAAAGGCCTGGTGCCTGTGATTGCGCAGGAGCACAGCAGCGGCGATGTCCTGATGTTTGCCTGGATGAACCGCGAGGCTTTGCAAAAGACGGCGGAGCTGGGGCGGGCGGTGTATTTCAGCCGCTCGCGCAAAAAGCTGTGGTTCAAGGGCGAGGAGTCCGGCTATGTGCAGGCGGTTCATGAAATCCGCCTCGATTGCGACAATGACGTGGTGCTGCTGCGGATTACCCAGCGCGGGCACACGCCCGGAATTGCATGCCATACCGGACGGCACAGCTGTTTTTTCAGCGTTCTGCGCAATGGACAATGGCGGGCTGTGGACCCGGTGCTCAAAGACCCAGCAACGATTTACACCCCATGACTTCTTCTGCTTCCCACGACATCCTGGCGGATTTGGCCGCCGTCATCGAGAGCCGCAAGCCCGCGCATGGCGGGGACGCGTCTGCCAGTTATGTGGCGCGGCTGCTTCACCAAGGACCCAATGCCTTTTTGAAAAAAATCGGCGAGGAAGCCACAGAGGTGGTGATGGCTGCCAAAGACGCCGATACGGGAGGTGACACCAGCAAGATCGTTGCCGAGGTTGCCGACTTGTGGTTCCACACCCTGGTCGCCCTGGCCCACTATGGGCTGTCGCCCGCCCATGTGCTGGCCGAATTGCAGCGCCGTGCCGGGACCAGCGGCATAGAGGAAAAAGCGTTGCGCAAAGCCCTGTCGCGTGAGGAAAACGAACCATGAGTGCAGCTGAGCACGACCCGAACTGTATTTTTTGCAAGATTGTTGCCAAGCAAATCCCGTCCCGGCTGGTTTATGAGGATGCGCAGGTCTATGCGTTTCACGATATCAACCCCTGGGCTCCGGTGCATTTTTTGTTGATCCCTAAAGCCCATATCCCCTCGTTGGCCCAGGTTACTCCAGCCCACGGCGATTTGATGGGTCACATGATCGCCCTGATACCGCGTCTGGCCTTGCAGGAAGGATGCAAGCCCTATCCGGACGGGGGCTACCGCGTGGTCACCAACACCGGGGTTGAGGGTGGGCAAGAGGTGCATCACCTCCATTTCCACATCATGGGTGGCGCTCGGCCCTGGCTGCGCGGCTAATCCGGCGGCGCTTGCGGTCATAATCTTCGCCTCGCAGTGAATACCGGTATCTAGGAGAAAACCATGGGACTTTCCACCACGCATCTGATCATTTTTCTGGTGATCATCGTCGTGATTTTCGGCACCAAGAAGTTGCGCAACATCGGCTCTGACCTGGGTGGGGCGGTCAAAGGCTTTAAGGACGGCATGAAAGATGGCGGCGAAAAGCCACCTGAAGCGGCACCCACGCACACCCAGCAGGTCAGTGCGGCAGCGCCCACCGTCGCCAAGGAAACCATCGACGTTGAGGCCAAAACCAAGCATTGATCGCTCGGTTTGTGCCTGTTTTGAGATTGTCCCCCCGTGTTTGACATTGGCGTCACCAAGCTCGCCATCATCGGTGGTATCGCGCTCGTTGTGATTGGTCCTGAAAAGCTCCCCGCGGTGGCCCGCACCATCGGGACGCTTGTCGGGCGGGCCCGCCGCTATGTTGCTGATGTGAAGGCCGAAGTCAATAAATCTATGGATTTGGAAGAACTGCGCAAAATGCGTGAGACCATGGAAAGCGCCGCGCACGATGTGCACAACTCTATCCAAACCACGGCGGACAGCCTGAATGCGACGCTCGAAGAGCCCGCAGAGGCCATCGATTGGCGCCGTCCGCCCCAATACACCCCGCGTAAACGCGGCTGGCGCAATAAGGTGAGCGCCAAGCCCCAGTGGTACAAGGCCACCAACCGGGTGCGAACGCGCGTGCAGTCGGGCGCTGCCCGGGTTGCGCGCCACCGGCCTGCCAAACTTCATTCATGAGTGCTTCCCCCGATTCGCCGGACGAATTAGCCGGCACAGAGCAGCCCTTTATCCAGCACCTGATCGAGCTGCGGGATCGCCTGCTGAGAGCGGTTTATGGCGTCGGTGTCATTTTTGCCGTTTTGTGCTTTTTTCCTGGGCCATCCCAGATGTACGACTACCTGGCCATGCCGCTGGTACGTTCGCTGCCCGAAGGCTCCAAGATGATTGCGGTGGGCGTGGTTTCACCGTTTCTGGTGCCCATTAAGGTCACCGTGTTGGCTGCGCTGGCGGCCTCGCTGCCCTGGGTGCTGTACCAGATTTGGGCATTTGTCGCGCCGGGTCTTTACCGGCATGAGAAGCGATTAGTGATTCCGCTGGTTACCGCTAGTACTTTATTGTTTTACACGGGTGCGGCGTTTTGTTACTTCTTTGTGTTTGGGCAGGCGTTCCCTGCGATCCAGCGTATGGCACCTTCGGCCGTGGCGGTTAGCCCGGATATCGAGGCCTATCTGGACTTTGTCGTCACCATGTTCATCGCCTTTGGTGTCGCTTTCGAGGTGCCCATCGTGGTGGTGATCTTGGCGCGCATGGGCGTGGTGACGATCGAGCAACTCAAGTCTTTTCGTACCTACTTTGTGGTGGCCGCAGCGGCGGTGTCCGGGCTGGTAACGCCGCCGGATCCGGTGTCCATGGTGGCACTGCTGGTGCCAATGGTCATTTTGTATGAGGCCGGTATTTGGTCTGCTCAATTGTTCATGCGCTACAGCAAAGCGCCTGACGACGACCCGACATAAACCGCAGCCCCGCAGAACCGGGGGGCGATCGTGTGCGGACCTTATCGGGTCCAGTAGACGACGAGCGCCGCCAACACGGCGATACCAATCCAGACCTTGCCCGCGTTTTGACCTAAAAACAAGACCGCCTTGTCTTCCATGCTTTGGTAGGGGGCTGGCGACTGAGCGCCTGCATTGCGCAGCAAATAAGCCACTGCCTGGTCAGCTTTGGATGGGGCATCCAGGCGCGCGCCTTGCGCGTTAACGCCCCAGTCTGTTGCGCCCTGATCCCACAAAGTGGCCTGTTCCGGATCCTGCTGTATGCCGCTGGCCGCCAAGGCCTTGATGGCCTCATCCCGCTGGGTTTGTAAGACCAGGCAGCGATGCACCAAGAGGTAGGCCGCGCGCGGATGGCTTGCGACTCCGTCAGCGATTAGGTCCAGCGCCACTTTGTCGTACTGCGGGAAGCGGGTTTGTTTCAGCTGCTGGAGAAACTCCATGAGACGGTCACGTTCAGCTTCGGTCATGATTCGCTCCTGATAGCCGTTCAGCCCGGCTCTTTGGGGGGCCGTGGCCGCTGCCCCGGCGTAATTTGTAGTTCTATGCTGCGACCCTTGCGATCAACAGAGAAGCGAGCTAAGGCGCCGGGCTTGAGGGCGGCCACCTGCGTGAGCAATTCACTGGAGTCGCGGATGGTTTTGTCGCCGATCGCCACAATCACGTCGCCGGGCTCCATGCCAGCTTTTGCCGCAGGGCCGTTGTGCAGAACGCCAGTAATGACTACGCCGCTGGCATATTTCAAACCAAATGTCTGGGCTATCTCTGGCGTGATTTCGCGGGGTTCTACACCGATCCAGCCGCGCCGCACCTGGCCTTCGGCGACGATGCTCTCCAGCACCTGCCGCGCCGTGGATACCGGAATGGCAAAGCCTATGCCCATGCTGCCGCCCGAGCGCGAATAAATTGCAGTGTTGATACCCACCAGATTGCCGCTGCTGTCCACCAGCGCGCCGCCCGAATTGCCCGGGTTGATGGCCGCGTCAGTCTGGATGAAGTTCTCGAAGGTGTTGATGCCCAGCTGGTTACGCCCTAGCGCACTGACGATGCCGCTGGTCACCGTTTGGCCTACGCCAAAGGGATTTCCGATGGCCAGCACCTGGTCGCCGACTTGCAAGCTGTTGGAGTCGCCCAGCACCAGTGTGGGTAGTTTGTCGAGGTCGATTTTCAAGACCGCCAGATCGCTGTCGGGATCGGTGCCGACTACCTTGGCTTTCGCACGGCGTCCGTCGTTGAGACTGACTTCAATTTCATCGGCGTTTTCCACCACGTGGTTATTGGTCAGCACATAGCCTGCGGTGCTCACAATAACTCCGCTGCCCAAGCCGTTTTGGGGTTCATTCTCGTTGTCACCGTAGAAAAAACGGAACCAGGGATCTTTCCCATGCGCAGAAGGGCGGGCCGCCGTATTGGTGGCGATACTGACTACGGCCAGCGAGGCCCGCTGCGCCGCCACACGAAAACTGCCAGGAGGCGGTTCGCTGCGGTCGCCTGCTTGCTGGACGGCAATCACCCCGAAGCCGTTGCGGCTGCCACCTAGCCACTGGGGTTTGAGTGTGCCCACCACAAAGTAAGCGGCCAGCAGCACCGTGCAGGACTGGGAAAACAGAAGCCAAAGGCGTTTCATTCGAGCGTTATCTGTGGTGAAGGTCGTTGAATTTTAGGCTGTGGCACTAGCCGGTGCCTCTTCCACATGCCCATCTGCGTGGCGAGCAAAACGGCCACGCTCACGGGGATGCACCGGGTCACGGACCGGCCAGGGCCAGCCGCCGAATTCAGTGCGCCGGTAATCGGCAAAGGCCTGCGCTACCTCAGCCTGCGTGTTCATCACAAACGGGCCATGTTGGGCGACAGGTTCGCCGATGGGGCGGCCTTGCAGCATCAAGAGTTCGCAGGCTGCATCGCCATTGGTCAGCTCAAGGGCTTCCTGTGCCCGCACTTCGGTAACGGTTTGCACGTTCACGCTGTGCCCGCCGATCTCCAGGCTCGATCCACGAAAGAAATACAACTGCCGCCGCGTAGCGTTGTGTGCCGCCGGCGGCAGCACCAGACGCGCGCGCGCGTCCATGGACAGCGTCCAGATCGCGACGTCGGCATCGTTTTGGCTGGCCCACGAGGCAGGGGGCGGCGGCAGACCGCGCGCGCTGCCGGCAGGCGTAGCGAAATGCCCGGCCACCACCCGCACGGCGCTGGCATGACCCAGTGCATCCGTGACCCGCAGGCTGTGGATGTGTTCGTTCCACAGCATGGTGAAGTGCGGTTCTGCCATCTTATTTTTGGCGGGTAGGTTCAGCCAGATTTGGAACAGCTCCACTGGGTTGGGCGAGTCAGTTCGGCGCAGCGGAAACATTTCACAGTGCACGATGCCCTCGCCCGCGGTCAGCCATTGCACGTCTCCCGCGCCAAAGCGCGCGGTCGCGCCTAGCGAGTCCGAATGGTCAATAAAACCCTGGCGCACGATCGTCACTGTTTCAAAGCCGCGGTGCGGGTGTGAAGGAAATCCGGGCACGGTCTGGCCGTGGTACATGCTCCAGCCGTCTTTGCGGCCGAAGTCCTGGCCGAGGTTGCGCCCCTGCAAGGAAGCCTGAGGCCCCATGGACGCGTTGCCTGCCGGGTAGGCATCATCGTGGTGGACGCAAAATAAAAACGGGTCGATGGTTTGCCATGGGAAACCCAATGGCTGGTGACTCAGGATGGGGCTGGCGGGCACATCGGACTCCAAAAGGATCTGAGCTTAACGTCACGCCCCTTTTTCCATCAACCGGCGCAGCCGTTACGATGTCGCTTTTGTTTGCCACCTTGATGGACATTCCCCGCCTTCAACTTACCGGTATCACCAAAGCCTATCCTGGCACGGTGGCCAATGATGGCGTATCCCTGACGCTGATGCCCGGAGAAATCCATGCCGTACTGGGTGAGAACGGGGCAGGCAAATCCACGCTGATGAAAATCATCTACGGCAGCGTGCAAATGGATGCCGGTCACATCGAGGTCGATGGGCGGTCGGTGCACATTAACAACCCCCGCGAAGCCCGTGCCCTGGGTGTGGCAATGGTCTTTCAGCACTTCAATCTGTTTCATACGGCTACGGTGGCGGAGAACGTCTGGCTGGGGCTGGAGCCTGGTCCCACCTTGGAGGAAACCCGTGCGCTGATCGTGGCGAAAGCCGCTCACTACGGCCTGGACATTGACCCCGAGCGCCCTGTCCACACGCTCAGTGTGGGCGAGATGCAGCGCGTCGAAATCATCCGGGCCTTGCTCGCCAACCCGACCATTTTGATTTTGGACGAGCCGACCTCGGTGCTGACACCGCAGGCCGTGGACAAGTTGTTTGTGGTCTTGCGCCAATTGGCCAGCGAGGGATGCAGCATTTTGTACATCAGCCACAAGCTGCATGAAATCCGCGCGCTGTGTACCGCGTGCACCGTGTTGCGCGGCGGGCGTGTAACGGGCGTGTGTGTGCCGGCCCAGGAATCCAACGACTCGCTTTCGCGGCTGATGATCGGCTCCGAGCCGCCGGCCTTGGCACGACGGGTACAGCAGGCCGGGGCGGTGGTCATGGAAGTGCGCAGTTTGCGTCTGGCGCGGGCCGATCAGTACGGCGTCGATTTGCAAGGGGTTAGCCTTCAAATGCGCGCAGGCGAGGTACTGGGCATTGCCGGGGTATCGGGCAACGGCCAGCAGGAACTATTGCGCGCGCTCTCAGGCGAAGATACCCGCGCACCCCAAGGCACGGTGCTGATTGACGGAGTGGATGTGTCTTGCGCTGGCCCGGCAGCGCGGCGCTTGCTGGGTTTGCACTTCGTGCCCGAAGAGCGCCTGGGGCGTGGCGCCGTGCCGCCGTTGAGCCTGGCCGATAACCTGCTGCTCACGCGCGAAGAGGCGGTGCAGTCGCAGCGCTGGATGGGCGGCTGGATCGACACGGCCTTGTTGCGAACCCAGGCCAACCGCATCATTGACCGCTTCAAAGTCAAAGCCCATGGCAGCACGGCGGCGGCGCGTTCGCTATCCGGCGGTAATTTGCAGAAGTTCATTGTGGGCCGAGAAATAGATGCCAAACCGCGCTGCTTCATTGTCAGCCAGCCCACCTGGGGCGTTGACGTCGGGGCGGCCGCGCAAATCCGCGCTGCCATCCTGGAAATGCGCGACGCGGGATGCGCTGTCTTGCTGGTCAGCGAAGAGCTCGATGAATTGTTCCAAATGGCCGACCGGCTGCAGGTGATGGCGCAGGGCGCGCTGTCGCCGGCCCTGCCGATTGCCGACGCCACGGTGGAACAGGTTGGCCAATGGATGAGCGGACTGTGGAGCGCCGCCTGATGTTGCGATTACAAGCCCGCGCCGAACCTTCCCGTTGGTGGGTGTATGCATCGCCCTTGCTCGCGCTGCTGGTCACGGTGGTGCTGGGTGTGGCGCTGTTTCTTCTGCTTGGCAAAGATCCGGTGCGCGGACTGGCCGTGTTTTTCTGGGAGCCGCTGCGCACGGGCTACGCATTGGGTGAATTGGTGGTCAAAGCCACGCCCCTGCTTTTGATTGCCCTGGGACTCGCTGTAGCTTTTCGCTCGAATGTCTGGAATATCGGTGCAGAGGGGCAGTACGTTATCGGTGCGGTGGCGGCATCGGGTGTGGCTTTGCTGGCTGAGCCGGGCGGCAGCAAGTGGATTGTGTTGCCGCTCTTGCTGGCGGGCACCTTGGGCGGCATGGCGTGGGGCGGCCTGACGGCGTGGTTGCGGGATCGTTTTAACGCGAACGAGATTTTGGTGAGTTTGATGTTGGTCTACGTGGCGGTACAGGTGCTGGGTTTCCTGGTCTTCGGCCCCTGGAAAGACCCCAACGGCTACAACTTTCCGCAAACCCAGATGTTTGAGGCGGCCACCAAAATTCCGCGATTGTTTGCCAGCTCGCGCATGCACATTGGCGTGGTCATTGCGCTCGTGGGCGCGGGCTTGGTCTGGGTATTTTTGTTCCGCACGCGGTCAGGTTTTGCCCAGCAGGTGGGCGGCATCGCCCCGGCCGCCGCGCGCTACGCCGGTTTCTCGTCGCGCAGTGCGCTGTGGACGGCGATGCTGGTATCCGGCGG
>CAIOUR010000003.1 GCA_903861575.1 uncultured beta proteobacterium | reverse complement strand
GCCATATCGCTGGCAATCCCGTCTGCGTCCTTTGCTGCGGTGGTTACTGTGACCGGCCCCACGTAGATCGTTGTATCCCCCGCTTTCGTGGCGGGGCTGGGCGAAGCCGTTGCACCTTTGGCAAAATCCAACGGAGATGCTGTCTTTATGGGCGTCCCATATTTGCCACCTGGGGCCTTATCTGCTTCCCACTGTGCCTGCGTTTCTGCCGATTTGCGCTGTAGCCATCCCAGAATTCCGTTCCGTGGCCGTGCGGCTGCTTGGTCGGCGGCACTCAGCGAAGACAGCGGCACAAACTTACCACTGGAGTTTTTTACCAGCATTTTGGAGGGATCTTTCTGCGCCGCTTCGTATGCTGCATCCGATGGGTACGCGCTGCGCGGTGCAGCATAGGGGCTGATCTCCCCGGCTTTAGCCGTATAGTGATCTTTCTCGCCTCCAGGCAGTGTCGCAGCGGTTTTGGCATCAGATGGAATCTTTGAATCAATCCAGTTGATGACTCGCGTAAAGGCATCGGTCAATTTGTCCGTGACCTTTTCCAAAGCCTCGGCGGCCTTCTCAGCGTCACGCATGGTCGTAATGGCCACGTCTTCACGGGACTGGTGCATCTCAACCCGGTTTTTTTCAAGGCTGGTGGCTTCTGCCACGGTGCCGCGATTCAACTGTTTGTGCGCTGTTTTCTGCCGGACGATCTCCGCCGCCAACGTGTTGTCCAGCGCAGCCGCGGCCAATGCGTCATCAGGCCCCAGTGCCTGTTTCAGCGAAAAGATTGCATTGGCCCGCGTCATCTGGCCGCTTTGCACCAATTCACGGACCTTGGCACCTGCATCCTGCGCCACGGCTCCGAAGTCCCGGGCCGCCCCGGTCGCATCTTGGAATTGCACTTCCAACCGTGTCAGCATTTCCAGCTGCGGGGAATACTCCCCCAGGTACTCCAGATTAAACAGCGACTTCTGGAACGCCTCAATGTCAGATAGTGCGTCCTTGGAATTTCCACCCAGTGCTTCCAGTGCGTTGCCGAAGTTGCGAAGATCCGCTGCCGACATGCCCAAGTTGTGACTATTGCGGCCTAGATCGCGTATCTCGGTGCTCATGCGCAGAATGGCGCCCACCGACTTGTTCACGACTGCAATGACGGTGGTAATGCCTATCAGTTTTTTCGTGAACGACACGAAGTCACTGCCCATGCTGTCAGTGGATTTCTTTACCTTCGATTGAAGGTCCAAAACCGATGCGGCAACCTGCTTCTCGCCCTTCGTGAAGTCTTCAGGGTTCAGGCCGAGTTTGACAATGAGTTGATCAATAACCGTGGCCATTACCGTGCCTTAGTAGCGCGCATCGCAAATACCAGGTGGTCATTATGGGCGTCCACGGTCTGAACCTCCAGCATGTCATAGGCATCTTGGACGCCGTACACCGTCTGCAGTTCGTGCAACGTGGCCATCCGCGCCGAAACCAGCGCGCCGATCAGTCGGGGGACGTTCGGGTAAGGGATCAGGCCGACTGCTGCGGGGCCGGCGTTCCTGTCGGTGCCGGTGTTCGCGCGGCGTCGGCCTGTGTAAATTCCACGTGGAGGCGCAGGACTTCGCACCGCAATTGCACCCGCGTGGTGATCTCTTCAATCTGGCAATTTGGTTCAGTGAACAGCGCCTGCGGAGGCAGAGGCTGCCCGCCCGGCAATGTGCCGTTGGGCTGGTACTGAATGCACTTCATCATTTCATCCAGCAGCGGTGCAACGGCTTCGTAGCGCAATCCGCGCAGGTGCTGCAGGGACAACACCAGTGCCCCGGAGATAGTGGCCACGCCGGCCATGCCCGTGTCCAGTATCCCTTCAGGCAGGTCAGAACCTGCATTGGCAAGGGCGAGAATCAGCCGCGTGGCCCATCGTTCTCCCTGGTCTGCTGACATTT
>CAIOUR010000002.1 GCA_903861575.1 uncultured beta proteobacterium | reverse complement strand
TCGCCCGCCACGGCTGCGAGAACTTCCGGCACCGCTGGAACCTCATCGGGCAGAGGAATCGGCTGATGAACAAGCGCATGCTCCAAGACCTGGTCAATCCATCGAACCGGTATTATTTTCAGCCCCGCCTTCACATTGTCTGGAATCTCCTGGAGGTCCTTTTCGTTGGACTCCGGGATCAGCACGGTGTGGATGCCACCACGCAAAGCCGCCAGCAATTTCTCTTTGAGACCACCAATCTCGGTAATCTCACCGCGAAGCGTGATCTCACCCGTCATAGCTACGTCTCCACGCACAGCAATGCCGGTAATGGCCGAAACCAGAGCCGTCGCCATGGCCGCGCCAGCGCTGGGGCCGTCTTTGGGGGTCGCGCCGTCAGGAACGTGAATATGAATGTCCTTCTTGTCGAACACCTCGTCCTTGATGCCTAGCACCTTGGAGCGGCTGCGCACAACGGTGCGGGCAGCTTCGACCGATTCCTTCATGACGTCGCCCAAAGAGCCCGTGCGAGTAATCGTACCCTTTCCAGGGGTGATCACCGCCTCGATGGTCAAAAGGTCTCCGCCCACCTCTGTCCAAGCAAGACCGCAAACCTGTCCGACCTGGTTCTGGTCCTCAGCCCGTCCATAGGTGTACTTGCGAACCCCAAGAAAATCATTGAGGCCGTCGGCGGTCACCACGATTTGGCCGCTCATTTTTTTCAATAAGAGGCCCTTAACGACCTTACGGCAAATTTTAGAGAGTTCCCGTTCGAGTGAACGAACACCTGCTTCGCGGGTGTAGTACCGCACGATATCGCGAACGGCGGACTCTTCAACGCGCAACTCTTCGGCCTTCACCCCGTTATTTTTCATCTGCTTAGGCAGCAGGTAGGTGATGGCGATATTGGTCTTCTCATCCTCCGTGTAGCCAGAGAGACGGATGACTTCCATCCGATCCAGAAGGGCCGCGGGAATTTTCATCGAGTTGGAGGTCGCCACGAACATCACGTCACTCAGGTCGTAATCCACTTCCACATAGTGGTCACCAAACTTGTGGTTTTGCTCAGGGTCTAACACTTCAAGCAAAGCGCTGCTGGGGTCTCCACGGAAGTCCGTTCCGAGCTTGTCAATTTCATCCAGCAAAAACAGGGGGTTGCGGGTACCTACCTTGGTCAAGCTTTGCAACACCTTACCCGGCATGGCACCAATATAGGTGCGCCGATGTCCACGAATTTCCGCCTCGTCACGCATCCCGCCCAGGGCCATCCGCACGTATTTACGACCGGTCGCCTTGGCAATGGATTGACCCAAGGAGGTCTTACCGACGCCCGGTGGCCCCACCAGACACAAAATTGGCGCCTTGACCTTGTCCACGCGCTGCTGCACCGCAAGGTATTCCAAAATCCGGTCCTTGACTTTGTCCAGACCGTAATGGTCTTGGTTCAAAACCGCTTCCGCGTTTCCGAGGTCATGTTTGATTTTGGTTTTGGTACGCCACGGCAAGCCCACCAGCACGTCGATGTAGTTGCGAACTACCGTGGCTTCGGCCGACATAGGCGACATCAAACGCAGTTTTTTAAGTTCGCCCTCTGCTTTTTTCAAGGCCTCGGCGGGCATTTTGGCTGACTTGATCTTCTTTTCAATCTCTTCGATGTCTGCACCGTCATCGCCGTCACCCAGCTCCTTCTGGATGGCTTTAACCTGCTCGTTCAAATAAAAATCGCGCTGGTTCTTCTCCATCTGCCGTTTGACCCGTCCGCGGATTTTCTTATCAACGTTCAGGATGTCGACCTCACGCTCAATTTGTTCAAACAAGTTCTCCAAGCGCTGTTGTACATCGGACAGCGCCAGGACGGCTTGCTTGTTTTCCAGCTTGAGCGGCAGGTGTGCCGCAATGGTGTCCGCCAAACGGCCGGTGTCGTCAATACTGACAATGGAGGTCAAAATTTCCGGGGGGATTTTCTTGTTCAACTTCACGTATTGGTCAAACTGCTGCATCACCGCGCGACGCAATGCTTCGAGTTCGCTCGATGCCTCACCCGACGCTTGCGGCTCTGCCACCTCCACGGGAGTGAGCTCGGCTACAAAGTGGGTTTCTAGATCAATAATTTTGTTGACCTGGGCGCGCTGATGCCCCTCCACCAAAACCTTCACCGTGCCATCGGGCAACTTGAGCATCTGCAAAATCGTCGATACACAACCGACATCAAACATATCGCCCACAGAAGGTTCGTCTTTGGATGCGGTCTTCTGCGCCACCAGCATGATGCGCCGCTCGGACTCCATGGCCGACTCCAGGGCTTTGATGCTTCTGGAACGTCCCACAAAAAGCGGGATCACCATGTGCGGAAACACCACCACGTCCCGCAAAGGCAACATCGGTAACTCAATCGGGGTCGGGGGCAGGGGGGTATGGCCGGACATATCTATCTTTCGTTCAAGAAGCGCACTGGGCTAGGACCCGCGCCCATCAGTCGCAAGAGGCGAGATTCACGCCTGCTTGGCAATTTCACGGTAAACCAGCAGAGGCGGCTTGTTGTCTTCGATGGTTTTCTCGTCAACTACGACACGCTCTACGTTCGGAGAATCTGGCAACGCATACATGGTGTCAATCAAGGCATACTCCACGATCGAACGCAAGCCTCGTGCCCCGGTCTTGCGTGCCAGGGCACGCTTGGCGATCGCACGCAACGCATCGGGCAATATTTCCAGCTCCACGCCCTCCATCGCCAGGAGTTTTGCATACTGTTTGACCAGGGCGTTTTTAGGCTCAGTCAGAATTTGCACCAGCGCATCTTCCGTCAATTCAGCAAGGGTGGCGACCACCGGCATGCGTCCTACCAACTCTGGAATGAGTCCGAACTTGATCAAGTCCTCCGGCTCGACTTCTTTGAAGACGTCCGACAAACTACGCTGCGCCTGGCTTTTCACGGTGGCAGAAAAACCGATCCCAGACGACTGCGTCCGGTTATCAATGACTTTTTCCAAACCGGAAAAGGCACCGCCGCAAATGAACAGGATGTTGGTGGTGTCAATCTGCACAAAATCCTGATTAGGGTGCTTGCGTCCACCCTGCGGAGGCACGCTCGCCATGGTTCCTTCGATCAACTTCAGGAGTGCTTGCTGAACGCCTTCACCCGAGACGTCACGGGTGATAGATGGGTTGTCCGATTTGCGAGAAATTTTGTCAATTTCATCGATATACACAATGCCGCGCTGTGCACGCTCAACATCGTAATTGCAAGTTTGCAGCAATTTCAAAACGATGTTTTCAACATCTTCTCCGACGTAACCCGCCTCGGTAAGGGTCGTGGCATCAGCCATCACAAAGGGCACATCCAGCATGCGCGCTAAAGTTTGCGCCAGCAAGGTCTTGCCCGAGCCAGTGGGTCCAATTAACAAAATATTGCTTTTGGCTAACTCCACATCGTCCTTTTTGGACTTCTCCTTGTGGCGTAGCCGTTTGTAATGGTTGTAAACCGCGACGGCCAGCGTACGCTTGGCGGGCTCCTGTCCGATGACATAGTTATCCAGATTAGCCTTAATGGTGGCCGGCGTTGGCAAATCGCCCCGTGCCTCCTTGGCATCTGTGACCCCAGCTGAGTCATCCCGGATAATTTCATTACACAGGTCGATGCACTCATCGCAAACAAAAACCGAGGGCCCAGCGATCAGCTTCTTCACTTCATGCTGGCTCTTACCACAAAATGAGCAGAAGAGATTCTTCTCGTTCGAGGAGCCTTTTTTTTCAGCCATATGAAGGTGCTTTGTTTATCCGGTTCCGTTTCAGGGGCGCTTTTCAATCACTTCGTCGACCAAACCGTACTCTTTGGATTCCTGCGCTGACAAATAATAATCGCGTTCGGTATCGCTCTGGATCTTTTCCAGAGGCTGACCAGTGCGGTCCGCCAATATTTTGTTCAATTGTTCACGCGTTTTGAGAATCTCACGCGCGTGAATCTCGATTTCGGTGGCTTGACCCTGCGTTCCGCCCAAAGGCTGGTGGATCATGACTTTGGAGTTGGGCAGTGAGAAACGCTTGCCTTTAGCGCCGGCAGCGAGCAAAAACGCGCCCATGCTTGCCGCCATTCCTATGCATAGGGTCGAAACCTGGGGCTTTATAAAGTTCATGGTGTCGAAAATCGCCATGCCGGCGCTGACCGAGCCGCCCGGTGAATTGATGTAGAACGAAATATCCTTATCTGGGTTTTCGCTCTCCAGAAACAGCAACTGGGCCACGACCAAGTTTGCAACGTGGTCGTTGACTGGACCAACCAAGAAAATAACGCGCTCCTTAAGGAGCCGCGAATAAATGTCGTATGAGCGCTCTCCCCGCCCGGACTGCTCGATGACCATGGGGATCATGCCCAGCGCCTGGGTTTCGTGGGTTGTACTTCCGCCGTATTGGATATTCATAACGACTTTTCTCCGGGTATTGCTGATCAAACCTGTCCCATTAACTCGTCAAAGTCAATGTGCTTTTCTTCCACCTTCACCTGAGACAAGATGTAGTCAGTTACGTTATTTTCAATGACCACCGACTCTACTTCCGCCATACGCTGGCGATCGCTGTAGTACCAGCGGACCACCTCAGACGGTTTTTCATAGCTCGATGCCAGCTCATCCACATGCTGCTTGATTTGCTCCGGCTTGGCTTCCAGGCCGTGGGTGCGGACTAATTCGGCCACCGTAAGACCCAAACGGACGCGCCGCTCGGCCTGGGCACGAAAAATATCCTGCGGGATAGGGGCCTTGTCAGCGTCTTTCACACCGCGCTGCTTGAGCTCTTCCCGGGCGTTGGCGATCATGCGGTCCACTTCGGACATCACGCTCGAGCGCGGCAAGTCAAAGTCTGTGCGCGACACCAACGCATCCATCGCCGCCTGCTTATTGCGGCTCAGTAGGCGAAACTTGACTTCGCGTTGGAGGTTTTTCCGAATGTCGGCGCGCATGGCTTCTACGGTGCCGTCGGGTATGCCCAGCGATTTGGCCATGGTGTCATCGACCTCAGGAAGATGGGCCGCCTCGAGCTTTTTAACGGTGACCATAAAGTCCGCAGTCTTGCCGGCAACGTCTTTGCCCTGGTAGTCCTCGGGGAAAACCAACGGGAAAGTCTTGCTCTCGCCAATTTTCATGCCCTGCGTGGCAGCTTCGAATTCCTTGAGCATTTGTCCATCGCCCAAAATGAACTGGAAGTCAGAAGCCTTACCTCCGTCAAACAGCTCGCCGTCAATCTTGCCTTCGAAATCCACCGTTACGCGATCGCCCTGCTGGGCCGCACTTTCCAATGAACGCTGAGCGAAGGTGCGCCGCTGTTTGCGCAAGATATCGATGGTCTTCTCAACGGCTGCCTCGCTGACTTCGGTGTGCACCTTTTCAACCACTGCATCAGTGAGATCGCCGATTTTGACTTCCGGAAACACCTCAAATACCGCATCAAATGCCATTTCATCATCTGATGGCGCGGTAGCCTGGGTAATACTGGGTTGGCCTGCAACGCGGAGTTTGGCTTCGTTGGCGGCAGCGCTGAAAGCCTGCCCCACCTTGTCATTCACAACCTCGTATTGGACGGAATACCCATAACGCTGCGCCACGACGTTCATGGGAACCTTGCCGGGGCGGAATCCATCCATCTTCACCGTGCGAGCCAGTTTGCGCAAACGCACATCCACTTCGCCTTGTATCGCTGCCACTGGCATCGTGAGCGTGATTTTGCGTTCTAGTTTTTCCAAATTTTCCACCACCACGGTCATCGCTTTACTCCTCAAAGGAAAAAATCGGGGCAATCCGCACCGCCATTGCGACATTGGATTGCCCCACATCATCGGGCTCGCGCCTAAGGCGTCAGGCTGGTGCGCGGGGGGGGACTCGAACCCCCACAGTATTGCTACCGTCAGGACCTAAACCTGGTGCGTCTACCAATTTCGCCACCCGCGCGGTCATTTCAGGTCAGCCGAGGAGTTTAACCTCCCGGATATCCCCAAAGCATCGGGCGCGGCGCTTAGCGCCGCACTCGAAACCACGCCGCATACATCGCTGGTAGAGCGAGCAGCGTCAAGACCGTGGCAAGCATCAGGCCGCCCATGATGGCGACTGCCATAGGCCCCCAAAAGACCGAGCGCGTCAACGGAATCATGGCCAATACCGCCGCCGCAGCGGTTAGAACAATAGGACGCAGTCGCCCCACGGCAGATTCGATGATCGCGTCCCAGGCCGCCACACCCCGGGCACGCTCTTGCTCGATCTGGTCGATCAAGATGACTGAGTTACGCTGAATCATGCCCATGAGCGCGATAACGCCCAACATTGCCACGAAGCCGAAAGGACGGTTAAAGGCCAACAAAGCGATGGCAACTCCCACAATTCCCATGGGCCCTGTGAGGAAAACCAACACTGCCCGACTGAAACTTTGCAGCTGCAGCATGAGTAAGGTGAATGTGACAAACAACATCACCGGAATGCCCACCACAATCGAAGACGATCCCCGGCTACTCTCTTCAACCGCCCCCGCCACTTCAATCCGGTAGGTCCCGCTGCCTGCGACTTTCCACTGGTTTTCCAAAGCCCGCAACGCGGGAAGCATTTCCCGGGTGACCGTTGCGCCCTGCAACCCCTCCGAAATGTCACATTGGGTGGTGATGGCGTAATTACGCCGGTCGCGCCACAGCACCCCCGGCTCCCAGGATAAATGCATCTTTGCAATCTGGCTGAGCGGGACCGACTTGCCCGATGAAGTAGCAACGTAAGTGTTACCCAGATCGCTGAGCGTATCGCGCTCATCTAAAGGTTGTCGAAGCACGATGTCAATCAGCTTGTCTCCCTCCCGATATTGGGCGGCTACACGGCCGCTGTAGAGCAGTTTGGAGGCCTGCGCGATACTTTTACTGGTCACCCCCAGAGCCCGTGCCTTGTCTTGATCTACGTCCAAGCGCAGTACTTTGACCGACTCGTTCCAATTGTCATTGACCCCACGCGCGTGGGGGTTCTGACGCATGATGTCCTTGACCTCATCGGCCCTTGCCCGAAGCACACCGGGGTCATCGCCAATGACCCGGAACTGCACCGGATAGGCAACGGGTGGGCCGTTGGGCAGGTTTTTTACCCGGACCCGGACCTCAGGGAACTCCTGGGCAATCCATTCTGGGATTTTGGGGCGCAGTGCATCGCGCTCCGGCAAACCCTTGGGAAGCACAATCATTTGCGACACATTGGTCTGCGGAAATATCGCGTCCAGGGGTAAATAAAAGCGTGGCACACCAGAGCCAACCCAAGTCGTCACCGTCTCCACCGCAGGGTCCTGCATGACCCTTGCTTCCAGGCGCTTTACGACGGCTTCGTTTTTGGCAATAGCAGTACCTTCTGGGAACCACATATCCACCAACAACTCTGGCCGGCTGGAGTCTGGGAAAAATTGCTGCTGGACCTGACCCATACCGAAAATCCCCAGCGCAAAGGCGGCCACGGTCAATCCGATGGTGATCCACCGAAAACGCAAGCACCAATTGACGGTGGCGCGAAAGGCCTCATAAAAAGGGGAATCAAATGTTTCCGTATGGCTTCCCTCGGCGTCATGTGCCGGTGCTTTGAGCAGCAGGACACCCAAGTACGGCACAAAATAAACTGACGCAAACCAGCTCAACACCAACGCCATGACCGTCACCGCAAAAATTGCGAAGGTGTATTCACCGGTGACCGAT
>CAIOUR010000001.1 GCA_903861575.1 uncultured beta proteobacterium | reverse complement strand
TGCCCCTGGTGCCAGGCACACCCCAACAGGATTTGCGCCTGGGCCCGTGTGTGGCCGGCATAGGCAAATTTATCTGTATCGGACTGAATTACTCCGACCACGCAGCGGAAAGCGGTATGCAGGTGCCGCCCGAACCCGTGGTCTTTAACAAATGGACCAGCGCCATCTGCGGCCCCGATGACGCGGTCGAAATTCCGCGCGGCTCGCTGAAAACCGACTGGGAAGTCGAACTCGGCGTGGTCATCGGCCGGGGCGGGCGCTACATCAGCGAAGCCGATGCGCTGTCGCATGTGGCGGGCTACTGCGTGATCAATGACGTGTCCGAGCGCGAATACCAGCTCGAGCGCAGCGGCACCTGGGATAAGGGCAAGGGCTGCGACACCTTTGGCCCCATCGGCCCCTGGCTGGTCACCGCCGACGAAATCCCCGACCCGCAAGCCCTGGGCATGTGGCTCGACGTAGACGGCAAGCGCTTCCAGAACGGCAGCACATCCACCATGGTCTATGGGGTGGCCTATCTGGTGAGCTACCTGAGCCGTTTCATGAGCCTGCAGAGCGGCGACGTGATTTCCACCGGCACCCCGCCCGGCGTGGGCATGGGCCAGAAACCGCCGCTGTATTTGCGTGCCGGACAAACCATGCGCTTGGGCATCGACGGCCTGGGCGTGCAAACCCAAACCACGGTTCAAGCCTGATTTATGACCACTATCCGCAACATGCGCGTCATGGACGTGCGCTTCCCCACCTCGCAGCACCTCGACGGCTCGGACGCGATGAATCCGGACCCGGACTACTCCGCCGCCTACGTCATTCTGGAGACTGACCAGCCCGGACTCGAAGGCCACGGCCTGACCTTCACCATTGGACGCGGTAACGAGATTTGCTGCGCGGCCATTGAGGCCATGCGGCATCTGGTCGTGGGCCTGGACATGGCCTGGGTGGCCGAGGACATGGGGCGCTTTTGGCGCTTCATCACTTCGGACAGCCAACTGCGCTGGATAGGTCCCGACAAAGGCGCGATCCATCTGGCCACTGGTGCCGTGGTCAACGCGGTATGGGATCTGTGGGCCAAGATGGAGGGCGTGCCGGTATGGAAGCTGGTAGCGCGCATGAGCCCGGAAGAAATCGTCAAGCTCATCGACTTCCGCTACATCACCGATTGCATCACCCCCGAAGAAGCGCTGGCGCTGCTGAAGGCACAGGACGCGGGCAAGCAGGCGCGCTGGGCCACGCTGGAGCGCGAGGGCTATCCCTGTTACACCACGTCCGCAGGCTGGCTGGGCTATGGCGACGAGAAGCTGCGCCGCCTGTGCCAGGAGGCGATCGACGCGGGCTTTAACCACGTCAAGATGAAAGTCGGACGCGACCTCGAAGACGACATCCGCCGCCTGACAATTGCGCGCGAGGTGCTGGGTCCGGACCGCCAGTTGATGATCGACGCCAACCAGGTCTGGGACGTGGACCAGGCTGTGGAATGGGTGCGCAAGCTGGCTTTTGTCAAACCCTGGTTCATCGAGGAGCCCACCAGCCCGGACGACATCGAGGGCCATCGCGTGATCCGCGAGGGCGTACACCCGGTCAAAGTCGCCACCGGCGAGATGTGCCAGAACCGCATCATCTTCAAGCAGCTCATCATGCGCGGCGCCATTGACGTGGTGCAAGTCGACGCCTGCCGACTCGGCGGTTTGAACGAGCTGCTCGCGGTGCTCTTGATGGCGGCCAAGTACCAGCTGCCGGTGTGCCCGCACGCTGGAGGCGTGGGCCTGTGCGAGTACGTGCAGCACGCGTCCATGATCGATTACCTGTGCATCGCGGGCACCCGCGAAGGCCGGGTGATTGAATTTGTGGACCATTTGCATGAGCATTTTGTGGACCCCTGCGTGATCCAGAACGCCGCTTACATGCCGCCGCAAGCGCCTGGCTTTTCCATCGAAATGAAAGCCGCCTCGCTGGCGCAGTACCAGTTCAAGCCCCGATGAAAATCGACACGCACCAGCATTACTGGCGCTACCAGCCGCAGGATTTCGGCTGGATCAGCGACAGCATGCCGGTGCTGCAGCACGATTTTCTGCCCGCCGACTGCCACGCGTCCATGCGCGAAGCGGGCATCACCGCTAGCATCGCCGTTCAGGCCCGCAGCATGGAGCAGGAAACCGACTTTCTGCTCGCGCTGGCCGCTGAGAACTCCGGCGTGCTCGGCGTGGTGGGTTGGACGGATTTGCGCTCGGCGCAGCTCCCGCAGCGGCTTGAAGCGTGGACGCAACAGGCCGCGCTGCGCGGCTTTCGCCACATCGTGCAAGACGAGCCCGATGTGCCTGGTCTGCTGAACGATGCCGCTTTTCAGCGCGGCGTTGCGCAGTTGCAGCGCCTTGCGTTGAGCTACGACGTTCTGCTGTTCGGCCACCAACTGCCCGACGCGCGGGCTTTTTGCGCCCGCCATGATCAGCACTGGCTGGTGCTGGACCATGTGGGCAAGCCCGCTCTACGCGATTGGGCGCAAGCCGATGTCGCCAGCCGCTGGCGCAAGCACCTTCGCGCGCTCGCGCAACTGCCGCATCTGATGTGCAAGCTCTCCGGCCTGGTCACAGAAACTGCCTGGAGCACGTCCAAGGCAGTGTCTGCCGGGGACCACGCTGCAATCCTGCAATGTTTGGACGAAGCGCTCGAAGCCTTTGGCCCGCAGCGCCTGATGTATGGCTCGGACTGGCCGGTGTGCCAACTCGCCGCGCCCTACGGAGCGGTGGCAAACACCGCGCTGCAATGGGCTGCATCCCGTTTATCGGCGAGTGAGCAGGACGCCTTCTGGAGCGGCAATGCACTGCGCGCCTACGGTTTGACCCTCCCCTCTTCCCCCTGACACATCAAGCGCACCATGGATCTGCAACTCAACAACAAAGTCATTCTCGTCACGGGCGGGGCCAGCGGCATCGGCGCGGCCATCTCGCTGGGCCTGGCAGCCGAAGGTGCGATTCCGGTCATCCTGGGCAAAAGCCCTATGGGTACTGACTTTGCTGCCGCGCTGCATGCGCGCCAGCCACGCGCCCTATTCCACCAGATCGAGCTATCCGATGAAGCCGCCTGCCGCGATGCGGTGGCCGACACGGTCGCGCGCCTG